>DASSMT010000107.1:0-12255 GCA_035688655.1 Polyangiaceae bacterium | reverse complement strand
CCCCCTCCTCCGGCCGGCGCGCTGCCGCCTGCACTGCCACTCGGGCCGCCTGCGACGCCAACAGCACCCGCGCTGCTCGTGCTGGTCGCGCCATACTCGAAGGCCCCCAAATCCGGCGCCGCGCCCGCAAAGGACAAGCCGACGTCCGTGCCGCGATCGATCAGCTTGCTGCCGGCTTTGAGCTTCATGAAATCCAGATTGGGCAGGCTGCCGTCGGGCTGCCGCGGGCCGAGCGCGTCCGTATCCGCGACACTCGTGAGATCACCAGCCGCAGGCGCAAGCGAAAGATCCCAGGCGTTGAACGCGGTGTCGACCCCGCTCATGTTGCTGTTCTTGTTGGGAAAGCCGATGTTGTTTCTCATCTTGTGCACGAGCGTGCCCATGAGAATGATCGTGACGGACGAGTCGTTCGGATCGCTCGCCAACATGTTGTATTGGGTACCGTTGTCGTAAGAGGTGTTGTTGAACCAGTCGTTCCCGCCCGAAGAGTGATTCGCGTAAAAGCCCGAGGCCACGTTCTTCCAGGCCAGGCTGCCGCGGATCACGTGCCTGACCCCGGTCTTGCTGCTGCCGGCCTTGAAACCGTTGCCGTTGCCGTCCTTGGGCCGCGCCGTGCCTAATTTGATGTAGCCGTTGCCCATCGCCCAGGAGTTCTCGATGATCACCGGGACTTCTTGGTTGATCAAATCGTAGCCGTCGTCCGAGTTCCACCAGGCGCGGCAACCGCGCACGATCGTGGTGGCGCCGCTCGTCTGGTAGTGGACCCCAAAGCCGTCTGCGTTCTGGCCGTCACCTTGGTTGGACGTCGCGTCGTAGTTGTCGTGCGCATCACAATTCAAGATCAGGTCGCCGCCCGTCCCCTTGCCGATGAATATGCCGTTGCCGGAGTTGTGGTGCAGATTCAAGAGCTCGAAGATGCAGTTGCCGCCGCCATTGGCTGCAATCGCGTTGTTGGAGAACATGTTCATCGGCACGTTCCGCAGCTCGAGGCCGCGAAAGTGAAGCCAGCTGCCCGTGACGACGAAGCCGTGTGTGTAGCCGCTGGTCGAGAGCACCATGTTCGTGAAATCGAAGATGGCGACCTCGCCCTGATACGCCCAATACTTGATGCGATTCGTGTCGGAGGTGCCACTCTTGCTGAAGGTGACGCCCGCCCCGGAGTTCTTGGGCGTCGTGATCTCGTATACCCCGCCGCGGATGTACACCGTGTCGCCCGCAACCGCGACGTCGGCGCCCTTTTGAATGCTGGCAAACGGCTCTGCCAGAGTGCCCACGTTCGAGTCGCTGCCGGTGGTCGCGACGAAGTAGTCCGTCGCCTTTGCGCTGCGCGGGACCAGAGCCGTCAGGCCTAGAAATGACGCGAAGAGTCGTGGCGACGGCATTCCGCACTCGACCCGCTTTTTCGTGGCTCTCATCGAAAACCTCGCGAACCTCGCCTGGGCAAAGGGGAGAAGCGGGCAAAAACTTGCGCGAATCTGCATGCCCCGGGTGCCGGCCGCACGCGCCGGGATTGTGCACGGGTGAAAATGCTCGGCGCCGCGCTTCCACACGGAGGGTGCCAGCACCATGTAGGGGCAGAGAAGCTCGGGTGTGCGGCGCTGCGCGGAGCGCGCAGCAATCTCGATGCGCGCTCCTTGCGCGTCAGCGCGCGACCCTTAAATGAATTTCATCAGCGCATCACTCTGGGGGGATAGCAAGACTCTCTCGAGGAACGCGCCTTAACTTGGAGCTCTCCATGCCACAGGAAGGTTGGACTCTGAACGCGGCCCTCAACGACTGGATCGACGAAATCGTGGCGCTGTGCCAGCCCGCGTCGGTTCACGTGTGTGATGGCAGTGAACTCGAACGCAGGCAACTGCTGGGCGCCATGGTGGCAAGCGGCACGCTGCTCGCGCTCGACCCCGAAAAGCGCCCGAACAGCTTCCTGTGTCGCTCCGACCCGCGCGACGTCGCGCGCGTCGAAAGCCGAACCTTCATTTGCTCCGAGCGCGAGGCCGACGCCGGACCGACCAACCACTGGCGCGCTCCGGCAGAGCTGAAAGCGCAGCTCCTGCCGCTGCTGCGTGGCTCGATGCGCGGGCGTACGCTGTATGTCATTCCCTTCAGCATGGGCCCCGTGGGCTCACCGCTCGCGCGCCTGGGCGTGCAGCTGACGGACTCGCCGTACGTGGTCGTGAGCATGCACACGATGACTCGCATGGGCGCGGCACCGCTGGCCGTGCTCGCCGAAGGAGCCGACTTCGTGCGCTGCCTGCATTCGCTCGGCGCGCCGCTGCTGCCCGGCCAGAGCGACGTCCCATGGCCCTGTAATCCCGAACACACGACCATCGCGCACTTCCCGGAAGAGCGCGCGATCTGGTCGTTCGGCAGCGGCTACGGCGGCAACGCGTTGCTCGGTAAGAAGTGCTTCGCGCTGCGCATCGCGTCGGTCATGGCACGGGACGAAGGCTGGCTCGCCGAGCACATGGCGATCTTGGGTGTCGAATCCGCGAGCGGCGAGCGCAATTTCGTGGCCGCGGCATTCCCCAGCGCCTGCGGAAAAACCAATTTTTCCATGATGGTCGTGCCCCCGGCCCTTCCGGGCATGAAGGTCACGACGCTGGGCGACGACATCGCTTGGATCCGCCCCGGCAGCGACGGCCGCCTGTATGCCATCAATCCTGAAAATGGCTTCTTCGGCGTGGCACCAGGCACGAACGAAAAGTCGAATCCAACCGCGATGCGAGCCATCGCCGCGGACACCATCTTCACCAATGTCGCGCTCACGGACGATGGCGACGTCTGGTGGGAAGGCATGACCGACGAACCGCCCGCACATCTCATCGATTGGCGCGGTCGTGATTGGACGCCTGCCTCGGGTTCTCCTGCCGCCCATCCCAATGCGCGCTTCACGACGCCGCTCACTCGTTGCCCATGCCTCGATCCGGCGTGGAATGACCCCCAAGGCGTACCCTTGACCGCGCTCGTGTTCGGCGGCCGCCTGAGCCAGGATCTGCCGCTCGTCTACCAAGCCTTCGACTGGACGCACGGCGTCTATTCCGCCGCGACCATGGGTTCCGAAGCGACAGCGGCGGCCGAGAGCAGCCTGCCGCAGATCCGCCGCGATCCGATGGCCATGCTGCCGTTCTGCGGCTACCACCTGGCCGACTATTTGAGGCATTGGCTCGCGCTCGGCAAAACCCTCTCGCAGCCACCGCCCATTTTTCGGGTGAACTGGTTTCGGCGTGCCACGGGCGGCCGCTTCCTGTGGCCGGGCTTCGGCGAAAACGCGCGCGTGCTCTCCTGGATCATCGAGCGAGCGCACGGTCGTGCGGGCGCAATCGAAACTGCGTGCGGTTTTCTGCCCGGTCAGGGAGACTTGAACCTCACGGGTCTCCAGCTGCCGGCTGCTGATTTCGAGCAGCTGCTCAGCGTCGATCCCGAGCGGCTGTTGGAAGAAGCCAAGACCCACGATCAACTGCTCGCGCCGCTGCTCGATCGCTTACCGGCCGAGCTCGCCGCCGAGCGCGATCACCTCCGCCAGCGCTTGCAACAAGCAGCCGAAACGACATCGCCCGCACCGATCTCGGTGCTCCCCCGGAGCACCCACCCGCCGACGGCAGCCTGACACTGCTTCGGCGCCAGGCATCTGGCTGCAGAAGCGAAAATGGGTGTGCTAGGTAAAGCCCATGGCTCGGACGGTAGCGGCGGTCGTGGGCGGCAGTGTGGCAGGGCTCTTGGCCGCGCGGGTGCTGAGCCCCGCCTTCGAACGAGTGATCGTATTCGAGCGCGATGATTTGTCCCTCGCCAGCGCAGGCAGCGGCGTGCGCAAAGGAACCCCGCAGGCCCATCACGCGCACGCACTGCTCGGGGCAGGTTCCGCGGTGCTCGAGCGGCTATTTCCCGACTTGTTCGCCGCAATCGCGCAGGCGGGCGGCATCTACCAAGACATGAGCCAATACAACAATTGGCACCATTTCGGCGGCTGGAAGCGGCGTTTCGAGTCGAACATTCGCATTCATGTCCAGAGCCGCCCGCTGCTCGAAGCCGAGCTGCGACGGCGCGTGCTCGCGCTGCCGAACGTCGAGCTGAGGCGAGCCAGCGTCGACGGCCTCTCTTGGCCGTCCCAAAGACCGCGCCTCGCGCTGGGCACAGACCAGGTCGACGTCGATTTTTTGGTCGACGCCTCCGGTCGAGCGTCGAAGTTGCCCGAGGCCCTCGAGGCAGCCGGCTTCGAGCCCCCACGAGAAGACTCGGTAGTCGTCGACGTCAATTACACTTCGGCGCGCTTCACGGCTTCGGCAAGTCGGGATTGGCTCGGGATTCTGCTCTACCCCCACCCACCACTCGGGAAGCGTGCAGGCGCCGCGCTGCCGCTCGAAACGGGCGAGGTCCTGGTGTCGATGTTCGGCTGGTGCGGTGAGCACTCGGCAGCGGACGACGACGCTTTTCGCGAGTTCGCGCGCAGCCTACCGGAACCAGAGATTGCTCATTTTCTGGCGAGCGCCACACGCGCGAGCGACTTTCATCGCTACCACTACCGCAGCGCGCGGCTGCGTCACTACGCCTCGCTGCGGCGCGTGGCCCCGCGCACGGTAGCGATCGGCGACGCGTTGTGCAGCGTCGATCCGGTGTTTGGCCAGGGAATGACCGTGGCCGCGCTGTCTGCGCAAATCCTCGAACGCTGCTTGCGCGAGTCGGACGATGATCCGACACGCGCGTATTGGGCGCGCGTTCCCGCCGCGTACCGCACGGCTTGGGAGCTCTCGACCAGCGAAGATTTCCGGTACCCGGAAGTGCCTGGCCGCCGCCCGTTCGGCATCGGCTTCGCCCATTGGTACACCGGGCATGTCCATCGCCTGACGTGTTCGGACGACGACGTCTACCGACGTTTCGCGCGAGTCATGAATCTACTCGAACCCCCGTCGCATCTATTTCACCCAAGCGTGCTGGGCAAGGTATTCTTGCGGGCGCTCACCGGGCGCAGTCTCGAGTCGGGTCCTCGCCCGCGTTCACCCGAGCCGCCCGAGTTTTTGCGCCAACAGATCGTCTGAGCGCGGCGCACTCGAGAGCTGCTCTACGTTGGCGCCTTCGCGCCGCCCGAGGGCGCAGCGAGGCCCCGCTCACGCGCGTGCACGAGCGCCTGACTCGCGTGCTCGATCCAGAGCAGCTCGGTGCCATACGCCCGGGCGCGCTCGCTCAGCGTGTGCGCGCGACTCCCAGGGTCGCCTTTTTGGTGCTCCCGCGCCAAATCGCGGATGTAGATGGCCACAATTCGCCGCGGATTGCGCAGCGCCGCCTCCAGATAAATCTCCGGGTCACGTTCGCCGCTATCACCGATCAGGACGAACGGCAGCTTTGGATACAGCTCGAGCAGCTCCTGCACGGCTGCCGCCTTGTGATCGACGGGCGGCGCTTCGTGCAAGCCGATGTCCCGGAGCAGCAACGGACCGCGCGGCAGGCCGTGGTGCTCCAAGAAGTCGACCAAGAAGTCGTACAGATTCCAGGGACTCTTGGAGACGTAGAAGACGGGGTTGTTGGCCTCGCCCGACGCTCCGTGGGCGAGCGCGTGGTATAGCTCGCTCGTGCCCTCGAACGGCATGCGCGTGAACGCGCTGCCCGACAAGGTCACCCAAATCATCTTCAGCCGTTTCCCGACGTGGGTCTGCAGCACGGTGTCGTCGATGTCGCTGATGATGCCGAGCTCGGCATTTGCACCGGGGATCAGGATCTCCACCGTGTCGTGCACCGGCACCAGACCGCGCACCTTCGCGCTCACTACCTCGACCTCGGCGCGCAGCCACTCGGAGCTGCCGGCCGTGTTCGGCACGGCGATGGGCAGCGCGAAGTAGCCTTCGTCGTCAGTGACGCCGACCTGCGAGTTTGCGCCCAGCCGAGCGTTCAGCGTAGCTTCCGGCAGCTCTCGAGAAAGGAAGCGCCGCAACATGCGGCGAAAGCTGCGGAACGTGGAGTCCGCGGGCAATGAGCGCTCCAGCACGGAGGCCTCCAGCACGCGGCCGCGCAGCACGACACGCTCCTTCGTTCCAAAGCCGCGGTAGCTCACGATCTGAAGCGGGCCCAAGCGCCCAAAGCGCTGTCGTAGGCCCCAAACCACGCGATCGATCAAGAGCTCGATCCGCGCCAGAAAGCGCACGACACGCGCCCACGTGCGCTGTTGCCTGCGAGCGGCGCGCGTGTCTTTCGTCTCCTCGAGCGCTCCGGGCATCGCCAAACCGGTGTATAGCGTCTCACCGAGAGAGGCAATTCCGCCGGTCATGAGCTTCATGAGAACCCCGGGAGCACGTACGAGCCATCGCGGTTGCCCGAACCAACGTAGAACTCGGCCCTCGCCAATGGTTCGGCGGTTGCGCGGTTGCGCCGCAGAACGAACGGGTGGACACTCGGCGCGTGGCGAGGGAGGCGGCTCTGATGCTCGACAATCTGTGCGGGATGTTGACCGTGGCGGTCTCCTCGAAAGGATTCACTCGATGAGCGCGCTGCTTCAGCGCTTCACCGGCATCGCCCTGGCTTTTTCGTGCGCGTGCGGACAAACCCCTTGGTCGACTTCCGAGAGCTCGACTGCGGTTGCCGGCGCGAGCGGCACGGCCAGCGTCGCCGGCGCGAGCGGCATGCTGCAGCCGGCGAGCAGCGCGAGCGCTGGAACGGCAGGAACGAGCGCAGGCTCGGCTGGCAGCAGCGGCGCGCTTGCCATTGCCGACGACCGCGGCGGCGTGGCCGGGAGCGCCGCTGGCGTGAGCAGTGCCAGCGCCGCTGGCATGAGCGGCGCCAGCGCCGGAGCTGCGCCCATCATCCAGACTCAGGTCGTCAGCTCCGCTTCGGATGCGCTTTGGAAGACTGAAGCATTCAGCGAGGAGGCGAACGGCCCTCCCGACGTAATCGTCGACGACACCAAGACGTACCAAACGTTCGATGGCTTCGGTGGGACCTTCAACGAGAGATCCTGGAGCTATCTCACGCTGCTCTCCGAGGGCGAGCGGGCGCGAGCGTTGAACCTGTTGTTCGGCACGGAGGGCGCGCGCTTCGTGTTCGGCCGGCTGCCGATCGGCGCCAACGAGTTCGCCATCGATCGCTACACGCTCGATGTCACCGACGACGACAGCACCCCTGATCCGTCGATGGAGAAGTTCTCGCTCAGCCGCGATCAGAAGTATCTCATTCCATACGTCAAAGCGGCGCTGGCCCTGAATCCGGGACTCCGGTTCTTGGCCGTCCCCTGGACCCCGCCCGTTTGGATGAAGACGGGCTCCCTGCCGCTCAATGGCGTCCCCTCCGGCTA
Source organism: Polyangiaceae bacterium (assembly GCA_035688655.1). Classification (GTDB taxonomy): domain Bacteria; phylum Myxococcota_A; class Polyangia; order Polyangiales; family Polyangiaceae; genus PMG-095. Next base: position 4,979 of record DASSMT010000107.1, on the reverse strand, counting down.
CGACGGCGGCAACATGAAGGAGGACGCGACGACGCTCCAGGCCTTTGCGCTGTATCTGGCCAAGTTCGTCCAGGAGTATGGAAAGCAGGGCATCACGGTCGAAGCCATCGCCGTGCAGCGCGAGCCGAGCTTCGCCGACAACTTCCCGTCTTGCATCTGGACGACGCCTTCGTACGTGAAGTTCGTGCGTGATTACCTGAGTCCGATGTTCGCGGCGCAGGGCGTGAACGCGCGCGTATACATCGGCTTGATGGAGAACGGCGAGGAGAGCAGCCTCGACACTGCGATCGTGTCCTCGGTCAAGGCAGACGCGCAGGCATTGAAAGCCATCAGCGGCTTTGGCTTCGAGTGGGGCATGATCAAGCAAATGGCGCGGGTCACGTCCCTGAACCTGCCAGTCATCCAGACCGAACACCAACCCGGCAATTTCCCCTGGCTGTCGACGTTTCAGCGCGACAAACCGCCCAACGATTACGCCTACGCGATCGAAAGTTGGGGCTTGATTCGCGATTGGCTGAAGGCGGGCGCGACCGCTTACATTGCCAAGCACATGGTGCTCGATAGCGTCGGACTCGGCCTCGACTCACAAAGAATCTGGCCGCAGAATTCGCTGTTGGTGGTCGACACCGAGACTCGGGCACTGACGGTGACCCCCGCGTTCTACGTGTTCGATCACTTTTCCCACTTCGTGGTGCCCGGCGCGAAGCGGATCGACGTGACGAGCACGACTCTCGACGCTTTGGCTTTCAAGAACCCCGACGGAAGCATCGTGACGGTGATGCACAACAGCGACAGCTCGAGCAAGCAACTGACGACCGCGGTCGGCGGCTCCAGCATTCAGTTCACGATCCCAGCAAACGGCTTCGCAACGCTGCTCAAGGCCCCCTGAATCCTTCGGCTCGGGCAAGAGCGGTTCTAGCCGCCCTGTGGTGAGGCTCCGGCGCGCGACTGGGGCGTGTTGAACCCCCAAATAAAAAGCGTGTCCGACGGCGCGCTCGCAAAGCGATCGAACCGGGCAGAAAGCGCGTCAAGCTGCGCCCCCGCGCGTGTTTCTTGCGGTTTTGCAGGACGTAAACGAGTCTGATGATTTCTACACATTCCATACCTGTGGCGGCGGTATGGCTCCCAGACGCGCACCGCCAGCGCGACCATGCGCCGGGGCAATGAAGGCGCTCGCTTGGGGCTGCGCTTTCCGCGGTTTTATCGAAGGCTACGTCGGCTGTCCCCGAGGGCTCCACAGATTTTCTTCGCGGCAATCTTTGCGGCCAGCTGCATAAGTCGAGCGAGCTCGCAAAAGGCTCGCCACGCGAAGCCTCGCGAAAGCAACACCCCAAATCCATCTGACACGCCAAGTCAACGCGGCTGCACACTCCAAATCTGTCTACAAAAGTCGCAAAAATCGCCAAGAATCGCCCCACCCCACCGCCTGCGAAGTCAGCGAGGTCGATGGCGGTGGCCTCGCAAAGAGCTCGAGCGAATTGTTGTATTCAAGCCCACGGTTCAGCGCCGAGCAGCGCCTGATCCGGCTCCGCCGGCGGAGCGAAGCGTGCCGCCCCCGGACTGATTGCGCTCGCGCTCCTCCGTCCGCTGAAATTGGCGAACGATGTGACCAACCATGAGAGACGAGTGCATTGCGCACTTGCCGAGGCCCCGCCAGATCGCGACCGTGCCGACGATCCGCCGCGTTGCCTCGGCTCCTGGAGCGAAAAGGCCAGTTGAGTTGCTCGCATCAGCGCCCCGCTCTCGTCAATGCATGGCGCCCAATGATGGGCGCGCAACTGCCAACAGAGTCAATTCATTCTTCCGCGCGTACCGTTCGCGACGCACGTTTGCGTGGCCAGTCCTGAAGGCTCTTTGAATTGGGCTAATTTGATTTTCAACTCGCATGCGTGCTTTGGAGAGCCGGCGGCAAGTTCGCAATACTCTCATGTACGAGCTGCAGAACACAGAAAGCAGCGAGCCGCTGAGCCGCGCCGGGTAGAGGCTGTCCGAAGAGCGGCGACCGGTCTGCACAGGTCCGAATCGCTCGGGAACGAGCTCGAGCCTATCGGCACACGGCATTTTTGCAGTTCGATTGCTGGTACGAATGAGCCACGTCGCCAGCGCATGAGTCGTGCCCGCTCACTGCGCGAGTCGACTCATCGCTCTCGCGCCCCTGCCGACCGGACATTAAATGCTTTTTCTCGTCTGGACGACTGCCGCTCCGCGTGCTCTGGTCGCAAGTCGCCATCGGGGGCGAGAGAGTAATTTTCGGGAGGAATTTTCCATGCTGAAGTCCAGCGTTCTAGGATCTCTGGCACTCGTTCCGTTGTTGTTGGTGGGCTGCGGTTCCGATAGCTCGCCAGACGGGACAAGCGCTGGGACGGGAGGGACCAATTCGGGAGGAGCACACTCGGCGGGCTCGAGCGGCACTCACGCAGGCTCGGGCGGCTCTTCGACCGCGGCCGCGGGCAAAGCGGGAGACAACTCCGCAGCCGGTGAGGCTGGTTCGGACGAGATGGCTGGCGCGGCCGGCGAGGTCTCCAGTGCTGGGAGCGGACACGCGGGTTCGGCCGGCTCTAACGCAGGGCACGGCGGCACGAGCGGCGGTGGGAGCTCGAACGGCGGCTCCGCTGGCGCAAGCGCGGGGCACGGCGGCACGGGCGGCGCATCAGGCACGGGTGGCGCGTCAGGCACTGGCGGCGCGTCAGGCACCGGCGGCACGTCAGGCGCTGGCGGTACCTCGGGCGGCGGAGGCGCGTCCGGCGGCAATGCCGGAGTTGGGGGTGGCTCGGCATGCAGCACCACGACCCAATGCGCGGGCACGCACGTGTGCATTGCGAATCTCTGCACCGCTTGCGACGGCGTGACGTTCGCCTCTGGCAACACGGTCTATTTCGTGGATCCGGTCAATGGCACCGATTCGAACGGGACGGGCAGCGGTAAGGCCGGCGGGCAAGCAGCGAACGCGTGCGCGTTCAAGACAATCACGCGCGCGTTGCAAGTGATCGGCAGCCCAACTCAAGCTTCCGGTGCAGTGATCATGGTCAAGGGCAACGCCGGCACGGCATCCGGTGAAGTCTTCCCGATCTCCGTGCCCCAATATGTGATCATTCGAGGGGCGAGCGCGCCGGTGACGGTGACCGTCCCGGCGGGCAAAGTCGGGTTCAACTTCGTCGGCACCGGCTCGACCTTGAAGGACTTGGTGATCGATGGCGGCGGCACCTCGGACGTCGGAGTGCGCCTTCCGACCGCGGATGCCGCCGCGACCTTGGATGGCATCACGGTGCAAAACACCGGCGCGACGGGCGTCGATATCCTCAACGGAACCCTCACGCTGTTGGCCGGCACGACCGTTCAACTCTCCGGCACCACGCAGTCCCGCCAAACCGGGATCACCGTCGAAGGGACCGGAAAGCTCGTGGCCAAGCTCAACACCGGCAGGGTGTCAGTGGTCCGGAACACCTCGCGCGGCATCCGCGTACTCGAACGCGGCTCTGTGGAGCTCGAGGGCGTGGTGACGAGCAATACGTCGTCCACACCCACGAGCTACAGTGGCACAATCGTGGTCAGCCAAAACAACGACGCGAACATCGAACTCAACCAAACCGGCACTTCTCGACCCTTGAATTCGGTCAAGGGCGTGCTGGGGACCGGAAGCGTGACCTCCGACGGCTTGCTGATCCTGGGAGGCAGCGCCGCCATCGTTCGTAAGTCGGTGTTCGTCGGTAATGGGCTGAACGGCATTCACCTCTCCCATACCGGCACCAAGATGAACGGCGTCAACGACGTGTCCGCTGTCGACTTGGGCAAGGCGAACGATCCGGGTTCGAACGTCGTACAAGGAGCGAACGATCAGCTCAACAACAAGAGCGCCGGCATTTGCATCAACCTCGACCCCGCACAAACGCAGGTCGTCAGCGCCCAAGGCAACATCTTCGCTGCTGCAGACTGCAACACCACGGCCGCCACGCTGACCAAAAATTTCGGCGCTTGTGCACCCGTCGCGACCAAACCGGACGATATCGGCTGGGAATGGGTAACAAACCAGAACACGTCGAAGGTCACGGTAGACGCGGCAAAATGCAATTAGGAAACCACGTGACAAACCAGAACACGTCGAAGGTCACGGTAGACGCGGCAAAATGCAACTGACCGAGCCGCGCTGCTGAGCTCTACCAACGGACAAGACGGACAAGACAGACAAGCGCCGCCCGATCGAAAAGAACTCGTTGGGCGGCGCTCCCGGCCGGCGAAAATACGCTAGCCTGGAGAGGATGCGCGGCGCGTCGCATCCGTCCGAAAGCGTCGGCTCCGACGCCGGTGGATTCAAAATCCTCAGCGATGCGGACGGCAATCTGCGCATCGCCGCCTGGGGTTACTGGCCTGCCGACGTAGTGCGCGCGTTCGGCGAAAGCGCGCCGGCCGCCGCGCAAGCGCTGCTTCCCCTGGGCATGTTCGTGTTCGACAGCAGCGAGCTCAAGCCGCAGGGCTCGGACGGTCAAGAAGCGATCCGGATGCTGTTTCGCGTGCTCGCCGACTTGCCCTTCGCGAAAGGGCTCATCATCAAAGGCAACGCGATGACCTGCATGCAGCTCGCGCGCTTGCTCCGCGAGTGCTCGGCAGAGCGTCGCATCGAATTTACGGACGCGGAGAGTCTCGGGAGTTGAGCCAAACCGACGCGACGTTCGTGCTCGGCAAACTCCGAGTCTGGGAGGAGCTCAGGAAATGGGATTGCTCATCCATCAGCGCGCCGATAAGGCACAGCCGGATTGGCAGGAGGCCATCGGACGGATGGTCGGGGCCGGGCACGGCTAGGAGCGGCACAGCTGGGCTCAGGCGTGTGTGACTGAACAATTGGCCGCGTGTAAGCTTGCCGCTGATGTTTCGCCGTCGCTCCATGGTCATCGGTATTGCGTTTTCAGCTTTGCTGGCTACTGCCTGCCACCAGGGCGGTGCCGCCGGCACGGCACACGGGTCCAGCAGCCTGGAAGCAACGC
>DASSMT010000074.1:0-13758 GCA_035688655.1 Polyangiaceae bacterium | reverse complement strand
GGAAGCGGCCCCTTGAACTGCTTGTAGCCCTCGTAGCCATCGGCATACATGAACACATCGGTGATACGCCGCGTCTTCGGCTGCGCATAGACGACGAGCCCGGCATCTTCGGAAATCCAGCGCGGCTCCTTCAGGGAGGTGAGGCGGACAGCCTCGGCCTTGTCGAGCGTCTTCAAGAAGCTCGTCACGTCGGGGTCGTCGATCTCCTTACCCAGAAGGGCGGGCATGTCCTTGCTGAAGTCTTTACTCATGCTTCCTGCTCCTTTTACTCGTACAAAGACGATCGGACTGGGTCGTCATACAGGCCTATTTCTTCGTTCCGCTTGTGAACCGCGTCCGACATGCTGTCAACGTCGTCATTGGGCATGTTCTTCTTGTGCTCGGCAAGGTCCTTGGTTGCGGCCTCGCGTAGGTCCTTGCCGTCCTCCGTCCGGCGTGCCTCGCCACCTTTGTTGCTGTGGGTCCGCCCCTCCTTGTGCACGTCGTGCTCGACGGCCAGCACGGTCATGTTGTCCTTCAGCTTTTGTTCTTGCTGTGGAGTCAGCTTCTTGAGACCTTGTTTCTTGCGGTCCGCGTTGATCTTATCACGTACGGAGGAGAAGGCAGGAATGTGGTCGTGATCGATATCGTCGCCAACGACGGCGCGCCTGTTCATGGCCTCGTACGACTCGACGTCGCCGACTTGGACGTCACCGGTCGGCTGCGTGCGGGCCCTGTGCACGAGGCCGCGGAGGTCGACATGGCTGAGCGGGTTGCGTGGATAGGCAAAAAGGTTGAGCCCTCCGCGATGACCCCACGGGTCGGGCTGTAGGTAGCGACCGAGCCTCGGGTCGTAGTCACGGAAGCGATTGTAAAAGAGCCCGGTGTCCTCGTCGAAAAAGTGCCCTGCGAAGCGCAAGCGCACCGGTGGCGGGTCGTCCGTCTCACCGAAGGGATCACTGCCCTGCCCGTGCCACACTTGCTTCCCGCTTCGATCCTCGACGCGGACCGGCATCCCGTTGGGAGCCGCGTAGAGGTAGAATGGAACGCCCGACTCGGCCTCAGCGTCTTGGTTTTCGTAGTCGAGCCAGAGGAAGGGCACGAGTGCGTCGGTATTCGTGTAGACGTATATCCGTATGCGCCCGTCCGGTGCGCGCTCGGCCGCGAGCCGATCTCCGTCCCAGTAGAAATCGGTTCGGCGCCCCGCGTACTCGCGCCACACGCGGCGTCCGAGCCCGTCATAGGCGGCTCGCCACACCTCCGAGCGATCGTTCCAGGTCACTTCGATGAGCTGACCGAGGCTGTCGTACCGATAGTTGACGCTCTTGCCCCCGGGCCGGTTGTGGCTCTTCAAGCGATAGCGCTCGTCGTGCTCGAACCGCTCCGTGTCAGCGGAGTGCACCACGTTCATGGCGCCGTAGGTAATGACCTGGTGCCGTGGTGTGCGGGTCAGATTGTTCGATAGGTCGTACTCGAAACCCCGCTCCCCGCGTGAGTCCGTTTGACGGACGACGCGATCGTCGCGATCGTACTCGTAGCGCGTGGCTCCGCGCCCGCTGTCCACGCTGAGGACCAGGTTGCCGGCTGGATCGTAGCGGTAGGAGGTCGACCAGAATGGGGGTTCCAGCGCCGAGTCTGTGCGCCAACACAGGCGACCGGCCAGGACCTCGTCCGGCCCGAACACGCTCGCTTCGTGCGTCAAATTGCCGTTTTCTCGAACTACCAAGTCCCCGCGGTGCCAAAAGGTATGACGGGCACCATCGGGGGTCGTTACCACCAGCGTTGCATCGTCGGGGTAGTCGTAGGTGACTCCGGCGAGCCCGAGGTACTTGGTGAGAATCGGTCGACCTCTGGAGTCGAAGCGATGGCGCACGCCCTTATCGTCACGAACGTCCAGCTTGCGCCGACCGCCATCGTGCTGCTGCAGGACCTGGTGGAGATCCGAAGACGCTTCGAGGCAACGGCCATGCGCGTCGTGCCGAAAGGTGTAGCTCTCGCCGCTCGCGAGGGTGCTTTTCGCGCGCAGCCCGAGAGCGTCCCGTTCGTGCTGGACGAGCGGCGCGCCGTTCCCGTCGAGCTCGGCGAGGATGGCGTCGTTCTTGTCGTAGAGGTAGCGGAAATAGGGCTTTCCGTCGTGCACCACGGTGCTGACGCGCTGCAGCTGATCGCGCTCGTACTCGGTACGGTGCCCGCTCCATTCGACGACATGCGTTCGCTGCTGGCGGTGCGAGTAGTTGAAGCGCGCGGTCGCGCCGAGCGGAGTCCTGTCCGCTACGACGAGGTTCCAAGAGCCATACTCCCGCGACCAGTGATCGCCGCGCCTGTCCTCGTAGTTCGTGATGTTGCCTTCGCCATCCCTCCAGAAGCGCTGAGTACTGCCGTCAGGCCAGGCGCGCTGCTGGAGTTGCCCTCGAGCGTCCCTTGTTTCAACTGGATCGGTGGGCGGCGGCAAGAGCGAGCGCAGCTGATTGATCTCCGAGGCTGCCCAGGGCCCGACACCGCGAGCGCTCTGCTTGAGCCGCCGCAGCGGGCGTCCCCAGAGCCACTCCTGATGCGTCTGAGGTCCGTCGTGCGCGAGCGGATCGGGCGGGTTTGGCTCGACGTCCTCGGGTGGCACGAGATTTCCGTACGGATCGCGGCGAGCGGTGTGCTTGCCGCGCTTGTCGTAGAGCCACTCGTACTCGAATCCCCCGGGCTGTATCTGCTTGACGATGCGGTCACTCGCCGGGTCGAGCACATACTGCTTTACCCCCCCTAGCGGATCGACGATGTGCGAGATGCGTCCGTCGGGATAGTGCTTGAACGTCCATGCGCCGCCGTCGGGCTCGGTGAACGTCGACTGTGTCCCCTGGTACTTGGCCTCGACGCCCCAGAGACCATCGTCGCCCTGACTCTTGATGCAACGCCCGCTCGCAGCGTCGTAGTGCCAGTGGAAGCTGTAGCCGCGGCGATCGGTCCCTTGCACCATCCGGCGCGCGGCGTCGTAACGCAGGCGCGTCACGGCGCCGAACACGTCGTGCCATTCGACGAGACAGCCATCGGCGTACGCATAGCGCGAGATCGCGATGGGTTGCGAGCCGCGCCGACCACGCTGGACCTCGATGATGCACCCGTGAGTGTCGTAGTAGAGGTGGGTGTCGACCAGGACGCCACTCACGTACTGCGAAAGCGCGACCAGCCGACCACGCTGGTCGTAGGTCAGGTAAACTTCGAGCTTCTCCCTCTTGTAGCGCGTGAGCCTGGCGCGCAAGGGGCTCGTCCCGTGCTCGAGTTCGAACCCGAGCATCTCGTCGCGATCGGTTTGGAGCGTGAAGCGAGTGCTGTCTCCCTGTAGGGTGAAGCCGGCAGCCGAAGCGAATTTTCCGCCATCCGTCCGCTCGAGCGCGATGACTTCCCCGTCGTGCGTTTCATAGATCGCGCGCTTGCGATGGAGCGTGAGCGTCCGCTGAAAGAAATGCCGAAAGCCGAATCCGAGCGGCCCGCCCTGCGTGTTCCAACCGCTGCGATAGTGCCGCTCCCAGACGAATCCGGATTCGTGATCACGGTAGTCTTCGAAATCGTTGAAGACCTCCCCAGTGAACGGGTTGATCGGCTCGCCCGGCGCGTTGCAAAGCCCGACCTTGCTGAGCAGCTTGCCAAAGGCCTTGCTCTTGCCGATCGCCTTCGTCAGGCACTTGAGCCCGTGCATCATCGCATCGAGCGGGTTGGGCAAATTGGGGCAAGGGAAGCCGCCGATCAGCACCGTGGGCGCGCCCAGCATCAGCGCGCCGAACGAAGGCGGAACGCCCGGATCTTTGCCGAGCAGCGCGCTCATGGCGGCGGCCGCCAAATCCGCGGCCATTTGCGCGACGGCGCCCATGACGGGCCCACCGCCCACGGCGTCGGCAGCGATGCCGACCGCGGCGACTGCGGCATTGAAGAGCGCGGCGCCTCGGCCGATGGCCAGCGCGGCGCTGGAGGGGTTGCAGTGGCGCGTCATATCGCCCATGCGGGCGGCGCGATTGCCGGCGATGAATGTATTGCTGGAGCCGAGGAAGACGTCGAAGGCCGGCGAGAAGCTGCCGCAAGTCATGGCCAGGCCAAGGTCGCCGGAGCGCCCGGCGGGCATGCCGCAGATCAGGACGCCGACAGCGCCGGCGCACATGAGCGTGCCGATGCTGGGCAACGGTACCGGAGGGGCAGGGGGCACCAAGCTCGGTGGATGCGTGTGCGCGTGCGGGGTGCCGAGATGAGGCACGGTGAGGAACGCGGCTGGCAGCGCGGGCATCATCGAGGCGAGGCCCGCGGTGGCCATCGCGAAGCCGGTGTCCATCAGCTCTTGCCCGATGGCCGTGAAGTTCTTCAGGGCCATCCCTACTTGGACGCCCTTGTTGACCCAGCCGAGCGCACCTTGCTCCGCTGGTGGCGCGTCCGTGAAGAGTGCGAGTTTGGCGTTGAAGATGTCGCCCAGCGCGTCGACCTTGGCGTTGCCCGTGTCTTTGATTTCGAGCTTGCTCTTTACCTGGTTAGCGACGCGCGCGGCTCCGACACGGATGCTGCTATTGTTGCCTGCGCCGGAGCCACTGCCACCACCAGCACCGCCGCCCGCTGGTGAGCTACCGCCATGAGCGCCGTGGCTTTCGCCGCCGCGGCCGCCGCTGAAATGGGGGCCGCCCTTATCGACCATAGGCGGCTCCTGCAGGCGCTGGCGTGGCGGCCTCGTTGGCGATCACGAGCTTTTCTTGCTCGCACTCGTTGGCTTGGCGCAACATGCCGGAGGCGCGGTACATCGCGATCAGGCGGTCGAGGAGAGAGTAAGCTTGCGTGTAGTAACCGAACTGACGGGATAGATTCTTGCCGTTGGTCCAGGTCTCTTGGGCGTCTTTGAACTTGCCGAGCTGCCACTCGCACTGCCCCTGGCGCTCCATGGCGTCGACCTTGGCGTGTGGATTGGTCAGCTTGCCGGCCATTTGGCTCGAAAGCTTGAAGTAACCCTCGGCGTCTTCGATCTTGCCGAGATCCATCGAGACCTGTCCGGCGCTCTGCAGGCCTTGCTGCAGCGTCATCATGTTCGGTTCTTGCATCGAGAGCGCGATCGACTGCTGATAGAACTTCAGCGCCTCGACCGGCTTACCACCCTGCAGAGTGGTGTCGCCTGCGCCCTTGAGGCACAGCGTGGCCAAGGGCTTGTTGCCCTTTTCGTTGTAGTAGTTGAAGCAGTGCCCATATTTTTCCAGCGCGTCGGGGTAACGCTTGAAAGCGAAGTCGAGGCAGGCGAGCTGGAAGAAGGCGAAGACGCGATCGTCGTGGGGTAGGGATTTGTCCAGCGCAGTGCGATGCAGCTCGCGTTCGTAGGTCTCCTGGCTGAAGTCCAGCTCCATCACCAAAACTCGGTCGTTCTTGGCTTGATAGAGCTCCGGAATGATCACGTTGGGTTCGCAATCGCGAACGACGAAGCGGTGGCGGTCCATCCAGGGCTCGACCGTGACGGGAGCCAGCAATGGCGCGATCATGGCCTTGAAGCCAGCCATGTCGCCTATCTCGGCGGGCAGCAGCCCCCAGACGATGTCGTCGGGCTTGGGTAGATGCTTCCCGCAGTACTCGATGGCGGCACGTAGCCGCTGCACGGGTGGTAGACGGCTGTCTTCGACCTCCAGCGGCCAGGGCGGCAGCGGCTCGGCACCCCGCGCCACCATGCCGGCGTTCAACGCCTCGCGTTGGGGCACCAGGGCCTGCGCGATGGCGTCCATGTACGCTGCGGGCGTGGGCGCCGGATTTGGAAACAGCAGGAAATAGTGGTCTTCGTCCTCCTGGCTGAACGCGTACAGCGTGCGATTCGGGAGCGCGACGGCGGCGTCCGTCGCTCCGAGCACGAGCGTGGGGTAATCCGGCTGGTTGATGAACTCCCGGAGCGTGCCCACCAGGGCATCGGCTGCGTGCTGCATTCGTCTGCGAACCCTCCCACTTCCCGTGTAGCTAGTTGAGTCGGATCGTGCGGGCCCGCAGCACTGCGTCGCCTTCTGTGCGCACGTCCACGCCACCATGCTGAGCATGGAGCTCGATGTTGTCGGCCGTGAGTCGCAGCGTGCGTTTGGCTTTCAGTTCCACGTTGTCCGTGCCGAGCTGCAATTCGGGCCCGTCTACGCCTTGGCGGACCGTGAGCAGCGGCGTCCCGTCGTGGCTCGTTATCCGCACTGCTTGCCCGGGCGCCAGCCGCAGCTCCTGGAGATCATTGCCTGTGTTCTCTGGCGCCGGCTCGAGCTCGCGTCCGAGCGAGCCCGTGACGACCCACTGCTTCCACCCGCTGGGCAGCGTCATAATCACCCGGTCGCCCTTGCGCAGGCGAAGGTGCCGCTCGGCTTGCAGCCAGTGCTCCTGAACCTTGCGCTCGGAGCTGATCCAACGCACGAACACGCGACCCGGTAAATGCGGGTGGTGCGTGTCGAGCACTTCCCCCATCGTGCAGCCGGCCGCCTCGATGGCGCCCTCTGCATTGTTCGCAGCTTGGCCTTCGAGCGCTGCCTCCATGACCTCCTGAAAGGTCTTCCCGTCTGGGGTCCTGTTATGCATCTTCGACTCCTCTTTTGAAAAATCGGGCCGCGCAGCGCTCGAAGCGAGCGGCCGAGCAACGCCGACTCAACCAATCTTGACCATCGGGCCGCCGACGGACACCACGCCCTTACCGGTAACGTTGACCTGCGCGCCGGACAGATCCGCACTCGCCGGAGAGAGCGCGATCACCGAGCCCCCGCCATCCAAACCGGCCTCCGTATCACCCTTGCCAGTGATCTTGGCGCCGTGCAGGCTCACCGTGCCGCCCGTGGTCAGGGCCGCATCGCCATCGAGCAACATTTGACTCTTGCCGCTCGATTGCACGCAGGCGTTACCGTCGAGCAACATGCTGCCGCCGCCGCTCGCCTTGGCGAAGGCATTCGCGTCGAGCACGATGTTCGATTTGCCGCTCGAGCCTAGCGCCACATTGGCATCGACGACGATGGTGGAGCCGCCCGCGCTGATGGTGATCGAGCCCGGCGTGATCGTGATGCTGCTGCCTCCCACCGTGAGAGTGATCATGTTGGGCGCGGCCATCGAGATCTTGTCCGAGGCCTTCATGTCGTGAGAGCCGGTGACGGCCATCTTGCTCTTGATTGGGCTGGCCTTCTCGGGGTTCTTCGGCTCGGTCACGCCGTCCACGGTCATCGATAGATTGCCGTGGATATGAATGAACTGATCGCCGGTGATGTTCAGCGTATCGTTGCGGGTAATGCTGGTCGTGCGATCGTGTTGGATGGTGGTCGTTTGGTCGTGCTTGACCAGCGTCGACATGTCCTTTTCGGCCTGGATGTGTAGCTCTTCAGCGCCCTTTTTGTCCTCGAAGCGGATCTCGTTGAAGTTGTCCGGCGTGGCGCCGGCGACACTGCGTGATTTGATGCCGCTCTGCGTTTGGTTGGCGGGCAGCGTGTAGGGCGGCATGTTGTCGGCGTTGTACAGGCAGCCCGTTACTAGGGGACGATCCGGATCGCCCTCCAAGAAATCCACCACCACTTCTTGCCCGACGCGCGGAATGTGAATGCCACCGAAGCCCGAACCAGCCCAGATCTGCGCGACGCGCACCCAACACGAGCGCTCGTCATCGCTCGCGCTGTCTCGGCGGTCCCAATGGAAGCGAACCTTGATGCGGCCGTACTTGTCGGTCCAGATCTCCTGCTTGGGATCACCGACGACGATCGCGGTCTGCGGCCCTTCGACCACCGGCTTGCGAGTCACGCGTGCGGCTCGGAACGGGCGCTGGCTGTCGATGGCGTGGAATTGCAGGGAGTAGTTCGGACCAGAGGAACCCGAACCTATCGATTCATAGTCGTTCACACGCAGCTCGTAGTGCGCTTCGGTGACCAGGTACTCCTTGTTCTGGTCTTCGCGCGGGAAGTCGACCAGGTTGAACAGCGCGCCCGTGTGCAGACCGCGCGCGTTGCTGCTCGCCCGCAGCACTTCGTACTCGGTCTGGTGCTCTTCGAGCCGCAGCCGAACTTGCACGTCGGCTTCGGCGAGATCGTGAAATTCACCCGGATAATCGTAGAGCTCGTAGTCGGCTTGCGAATGTTCGTTCGGCTTGCGCAGCTGCGACGAGAGTTTCAGCTTCGGCTTCTCGAAATCGAAGTCGGTCGCCACGAACGCGCCTGGGCGGATCTTGCGCAACGCCTGCCAAGAGTTGATGTGATCCCGCTCGCGTTGTTCGCCTTGTTGTGGAGGGAAGTAAGGCAGCTCTTCGTAGCCCGGCACCTTCTGGTGCGAGCTGTAGGAGTCGGACAGGATGAGGGTGTGCTTTTTGTCCTGGTGGGTGAAGTAGTAATAGATCCCTTCTTGCTCCATGAGCCGACTCACGAAATTGAAGTCCGACTCGCGGTATTGCACCAGGTAGTCCCAAATGCGGTATTGACCGGTCAGCGCCTCCTTGAAATCAGAGAAGCCCCGATCCCGAAAGATTTGCTTGATGACGTCCGGCACGCTCATCTTTTGGAAAATGCGGCTGGTCGTGGTGTGGGAAAGCAAGGAAAACCACGGGGCCAACTGTGCTCGATACCGCACGTAGCGTCCGTGCGCGCCGACCAGCGCGATCTCCGTGCAGTAGCCGGAGAATTCGCGCGTCGCGTTCTGTTGCAGCTCGAGCTCCACCGTCATCACCTGCCCGAGCAAGCTCGACAAATCGAGCGTGTCGGTCTCGGCGAGTAGCTCGACCGTGAAAGCGAAGGGCCTGCCCAAGGCCTCTCGGGCCATCATGGACAGGAACAACAGAGTGCCCTCTCCAAGTGGGGTCTGCACCCTGGCGCTGCGTGTCGCTGTCATCTGCCCTTTGCCCTTTTTATCCTGTGCTTCTGCCCTCTGAACGCCAGCCCCCGCCGGCTCAGAAGCCTAAGCCGCGAAACCCGTCACTGTCTACCTCGGTCCCTCCCGACAGAATGCGGCCTGGGCGCGCGCCTAGGTCACGGTTCTGGGTACGCACGGTCTGGGTACGCACAGAGAGTGAAGAAATTCCCGACGATCGGCAGAATTGGCTAGTATGCCGTTGCCGAGTGGGGGCAGCGAGTCGCGCCCGATTTAGAATTCGTTTGACATTCTCGGCCGTGAACGCATCGGCGCTGCTGCTCGGATCGATTGCCCGCACGACAGCGTCACGCTGAGGCGCCCGCCCGCCCGACTCACTCGCTGTCTTCGGACGCAAGGCGGCGCCAGTCATGACCGCCGCACAGTGTCGAGCGAGCTCGGACTGCGAATCGACAAACCCAAGACAAACCGATTCGCCAAATCACAGAAGGCAGGAACGCTCGTCGCAAGATCTCCCATGCGCACTCGAAACAGAATGCTCATGGACAGTCCCATCGAGTGCAGATACGGAAGGACCGGGATTTCGCCCCGAAGTCCCAATTGAAACCGGAGGGTCCCATGAAATACTTGCGTACAGCGTCCGTCTTCGTCACGTCGGCTTCCTTCGTTTGCTTGCTGGCCGGCTGCAGCGCGGAAACCGAAGGTGAGGGCGCTGAAAGCTCCCAATTCGTGAAGGGAAGTGACAACGGCAATCACTACGGCAATCACGGCGAATTCGGAATTTGGAGTCCCGCGTTCGAAAGTGGGGCCCCGCTGCCGTACAGCTCGACTTGCGAAGGCAAGACGTTCGCGGAGGGCAGCTCCCCCGAGCTCAATTTCAGCAAAGGCCCCAAAGGGACCGGGAGCTACGCGCTCGTCTTTCGCGATCTGACCATCATCGAGAATCGAAATCACCTGCAGCCGCCGCCCAACAAGAACCTCGGTTACCACTGGGCGATCTGGAACATTCCGTCCAACGCGCACACGCTGCCTGCCGCGCTTCCGAGCGTTCAGTTCCCCTTGGGCAACAGCGCGGAACAGCTGAGCGGCGGGCCTGGCGGTCCGACCGCGTTCTTCGGGCCGTGTCCGTCGTGGCTCACGTACTGCACCGATGGCGTCGTGCCGCGCTCGACCGACGAGTACTCGTTCACGCTGTACGCGCTGAGCGATCTGGTCACGCCGCCCTATGATCCGAATGCGCTGGATCCCGCAACCGGCCGCGCCAAGAGCAAGATCCGCCAGTTCGACGAGTTCTTCTCGGCGCACGCGCTGGAAGTGACCGAGCTATTGACGACCTCGGATGCCGTGCCGAGTGCATTCCCGCAGGTGCCCCACGCGGTTTGCGAGAAGAATCCCTAGCGGCCGGGCGCGCACAGCGTCCCAGCACCCCGTGGCGGATCGCGAAGCTCGCCGCGCGCAGCGTCTGAAGGACGCGAGCGCGCTGGCGGGCTCAGACTCCCAGCGAGGGAGCAACATCAACGGAACACGATGACGTCATCCGGCGCGCGCGGATCGATCTCGTAGTGATCGTCGAACTGACTGCTGAAGCCGGTGATCTTCACTCTTTTGCCCACGCTGAGCGGCGCCAGGTCGATGCCCGTCGGAACGTTGACGAAGATCTGCAGCGCGCCCGAGCCATCGTCGACGGTGAGCTTGTAGCCGTAGGGGAGGTCGCTCGTGGGCGCTTGCGTGACACGGGCCTTGACGGAAACCAGTAGGCCCTCCGTCGATTCGCCTACCGAACCCGTTGCTTCCGGCTGCGCTTGCGGAGGGTGCACGTGGCCGAGCCGCGTGACGTCCGTGGCGGCATCCGGGATCAATACGAGCAGCCCATAGCTATCGGCAAGCACACCGCTGACGCGCACGCGATCTCCGGGGACCAGGTGAGGATCGCTCTGCACACTGACGTAAATGCCCGCTTCACGGTCCTGCAAGCCGAAGCCGACGTCGAAGAAGCTCGACGAGAACGCGCCGGAGGGCGTGCTCACGGTGCCGTCGAGCGTCACTTGCGTGCCAATGGGCAAGCTGCGCGCGTCGGCGATCGAGAGCTCGGTGCAAGCGGGCTTGGCGCTGACTCGGGTCACGGGCACAAGCAGCAAGCAGATGCCGGCCATTACGGTGAGCAGCCGCCTCTTCGACGACTTCGCGCAGGTATCGATAGCCATGTTCCAAACCCCTTTCTTGGAAAAGCACCGAACGACGATGCCCTGCGAGCGACTAGCCCAGGCCGCAAATCAGGACAAGCACCGATCGATTGGCTCGGCGAGCGAAGACTAGATGTAGCCTTAACTGGCGGCCGTTTGCAGAGACTAGTAATTCGCGAGCGACGTGGGCTAGCCTGGCGCCGGGGGAGCTCCAAGGAGGTCCGCTCGTGGCCACTCAGAAAGCCACCGTTTTCATCGCGTCCCGCTTCGACGAGTTCGCCGAGCTGCGCAAAGCGCTGGTTCTGGAGCTTGCCGCCACCAAGCCGATGGCTGCAGTCGACTTGAATGATGGCTACGCGCGCCACGAGCCTCCGCTCGCCGAGTGTTTGGCGCGTGTTCGAGGCGCTGATTTGATGGTGCTCTTGCTCGGCGAGAGCTACGGGCCGAATGCGCCCGGCAAGAACAAGTCGTTCACGCACTTGGAATACGATGAAGCCGCGCGCGACGGCTCGAAGACGCGCCTGCTCGTCTATCGCGTCGGCGGCGGCGGACGGGAAGGGGAGCGACGGACACCGGATGAATGGTTGCGCGAGCTGCAAGAGAAGCACACGCCGAAGGAACTGCTCGCGCGCGATCCCGGGGCTCGGGCGAGCGAGATCACGAAGCATCTGTTCGCCGCGCTATACGATTTACGTTTTGGCAAAGTATCGGACGATGACGACGAATACGAGTCGGATTTGGACGAGGCGGAGGACGCATTCGACGACGACGAGATTGAATCGCTCGACGCGGTCGATGCGGAGGCACGCGGGGAAGCCGGGGATCCGCTGGAGGATCTGCCGGCGGGCAGCGAAACGCGGCGTCCCGCTGCGGCCGCGGCGATCGAGCAGAGATTGGAAGCCGAACGCGCGACGCGGCTCGGTGAGTACGGCGTCGCGATTCAACACCTGCGCAAGGCGCTCGACTTCCGTCCGCTGGACGGTCTCGCGAATTTCTGGTTGGCGCGTTTGTACATCGTTTTGAACCGAGAGGACCGCCTGGGCGAAGCCGTGAATCTCGCGGAACGTGCGGCGCGCATCGCCCGGGACGAGCAGCGCCCGTACCGTGCGTCCAGATCTCAGTTGCTGGCCGCCCGCGCGTTGACCGCCATGAAGCACTTTCCCGATGCGCATCGCGCCGTCGACGTGGCGCTGGAGCAAAAGCCCGATTTTGCCAAAGCGTACATCGAACGCGCGCGCGTCTTTTGCGCCGAACAAAAGGGCGCATCAGCCGTCGCCGCAGTACGTGAAGCTTTTCTCCACCACAGCAGGAGTCTGCCGCAAGCGCTTCGGGATCCGCACTTGGAGGCGATTCGCCCAGGTCTCCGCGATCTTCTGCGCGAACAGACGGCCATCTGGCAACGCGATGTCGCGCGTTTACTGGCGATCGAGAGTTGGCTGAGTACCCAACTGGACCCGCCTGTTGCCGAGCCGGTCGCGCCGCCGGCCGCGCACGAAAACCTGCACAAGCTGCGCCAGCTCGGGCAAGCATCGGTCTCGCGTCAACGCGAGCTCGTGGCGACGCTCGTTTCGGCAGCCAAGCGGCGCTACCTGGACTCGCTGCCCGAGACGAGCGGGAGCACCGCCGCGAAGCTCGTGGCAGACATCGCGCGCGCCGAGCAACAGCTCGGCACGCTGCGAGAGCGAGAGCGCGAAGCCGCACGAACACTCGAGGCTGCGCGCAAGCTGCCGTTTCCGGTCAATGCGCAGGTGGTTGCCTCGATTGTCATTGCAGGCGCGACGGCGCTCCAGGTCCCCTGGACTTGGGCAGTTTATGTCGTGCTCGGTATCGGCTTGCTGTTCACGGTTCAGGGGTCGTGGCATTCATGGCTGCGTCGCAAGCACGCCAGCTCGACCCTCGCTGCCGCCAGCCAGCGGCACTCCGATCTCGTGCGCATTTGCGCAGACGCCGAAGCGAGCCTCGCGACCCGACGAGCTGAGCACGGGGAGCTCCAATCTGCCGGCGAGCGCGCGCGAGCGAAGGCACAAGCCGCGGTCGAAGCGTTCGAGCAACGCGCGCTGAGCATGCCGTCGCGTTACCAGCCGTATCCGAACTTGCGGCGCGCTCGACCCCAAAAACTGGTGCGAGTTTCGGCCAAGAGTGTCGAACAATTCGAGCAATTCTATCGTCGTCGCATCGAGAAGGAAGCCGCACCCGCCTGGCTCGGCGAAGCCCAGCCGTCGGACGGCTTTGCGTTGTATCGGGTCGTCTCCGTGTCGCCGACAGCCATTCGGCTATCGCGCGCGCGCGTCTACGATGCGCTGACCGGCAAGGCGGGCTCGGCAGCGGAGTGACCGGCGGCGCGCCGCTCGAGCAGGCTGCGAAAGCCGCGACCAAAGACCGCATGGAGCATGATCATCCAGCTGATGAAGAGTGGCGTACGCACGAGCGTCTGCCCCGCGCGTGTCGACAAATGGTAGCTGAGTGTGAACATCCCGGGTTCCGGGAACATGCGCACCAAGAAGCGACCATGCGAGCTGAACATCGCGTACTCGATGATATCGGTCGCGATCGCCAGCGCACTGAACCAGACGAGTGAGCGCCGCACCACCTGGCTATCGGTCACGGCCAACGCCAGTGGGATGAGCGCGAGGAACCAGTAAAAGTATTGTGGTGCATAGCCCGGACCGACGCCAGGGATGGCGGCCAACAGTCCGAGAGCAAAGAGCACCAATTCTTCCGCATTCGCTCGCAGCCTTCGGTAGGCAAAGACCATCCCTGCCGCGAGGAGCAGTGGCAAAACCTTGGCGAAACC
>DASSMT010000003.1:0-2920 GCA_035688655.1 Polyangiaceae bacterium | reverse complement strand
GGGCAACTCGAAGAAGCGCGGGCTACGGCGACAGCCGTCCTGAAGCTAGTCGAGGAAGCTCGACAAAAACGCGGCGGGGCCCCTTCGGGCGACTTCTGGCAGGACGTGACCGAAGCGGAAGCCAGGCTATTGCTGGGAGAGGCCGAACGAGCTCTGCAGCTTTACCACGACGCGCGCATCGCCGCGCAAAACGAAAAGGGCAGCATCTCGTCAACAGCCAAACAAGTCGCACGTTTGCTCGGTGTTCTCGAGTTGAGCGACATCAATCGGAACAAGCTCAAAGCGGAGTTCGGGATCTAGAACCTCAGCCCGAACCGCAACGTCGTCGGGCAAGGGCCACTGCGCTGCACAGACATTGAGTTCATCGGCGGTTGTCGCCCGGTGGCGCTACGCCCTGACTCGCTTGCGGTCGATCGCGAAGGCGATCGCCGCGAGCACGAGCGGGCTCGCAATCCAGCCGGGGATGAGCTGCGCCGGCTCCGGTGCCTGCTGCATCGCCAGCGGCGACCAGGTGAGGGCGCAAAAGACGGTAACTGCTCGGGCTGCCCCGTCTTGATTGCGGCCTAATTTTCGGCCTGGGGGAGCTGCCACGGGGACAGGATCTCACCGTGATCGGCGGCGCGGACAGCCTCGAGCAAGTACTTCGCCGGATCGATGTCGTGGAGCTTCGCGGTCTCGACGAGCGAGTAGAGGATGGCGGCGACCTCGGTGCCGCGACGGGATTTCGAGCCGTAGTGATTCTTGCGCCCTACGACAGGGCCTCTGATCGCACGCTCGGTGGCGTTGTTGTCGAGCGGCACGAGGGGATTTTCGACGAAGCGCGTAAGTCGTTCCCAATTCGCGATGGTGTAGGCGGCGGCCTTTCCGATCGAGAGCGTCTTGAGGACGGCCTGGTTCCACAGCCACGCTTTCAGTTTCTCGAGCACTGCAGCCGATTCGGTGCGGCGTAGCTCTGCACGGCGCTCGACATTGGCGCGGGCACGCTCGTCGATTTCGTAGAGCTCACCGATGAGCCCGAGCGCGACCTGAGCTTCAGGATGATCGGGCGCGGCCTCCTCGAATTTCCGGAACACGTGTGCCCAGCAGCCGGCAAGCTCGATGCCTGGACCGTCGCGCGCACCGGCCTCATGCGTCTTGAGCGCGTCGCAGACGATGACGCCGTGGTAGCCGCCGACGAGTGCCTTGAACGTGGCCGCGCCCTTGTCGTCGCGAATTCGGTGGCAAACAAGGCCGGGCGCGGTGATGCACCACATCTGCCAGGGCTTGTCCGCGTTGCTCTCGAGCTTCGGCCAGCTCGTCTGGTCGAGGCCGATCACCGGTTGTGCGAGCGCGTGCTCGAACAGAGCTGCATCGATACGTTGCAGCCGACGCGCGAGCGCGTCGAGCTGATCCCAAAGCGTCTGCGTCGTCACCTCCAGCCCATGGCGGCGCAAGATGCGCTCCTGTCGAGCGAGCGGGATGTGATCGAGATACTTGTCGAGCGCGACCTTGATCGCGAACGCGAGCGAGTACCGACCGCCGACGATCGCGCGCTCAGGGCCAGGCGCCGTCTCGACGCAGGCGCCGCATCGGCACGCGTACTTCTGCTGCTTGGCCTTGACGAGGCGATAGCTCACCTCGACGACATCGATCATCTCCGATTCCTCGAACTGCCCGGCCATCGGAGCGAGCGCGCCGCCGCAGCTCGGACAGACGCGGTCGGCCTCATCGAGCTCGAAGATCCGCTCCTCGAACGGCAAGCGCGGCTGCTCGGTGGGCCCAGACCTCTCGCGGTCTTTCGGCTTCTTTTTAGGCGAGCTGGCGGACGCCGCGGTCTTGGCTTCCTGTTGCTGCTTCGTCAGCGTCTCGACGAGCGCGAGCGTCTGCTGCAGCTCCGCCGGATCACCTTTGAGCGCCTCGAGCTCCTTGCACTTGGCCTTGAGCACGCGCAGGAGCTGCTCGATTTGCACCTGTTGCGCGAGCGCTACGCGACGGAGCTGCTCGATGTCGCGCTCACGTCGAAGGTCCACGCTGCTTCTAGATCATACGGCGCGATCCACTGCAAGCACTTTCGGCTTGACGATGCCAGGCGAAAGCGTGCGACGCCCGACGAGCTCGCAGCCTTCGATGAACAGCGCGAGCTCGCTCGCGGTGAGCTGCACGCTGTTGCCGTCGTCGCGGAACAACGACGCGAAGCGGCCTTGCTCGAGCCGCTTCTGAAAGATGCAGAGCCCCGTGCCGTCCCACACGAGCACCTTGCACCCGCCGCGTCGCTTGTTGACGAACAAGAAGAGCTCGCCCGACAGCGGGTCGCGTCCAAGCCCCATCTTAACCATGCCGTAGAGCCCGTCGTAGCCTTTGCGCAGATCGACCGGCTCCGGGTACGCGAAGACGCGAACGGCGCGACTGGTGCCGAGGATCATTGGAGTGCCCGCAAGAGTGCTGCGGCCTCGAGTAGCGACAATCCCTCGACGCGGAAGCCTGACGGCGCGACGACGCTCACGCTGCGCTCCGAGCTCCGCTCCCCGATGACCTCGACGGGCACCAGCGCGCGCACCGACTTTGACTGCGCGCTCCACTTCAGTACCGTGCCGGGTGCGAGTCCGAGCTCCTGCGCGATTGCGGCGACCGTCACCCCAGCCGCACGCTGCGTCGCGATCCACGCAGTCGCTCGCCGTTTCAAATCTTCAGAGAAACACGGCCCCCGCCGTCCTCCCACTCGGTCGAGCTCTCGTCGTAAACTCTCTGCCTCGCGCTGCGCCATATCGGTCGCCTCCGCGACCCACGCCAGCACGTGCCCGCCGTCATGTCAGGACGGGGCACGGCGAGACGTAACTCAGCGCCAGCAAGCCGTGCGAATAGGGAAACGTGAACGTGAGATAGTGCCGGTGCGCGTAGTCGGCCGGGACATGAGCGCTCTCGAGCCCGAGCAGGGCAAAAA
>DASSMT010000006.1:0-3303 GCA_035688655.1 Polyangiaceae bacterium | reverse complement strand
GCTCGATAAGGCCGCCAACACGGCGGGCACCCTTTGGGCTCAGCGCTGGTGCGACGAGTTACGCAAAGAGGGCCGTCCGGTGGTCGGCGGTTGGCCCGGTACGTTGCGCGAAGCCCGCGCGCAAGTCAGCGCGTACATCGGCACCTCACTCGGCAAACGCAAGCTGTCGTTTACCCGTGAAGAGCTGGAGCGCGCGGCGAAAACCGCGTACACAGCGGCAAAAAATAGCTGGTTAGCCAAGGTAGACCGCGAAGAAGACGAAGACGCGGACGACTTCGAAGCTGAAGGCTGAGTACTGGGCTCGCTACCGCCGCGCGCGAGCCCGGTATTTATTTCGCTTCGGCTCAGAGCAGGGTTCCGCGCAGCATCAAGTGGCCGACGCTGAAGTAGATCACGAGCCCCGTGACGTCCACCAAGGTGGCGACGAACGGCGCCGAAGCACTTGCAGGATCGAAGCCCACCCTTCGCAGCACGAACGGCAGCAACGAGCCGGCGAACGTGCCGAACATCACGACGCCGACCAGACTGAAGAGCACGGTCTGCGCGACTCCTAGGTAGTGACTGCCGTAGATGGGGCTCACGGCCTGCCAAGCGACGATGCGAATGAAGCCGATCACGCCGAGCATCCCGCCCAATGCGAGGCCCACGGCGAGCTCGCGGCGCACGACGCGCCACCAATCTCGGAGCCTCACCTCACCCACCGCCATCGCGCGGATGACCAGCGTGGAGGCCTGAGATCCAGAGTTGCCTCCGCTCGAAATGATCAAAGGCACGAACAGCGCGAGCACCACCGCGCGCGAAATCTCGTCCTCGAAATAGGCCATCGCCGAAGCGGTCAGCATCTCACCCAGGAACAGCGCGGCTAGCCAGCCGCCGCGCTTCTTGATCATGCGCGCCAGCGCGACTTGCAGGTAGGGCTCCTCCAAGGCCTCCATACCGCCGAATTTCTGCGCGTCTTCCGTGGCCTCTTCCTGCACGACGTCGACGATATCGTCGACGGTCACGATACCCTTGATGCGCCCTTCGGGGTCGACCACGGGAATGGCCATCAGGCCTTCATCGGCGAAGAGCCGACTGACCTCCTCCTGATGCACCTCTTCACCGACGGTGATCAGGTTGGTCGCCATCACGTCGCGGACCTTTTTGGCCGAGCTGGCGATGAACAACTCGCGAAAGGAGACCACGCCCAGCAAGTGCTGCTGCTCGTCCGCGACGTACACGTAGTAGATCGTCTCGAGGTTCTCGCGCGCTTGCCGGCGCAGGTAGCTCACGGCCTCGTCCACGGTCATGTCCGGGCGTACGCGAGCAAAGCGCGGGTTCATCAACCCGCCTGCCTCGTCCTCGGCGTACGCCATCAGCGCCGTGACCTCTTTGCGCGTGGGATCATCGAGACACGCGAGCAGCTTCTCGCGGTCCTCTGGGTCGGAGCTCTGCAGCAAATCCGCAGCATCGTCGGGCGCGAGCAGGCGCACCCAAACGCGACGCTCTTTGTCGGGCAGGGCGTGCAGCAGGTCCGCCATGTCACCCGCGGTCAAACCGAGGAAGAACTCCTCGGCGTCCGAACGCTTCAGAAGTCGGAAGCCGTCGGCGCGATCCGCCTTGGACAGCACCAGCCAAGCATCGCGGAGGTCTGCAATGGCCAGCGCCGGTCCGGGATAGTCGCTCAAAGTGGTCGGCATGATACGCGATGCCCCTCTGCCCGGTCCACCCGTGCAAAGCTGGAGCTTGTGGGCGAACTACACCGCGAAAGGCTTGGGCACTAGCAATATTTGCCGTGGCCAACTCGGGGAGAATGCGCGAGGCTCAACGACACAAAACCGCCATGTCTCAAAGGCTCGCTACGCTCGTTTTGCTCGCCCTTTCCGCCTACTCGCCTGCCTGCCACAAGGACGAGGGCGGCGGCGCTCCCCAGCCGGTGGTCGCGCACGGCGACCAGGTCATCGCCGTCACCGCGGACGAGCACGGCTTCACTCCGGCGGCAGTCGAAACGCAACACGGCTCGAAGCTCACTCTACGCTTCACACGCACCACGGACGCCACGTGCGCCGACAAGGTCGTGTTTCCGGAGGCCGGAATCGAGCAAGCCTTGCCCCTGAAACAACCTGTCGATGTGCTCGTCCCCACCGACAAGGCCCGCACCCTGGCCTTCCAGTGCGGCATGGGTATGTTCAAGAGCTCGGTGCTGATTCGCTGAATTTCGCCGCTCGACGCCGCGAGGTCGCTGTCGACTCTCGAGACCGAAATCGCGATTTCGAGCCTGCCGAGGGCTGCCGGCGTCTGGCAGAGTCGGGACCCGCCAGGGCAAGGCGGCAGCCGACGAGGGGTTACCGCCGGCTGTAGGCGCCAGGCTGGCCTGGGGGGCACACACACAGACATGGCTCGCTGACTTTTTTGTCAGCCAGACTTGACGGGCTCCAGGTTTAGACTAAATCTAATCTCGTGAAGCGCGAGACCCTGCAAGCATTGACGGAGCACGGCATTCAGCCGTCTGCGCAGCGCGTGGCGGTTGCCGACTACGTGCTGTACACGACCGACCACCCATCCGCAGACCAAGTGTGGGCCGAGGTGAAGCGGAGTTTCCCCGTGCTTTCTCGGGCCACGGTCTACAACACGCTCAACTTGTTCACGGAAAAGGGTCTGCTGCGTGAGCTCGTGCTGGCGGAAGGCAAAGTGGTCTTCGATCCCAAGCTCGATCCGCATCATCATTTCTTGGACGAAGAAACGGGCGAGATCGTGGATGTGCCGTGGTCCGCGTTGGATGTGCGCCGCGTGCACAGCTTGAACGGCTTCGACGTGCGCGAATATCAAGTGGTCATGCGCGGTAAGAAAGCCGCGCGCTCTCCCAAACGCGGCTGAACAAGGCTCGCCGAAATTGCCGGCCCCTCCCACCGAATTCGTCTGCTCTCGTCCTCTGATTAGACACAATCTACAATTAGACACAATAAAAAAGGAGTTCCCCATCATGTTGACCGTTGGTGATCGTTTCCCCGCCTTTAGCTTGAACAGCGTCGTGAGCATCGAGTCGGGCAAAGAGTTCAAGACCCTCACGCAAGAGAGCTACCCCGGAAAATGGCTGGTGGTGTTCTTCTGGCCGATGGACTTCACCTTCGTTTGCCCGACTGAAATCGCAGAGTTCGGCAAGAAGGACGGCGCCTTCAAGGAGCGCGACGCGCAAGTGCTCGGCGCGAGCGTGGACACGCACTACGTGCACCTGGCCTGGCGCAACAACCACGCCGATCTGAAGAACCTGCCCTTCCCGATGCTCGCGGACACCAAGCGCGAGCTTTCGACCGCGCTCGGTGT
>DASSMT010000439.1:0-25439 GCA_035688655.1 Polyangiaceae bacterium | reverse complement strand
AATCCCGGGCCAAATCTGGCCGATGTTCGAGAGATCGTAGTCCGTGGGCCAAGCGCTGGGATCTCGGCCGTTGGTGCTGGTCGATCCGTAGCCCGGCTGTCCAGCGCGTTCGTAGTCAGAGGCCGAAAGCCCCATGGCCTGCAGCGCAGTGACCAAGAAGCGATTGTGGGGAATGCCCTTGATCACGTTGCCGTCCTCTTGTGAAAAGTACGAGCGCCCGTCCCAATCGATGTAGTCGAGGTAACGTCCGGTCTGGATGAAGCCGCCCGCGCTGCCGGCCAAGAGACAAGGCACGCTGTATGCGATGTGATTGAAGCCGAGCTCGTTGCCCCAATAGACGAGTGAGTTGTCGAGCAGGGTCTTGCCGCTCGCTTCGGCGACGTCCAGCTTTTCGAGCAGCTTTGCGAACAGCTCTTGGGCAATCCAGTGGTTGATTCCGGCCAACATGCGGCGCGAGTTTTCGTTGCCGAAGTCGTGCGCAAGGCCGTGCCAGGTGCCACCGCTCGCGTCCTCGGAGTGGTAGTGACCGACGAGCTTGGAATCAGCGGGATCGGGGCCCGGGCCGAGCGCTTTGTGCACGCCGATCGTGACTAGGCGCGTACGATCACAGGCAATGCCGGCGACCACCAAATCCAGGAATAGCTCCCACTTTTGCTTGATGTCGCTGGGATCGGTGCCGTTGTTGTTGTCGAGCGAACCCGGCTCTGCGGGTTTGACGCAGGACAGCTTGCGGGTGGTGCTGAGCTTGGCCTCTACCTCTGCCAAGAAACCGATGTGCTGTTCGACCTTGGCCTTGTCTTCGGCCGACAGTCGCGAGCTCTGTTTGAGCGACCGATATTGTTCCATGACTCGGTCGACCAAGAGTGCGTCCGGGTCGGGCATGGCAGGGCCCGAGCCGTCGTCGGCCACGACGCCGGCAAACAAGTCGTTGAACACGTCACGGGGATTGGTGCGCGTTTTCAGTTGCTGCACGGCAGCACCCGCTTGACCACCATCGGAGTAGGACATGGCATCGACCACACCCTGCGAGACGTGAAGCGAGCGCAGCCCGGGCGTGTCCGGATAAAACTTCGGGGAGTACGCCAATACCTGATCGATGGTCGGCACATCCGCGAGCGAGTCGGCGTCGCATGGCGTGGCTTTCGTGCAGGACGAGAAGTTGCCGAGTAGGCCTCCGAAGTTGTGATTGACGGAGGGTAAGAAGTCCAAGCCGCGGATCAGCGTGAGCTTGTCCAAGAACGGATTCAAATTGGCGCCCAAAATGCCGGAAATGCCCTGATCGGTCTTGAAGTCGGAGAGCTTCGCCCAAGTGTAGTTCGCGCCCGGCACCAGCTTTTGCGTGAGCAAGGTCGTGCTGTCTCCGCGGCTGTCCTTGTACTTCGCGTTCTTCAGTTGGTAGCCGTTGCCCGTGAAGGCTGGGTACCATTGCTTGATCAATTGCGTGCTGAAGCTCTTGAATACGATCAGCCTTTTGGGTGATGCCACATCCTGTGCCCGAGCCGCCTTGGGCTGTAGCGATTCGAGGAAAGGCAGTGCCAAGAGCGCGCCGGCCGCGCCACGCAAGAAGAGGCGTCGTGATGCTCCGTCCCGGACCAAGGCCTTCATCGAGGTCCCACCTTTCGCTGAAAGAAGCTCGCGTATTGGGCCAAGCGCCGAAATGCGCCGCCCAGGCCGATGGTGGGATCCTGCAACCCGGCCGCTAGATCTTGCACCACACATTCATCCAAAGTGGCGCTGCCCGGCGCACGCCGCACGGCAAACTCGAAGTACCGCTCGGCCAGGCATGCTTCCACCTTCTTGCTCGCGATCAAGCGTTGATTGAGCTCGTTCGCGCCTTCGACCGGCCTCTCGTCGTCGCGCGTGATCTTGGGCACCGCGCTCGTATTGATGGGCAGCTCGGCCAGCTGCTTACCGGTCTTTTCGTCGAATACTTGCTCGACGGTGCGGAACCGACCGAGCGCGTCGAATGATTCGAGCACGTAACCGATGTCACTGAAGGTGCCATGACAGCCCTGGCACAAGCTGTTGCCTGCGACCTTTTCTTGAAAGCGCTCTCGCGTGGTCTCTGCGCTGCTCGGTTCGGGCGGGTCGAGCGAGCCCGGGGGCAATGAGTTGGGATCGGGTTGCGGCAGTGGATCGCAGAGCAACGTGCGACGCACGAATGCCCCGCGGTGAAACGGATTGGTTTGCTCCAGGTTCGACACGAGCAGCGCCGCACGCTGGAGCAGGCCCACCCGCGTCGAGGGCAGTCGCGGATATTCCCCGTGCCCGCTCCAAGCGGGAACCCCGTACAGATGCGCCAAGTCGGCAGACTGGGTGGGCGAAAGGTCGGTGGTCAAAAGGTCCGCCAGCGTAGCGGTCTGCTGAAACGTGAATAGCGTCGTGAGGTCGCGCACTTCTTGCACCATGTCCGCGTAGTGATCGTGTCCTTTCACGCCGAGTGATTCGCCCTGGGCGAGTGCTTGCAAGGCGGGGCGCGTGGTCTCGAAACCGGTGAATTTTTCGAGGCGGAACCACTCGTCCCAGAAACCCCACAGCGTTTGCTGGCTGCGCGGATCGGTAAACACGCGCTCGAGCTGTGCACGAAAACCATCATCGCTCGCGAGCGAGCCGTCCTCGGCCGCCTGGAACAGCTCGGCGTCCGGCATCGTCTGCCAAAAGGTATACGACAAGCGCGAGGCGATCTCGTACGAGCTGAGCTGCAGCACGTCGCTTTCGGAGGGCAGTGCGCTGCCGTCGATTTCGACGTGATGCACGAAGCTCGGCGAGGAAAGCGCGACCACGACGATCGCGCGGATCACCTGCGCGGGCGAGCGCGCGCCGTCGTTCAATGCCGCGAAATCCGCGCGCTCATCGTCCGACGGCGGTCGACGAAAAGCCAGACCGACGAAGCGATCGATGAAGTTTGCGACGCACTCCGCGCTGAGCTTCGCGTCGCTGGCGCAGTTGCCAGCGACGGTGGTCAGAAGAGCGGGATCACCGACGAGCGCATCACCAATCGCCCGGCCCACGTCGAAGTACCCCTGAACGTGCTCGAGCGCCGTGCGATTGTCCAAACCACGAAAGCCGTCGGCCAGACTGTCGTCAGGAATCGCTCCGAGCTTTCCCACAAGGCCCGCCACGACGCTGCTTGCCCCGATTGCGGCGAGCAGATCCTTCACGGTGTTTCGATACTGCAGCGTGGAAAGGCGCATGAGCGGCGAGACGCCCGGTGCGGCGTTCGGATCACAGGTGACCGTGACCCCGCCGGGGTTGCTTCCAACCGGCACATCACCCGGCGTCGCTGGCCCCCCGCTCTCGGTCTGGTTGCCGTTGCTGCCGCCGTTCGCATGCGCGCCGCTTCCGGCAGACTGGCAGCCCAGCGCGAACGCCAGCCACACGATGTGGGAAATCGACCGCAGACTCGCCTTCTGTGCTCCTTTCATCGACCTCGCGAGGGACGTACCTTCGGGCACGTCATGCGGTTCAGGGAATCGACGGCGACACCGCGCCCATGCATGCTTTTCGGGGCGTCCGTCGCTCCTGGATTCCGTGGAGCGTGGCAGGGTTGCGCCGTGCCCCAGGGCCCGATGCTGCCGGGTGCTGCCCGAAGCGAAACTTGTGCTGCCGGACGAAACTCTCACTCGCCAGGATCGAGCTGGTCAGCGAGCCCCTCGCTGAGGATCTGATAAGCTAACAGTCAGTGCGCGCTCGTTGCGGGTGAGCGCGTGGCAGGGACTTTCGTTCCACCCATTGCAGGTGAACATGCGTCCTGAAGCTCGTTTCGGTACGTGGTGTTTCGTGCTCGGAGCATGCGGGTTGCTTGCCTGCAGTACTGGCAGCAGCCCGCACGCGGCCCTGCGACGCTCTGCTGGCGGGGCCCCATCGAGTGGCGGGAGCTCAGCCGTCGGCGGTAGTGATGGGTTTACGGGTAGCGGTGGCACGGGCCTGATCGTCGACACGAGCGATCCGTGCAAGTCCGCCTCCCCTCCGATCACTTGCCCGATGATGGCGCCTGAGCCCGGATGTGGTGACGGGAAGATCAATCAGCCGAACGAGGCCTGTGACGACGGCAACAGCACTCCGGGCGATGGTTGTTCGGGCATTTGCAAGGTCGAGCCTTACTCCACCTGCCCCACCGAGGGCATGCCTTGCATCTCGACGATCGTTTGCGGTGACGGCGTGATCGGGGCCGGCGAAGCCTGCGACGACGGCAACAAGACAGCCAAGGACGGTTGTGCCGCGGACTGCCGGTCGATAGAAAAAGGCTACGCTTGCCGTGCTCCCGGAAAGCCCTGTGAGCAAGTCCACGCCTGCGGTGATGGCGTGACGGACCCGAACGAAGGCTGCGACGACGGCAACAACAAGGCCGGCGATGGCTGCAGCATTCGCTGTCAGATCGAACAAGGCTTCAAGTGCACGGGCTCACCCAGCATGTGCGGTCCCACGCGCTGCGGCGACAAGGCCAAGGAGGGCGCCGAGAGTTGCGACGACGGCAACGCCATCCCATTCGACGGCTGCTCGGCAAAATGCCAACTGGAGCCCGCATGCACGGGCACGGCGGGCTGCACGGCTATTTGCGGTGATGGCATCATTCTCGGTGCGAATGAGCAGTGCGACGATGGAAACCTGCGCGACGGGGACGGCTGTTCGAGCACCTGTCAAGTCGAAGCCGGGTTTACCTGCGTCAGCAACCCGTGCGTGAAGTCCGCGAGCGGCGCATGCACACTGATCGTGCCTGCCGTCT
Source organism: Polyangiaceae bacterium (assembly GCA_035688655.1). GTDB lineage: Bacteria > Myxococcota_A > Polyangia > Polyangiales > Polyangiaceae > PMG-095. The sequence goes on along the minus strand of DASSMT010000439.1, from coordinate 20,713 downwards.
ATCACGACCTCGCTGCCGGCAGCGGCGCCAATACGAACCCCGACATGGAGCCGCCCTACGACAACCAACCCGCGATCAAGGGGCTCTTGGCGACGACTTTGGCTGCCGACGGCTTACCCGTCATCTCTGCGACGGCGAGCGCGAACAATGGCTTCATCCACAGCGCGGCTTCTTTCAACCAGTGGTACCACGATGCAGCGCCGAACAACGCCACCTTCGCCGGCTCGATCGTGCTCTGGGACAAGAGCGGCACGGGCGCAGGCCCGTACGTCAATCGCTGGGGGGCGATGGGCGAACAATGGGCCGCCTACAGCAACATCACGTGGTGCGCGAACGGCGCGCCGGGCGATACGTGTGCCCTGTGCACACTGGCAGCGGGCGACGTCTGCCTTTCTCCGTGTACCCCGTGGAACAGCAACCAGATCTGCACCGCCACGCAGACCCTCATGGATGGGAACCCGGTATTCTTCCCGATCGACAATCCGCCGGCACCTCCCGCCTTGCTCCCCGAAACACGCTACCCCGCGCAAATCTCACAACCGGTGTACCAGGGCAATTGGGCAGCCGAGCCGGGCGGAGCGCTGCACAACTTTCACTTCACCACCCACGTTCGCTATTGGTTCAAGTTCGACCCTGCCGTGCCCGCTGCCCTCGATTTCGTCGGCGACGATGACGTGTGGGTCTACGTCAACGGAACATTGGCGCTCGATTTGGGCGGTTGGCACCCGCCGCTCGCGGGCACGGTAACGCTGAATGCGGCTTCCGGCACCGCGTACGGGCTCGGCACGGGCAAGGTCTACAAGATCGATGTCTTCCAAGCCGAACGCAAGACCAAGGGTTCGTCTTTCCAGCTCACCCTTTCGGGTTTCAACCTGGCCCCGAGCACCTGCACCGCGAAGTGCGGCGATCAGATCGTGTCGACGGGCGAAGCTTGTGACAACGGCGTGGCCAATGACGACACGACCTACAACGGCTGCACCACGCAGTGCCTTCCAGGCCCACACTGCGGCGACGGCGTGGTTCAAATGCCGAGCGAAGCCTGCGATGACGGCACGAACACCGGCGGTTACGGCATGTGCGCGCCGAATTGTCAGCCCGGACCCTCATGCGGAGATGGCGTCGTGCAAACCGGTCACGAGACGTGCGATGACGGCATGAACACCGGTGAGTACGGCACCTGCACCAAGGACTGCCAACTCGGCCCAAGGTGCGGGGACAAAGTCGTGCAGGCCGAAGAGGGCGAAACCTGCGATGACGGGAACAACATCAGCAGCGACGGCTGCAGCGCGGTTTGTAAGATCGAGATAGTGCCGTAGGGCGCCACGGTCGCTCGACAAATCAGCAGCCGAGAGCAAAAATCCGCGGCGGATTCGAGTGCTCTGGGCATCGAGCGCATTTGATAGTCCTCATGACAGCGGCTGCGGACGCTGCGGCTCCCGTGGTGGTCGGCAATCTCGCTTGGGACCTCGTCTCCGCGGTTTCATCGAAGGTTGCCTTCGGTCGGAAGCTAGGGTCGTCGGTTGCGGCAGCGGCGCTGAGAACGCCTCGACCGTTCCGACAGGCGGCAGCGCCGACCCGCTGACCGCTGGGCCAGGCGCGCGCGTGGGCAGGCGCCGGATCTGCTCTCGTACATCGGGCCGTGGAAAGCGCACAGCGAGAAGCTCCTCAACCTGTCGCCGACTTTTACCCCGACCTGCTGGAGAAGCGCAGCGAGTTTCGGTCAACCCTCGTCTTTGTGGACTCGGTTTTCCCGTCACGTCACGACGCACCATCACTCTTCTCTATCACGCGATATTTGGAGCCTCAGACTGCCGCGCGGATGCTCGATTCCGCTAGGAAATGGCGGCAAAGTCGTTCGAGCTCGCAAAACGTTCGCCCTGCGAAGCCTCGCGCAAGCAACACCCCAAATCATCTGACACCCCGAAGTCGACGCGGCTGCGAACTCCAAACCTGTCTACAAAAATCGACAAGAAAAACCGGGCACCCCACTTGCGAAGTCCGCGAGGTGGGTGGAGGGTGGCCTCGCAAACAGAGCACGCGCGAATGCATGCTCGGTATCTGAAGCGAATGATCACAGTCGCGCCCCCATCACTCACCACCCATCACTCACCACCCATCACTCATCACCCATCACTCACCACCCATCCCCCCTCGCCCACAGCGCGCGGCCCCCCTCGCCCACAGTGCCCGCGCCCACCACGCCCACCGACCGCTACGCCGAGGCGTTCTCCCAACGTGGATCGATCCATATCGAAGGACACCCTCGCAATAGGCTCGCCCGGACAGCACTTCTCTGGTCCAGGCGCTGTACTGCCCAGCGCGGTGATCTCTACTTCACCCCCGCAGGCGTCCTCATGATGTCACGTCGTTGGTCGAGCAGCCCGAGTGAAATCAGTCCAGGCGCGACACGCTTCGACTCCGTCGGCGGAGCCGAATCGAGCGCTGCTCGGCGGTGAAGCGTGGGCGCGAAGCCTTTCACGTGCGCTTTTGGCACACGAAGTTGAACACTCCGTCGTAGCGTTGAGTCACGTACAGCACGCCGAAATGCTTGGCCAGGTCGGTATAGATGTCGGCTTTTGGCACTTCGGTGAATTGGCCATAGTGATCGCACCAGGCGTTGCCCGCGGAGTCTCGCAGGTAGCCGACCTTGCCGGTGTCGATGCACAGATTGAAGATGAATAAGCCGCCGTGAAGGAGCAGCCGCCGTATGTCTTCGTAGTACTGCTGGCGCTGCCTACTAGATAAATGTTGGAACACGTTGGTCGAAATGACGTAGCTGTACGAGTCGGCGCCTTGCTCCACCAACTCTTGTGGGATAAGACCCTGTGCAGTCGCTTGCACGATGTCGGGCAGGCGCGGCGCTACGTCTACGCCCGTATAATCGTGGTTGGTGTGGGTTTCGATGAAGTGCATCAACGAGCCGTAGCCTGGGCCGATCTCCAGTACCTTCAGCCGCTGTTGCGCGTTCTCTTCGAGGTAGTCCGTGATGCCGAACGCTTTGGCAAAACGCAAATTCATGCGGTTTGCGTCCATTCGATTCCGGATGGCATGCGAAAGTCGTCCGACACTCGGACTGACCACCGAGTTGCAGACTGGATCCAGCTCGAACAAGTCGTCGCACACTCGCCAGAAGTCCCTGCAGTCCACTCGGTCTGGGGACAAGCGCTGGATCAGCGCCTCATTCAGTTTCAGCTTCGAGCGATCGTGTTCGACCCAATGCTGATATGCCTTCAGGTTGACGAAGCCGAAACCCTCGACGAGCTCTCGCCGGATCTCCTCATATCGCTTCATCTCGAAGGTTTTCGCCCGAGCACGCGGCGTGCCAACGATTTCCGAGCGCAAATCCCTGAAAATCGTCGCAGTTTTTGCGGCTGATCGCTGGCTCGGGCGAGTCGCGGAGTCGCGCTGCGCCCGTAGACTAATTCCCCACGGTGCGAATTTCCCCGCGGGCACTCGGAGTGGACGAGCACGCGATCCCCCATCTGGCCGCTCGAAATTTGCGCTCGTCTGCGAACCGTCGCGTGTCCGGAAGTCGTCAGCGACGCCGAAGGCTGCGCCGCGGCGCGTCGTATCGCGGCCCCATCAACAAAGATCTCCGCCTGGGCTCGCGGGCCCGTGCCACAATAGATGTATCGCCTACTCTCAATCCTTCTCAGCGGTCGTTCTTGCGTGCGGTGCTGCACTGATTCCCTTTGCCTTCGCCACCGGCTGCTCTGCGAGCAAAGAGCAACCGGCCTCCGAAAACCCCGGCACGGCAGCCGGCGGAGCTGCCTCGCCGAGCGCCGCAGCAGGCGCGAATAATCTCGCCGGCTCGAACGCGAGCGGCGGCGCGCCGCCCGGTGGCGGTGTTGCCGGCGCGAGCGCCGTTGCTGGTGCGAGCGCCGTTGCCGGCGCGGGTCCAGCTGCCGGCGCGGGCGGCGTCACTGGCGCTGGCGGTGCTCGCGCTACGGGTGGCGCCGCTCATTCGGGCGGTGCTACTGGCGCCAGCGGCGCGGGCGGGATGCAGGCCGCGGGCGGCGGCTCCGCGCTGGGTGCAGCGTACAAAGGGATCGCCAACTCACCGGCAGCGCAGATCAGCGCGCTGGGCGCGACCTGGTGTTACAACTGGGGCACGACACCCAAGAGCACGGACTGCGCTGATCCCTACTTCGTGCCGATGATTTGGGGCTCGGGCAACGTCGCGAGCGCTCTTCAGAGTATCGGCAAAGCGGGCTACAAGACGGTGCTGGGCTTCAACGAGCCCAACAAGACCGATCAAGCGCACCTATCGGTCGCCGAGGCCATCGCGCTCTGGCCGGACCTGACCAGCGATCCGAACATCCGTGTCGGAAGCCCCGCCGTTTCGGACGACGGCCGCGCCTGGCTCGAAGACTTCATGGATCAGGTGAAAAAGAAGGGCCTGCGCGTCGATTTCATCGCCATGCACTGGTACGGCTGGAACAAGGGCTCCTGCGTGGCCAGCCAGCTCGAAGGCGCGGTCAATTGGGCCTCGAAGTGGGGGCTCCCGGTGTGGATCACCGAGTTCGGCTGCATGGGCTCGAGCAACCCGGACGAGAAGACCGTGCTCGACTTCTTCAACAGCGCGATCCCGATGCTCGCCAAGCACCCGCTCGTCGAGCGCTATGCCTGGTACCCGTGGAACACGTACAACGAGGTCTATGCCTCGAACGCCATGACCGACCTGGGCAAAGCGTTCGCCGCGGCGCCGAAGTATCGACCGTGAGATGCGGCAGCGACGGCCAACGATGCAGCCAATCGCGCGTCGAAGAAAGAGCCGCCGACACTCAGCGTCCGCCCGCCACGCGCAGCACAGATCCGGTCACATAGGAGGCGGCCTCGGACAGCAAAAAGAGGATTGCCTCCGCGATCTCTTCGGGGCTCGCCGCCCGCCCAAGCGGGATCGTGGGCGCCATCTTTTCGAGTCGCCCAGGGACGCCCGAGCTCTCGTGCAGAGTGGTGTCGACCAGACCCGGCGCAACGCCATTTACGCGCACACCATCGCGCGCGAGCTCGCGCGAAAGGCCGAGCGTCAGCGCATCGACCGCGGCCTTGGAAGCCGCATACCAAACCCATTCACCCGGGCTACCCAAAGTTGCCGCGCCGGAGGAGACATTGACGATCGCCCCACCGCTGCCGCCGCGTGACTTCGACATGCAGCGAGCAGCCGCGCGGGCGCACAGCAGCGCGCCGAACACGTTCAAGTCGGTGACCGCGCGCAACGTCTCCACGCTCGCGTCGGCCAGGGGGCTCGCGGGGCCGGTCATGCCAGCATTGTTCACGAAGGCCGTCACACGCCCGAGCCGCGCGTCCGTCTCGGCGAATAGCCGTTCGACCTGTTCCGGATCGCGCACGTCGGCCTGGAGCGCGATCGCCGTGCCGCCCGCCGCTCGAATTCGTTCCGCGAGCGCCCTCGCGCTCGCAGCATCGCGCTGATAATTCACGGCCACGTGGTAACCGCGCGCCCCTGCCAACCGACAAGTAGCAGCCCCGATCCCGCGGCCTCCGCCGCTGACCAACAACACACGCTCGGACATGCGCCGAGCATAATGCCTCGACGCCATGACTGCGCAGGGCAAAGCGTTTGCTGCGGCGCCGAAGGATCGACCGTGAGGCGCTACGGCGCGCCGAAGAGCGCGTCGAAAAAGTCGTACATTGCCGCAAACGAACGACGCTCGGCATTTTGGTCGTAGGCCACGCCGGGGACGCCCAAATTGCTCGCGCCGGGGTTGGTGAAGCCGTGTCCGGCGCCGCCGTTCACGAGCAGGTGCCAGTCGACGCCCGCTTCGCTGAGCTCCTTTTGAAAGACGGCGACCTCTTCGGCAGAAACGAACGGATCGGCGGCGCCGTGGCAGGCGAGCACCTTGCCCTTGATGTCGCCAGGTCCCGCGGGGCGATCGGTGCGAAGGATGCCGTGAAAACTGACGACGCCTTGGACGTCGGCACCGCTGCGCGCGAGCTCGAGCACGCACATGCCTCCGAAGCAGAAGCCGATCGCGGCGAGGCGCTTCGCGTCGACGCCCGGCTGCGCCCGAAGTGCCGTGAGGCCGGCGTTCACGCGCGCACGGAGAAGCTCGAGATCGCCCCGGAGGGCCATCATGCGCGGTCGGCCTTCGACGAGGCTCGGGGCCACGCTTCCGCCGCCGAACATGTCGGCGGCAAGGGCCACGAACCCACGCTCGGCGAGCTCTCGCGCGCGGCGTTTCGCGTGCTCCGTAATGCCGGTGCCCTCGTGCACGACGAGGATGCCTGGGCGGGCTCCGCCGTCCGTGTCGGGACGAGAAAGCTCGCCGATGAACGTCACCCCGCCGTGTGCGTACTCGAGTGTCTCCGTTTTCATGAGAGCGCGTATAGCGAGCCCAAGGGTTCCGCGCCAGAGGGGTGACGTCGCAGCGCACTGAACCGTGAGCCGACGACGAGCGGCGACGCGCGACGATCGTCGGCCCGAGCCCTCGCGAGTAACCATGAGGCTCGTACGGTTCGTACACGCACTCACGTGAGCACGCACCCGCACACAGGTGAGTGCGCAGCAATCGCTGCGCTCGCAGCGTCGAACTCGACTTGCAGCTTACTCTCGACCCGATAGAGTCTCAGACGTGAAAATCCATTTCGCCTTGGTCTGCGCGCTGCTCTGCCCACTGGCATGTGGCGGCAGTAAGAGTGGCGATGCGAGCGGTGGCCACGCCGGCGGTGCTACATGCGTTTCGGACTGCGCCGCCAGTGGTTCGACTGGCCTGCCTTTTGGCGGCTCGGGTGCGAGCTCACTCGGGGGCAGCGCTCCGGGCAGTGATCCCGGCGCCGCTGGCTCGGCGACGGCCGAAACAGCCGCTGTGTACGGTCCCCAATATTTTCGCTTCGGCGACAACCCCGGCTACTACGGTGCGGGCATCGATCGCAGGGAAAGCGCGCAGATGTCCGTGGCGGCGGGCGCCTCTAGTTTGCGCACTACCCTGCCCGAGTATTACTTGCAGAAGTGGGGTGACACGATCGAAGTCGCCGACTATGCCGCATATCAGCCGCTCGGACTCGGGCACCACGCGTGCTTTCTGATTGCTCCGAGCCACGAGCATTCCAATGCGCCAGCCGACGCATCCGACTCGGACTTGGCCCACTATTCTCCGAAGAATTTGTACGAGCCGATCTTCACTTCGGACGGCAAGGTGAACCCCGACAACTATTGGGCCGCGTACGTGGAGCGCGTGGCAAAAAACTATGGCCAGTACTTGGACATGTACGAGGTGTGGAACGAGCCCGACCAAGTGGGCGGCAATTGGCAAGCAACGCAGAGTTGGGACGACACGCCGCCCAATCCCAAGGATCTGATTTGGTGGAATGATTCCATTTTCTCCTACATTCGCCTGTTGCGCATCACGCATGAGGTCGTACACAAGTTCGACCCAGATGCGTCGGTGACGGTTGGCGGGATCGGGTACGGCAGCTTCTTGAGCGCGCTGCTGCGCTACACGGACGAACCGAAAGCCGGCGCGCCCAGCGCGGAGTATCCAGAGACCGCCGCCAAATACCTGGATATTTTGAGCTTCCACTACTACCCGGTGTTCGGCGGAGGGAGCTCTGATACCGGCGTCGACGGCTTGCTGAAAGCCCGCGACGACTTTCGCGAGCGCCTGAATGCGGCGGGCGCAGGCGAGCGAAAGTTCGTGGTCACCGAGACCGGTGCGCCGCGCTATGCAGTGGGCGGCAACGTGGGTGGCGCGGACTACTCCGCCAATTACTTGGTCAAGGTGATGACGCTCGGCCACTACGAGGGCCTGCTCGGTGTGGATTGGTTCGCGCAGGGCGATGGCGCGGCGATCGGGGCATCTACGGATTCGTTCGCGTACATGGGTTTGTATTTCGACTATTCCAAAGCCATGCAAGTGAGCGACGCGAAGCTCAGCCCGCAGGGAGCGGCCTACGCCTGGCTGAAGACTTGGCTGCCGAACACGGCGGCCGACCCAGCTGCGCTCGCCAAACTCGAACTCCCGAGAGACGTGCGCGGTGCGGCCTTCACCACCGCAGACGATCACCACTTGTACGTGTTGTGGGCGCGCACGATGAACGACGAAACCGCAACTGCGTCGTATTCGCTGCCCGCTTCCGGCAGCATCACCGTGCACAGCTTCAGCCTGGAAAAGGCCGAGAATGTGGCCGTGCTCGCAGCGAAAGACGGCGCGATTGCGCTCACGCTCAGCGGCATGCCGACAGCGGTCGAAGTTCCGTGAATTCGCGAACCGCGCAGCGCCGCTGATGTTCGCCGCCTGTTGCAATGGTAGGGCGGGCGGGCGACACAGCTTTCAAAATTTGTAACTCGCGTCCACGTACATGCCGTGGAGATGGATCGCGTAGTCGTCCTTGCCTGCGTGGCTGCAAAAAGCACACGCTGCGTTGTCGGGATCGGTGACCGCACCATGGCCGAAACGGTACCCGTAAGCCACGTTGGCTTGCCAGGCGCCGCCGTTGTAACCCGTGCCGAGCGTAACCACCTGCGTGGGACCGGGCGGAGTACCGAAGGCCGTGGGATAGGTCGCGTTCGCGACCTGCGAATCGAACACGTAGCCCACGCGCAGCGGCACGCGATCCAAATTCGCCGCCGCGTCGTGGACGATTCGATATTCGACACCGACGCGCACGGTAGAAGAGTTCCGCCATTCGAACACATTGGAGACGGAGGTGACCGGGCCGCCGGCAGCCGGCGTTCCCTGCAACGGATCGCCCTTATTTTGGCTGTTGAAAGCGTACTCGTAGTCGACTGCCAGCGACCCCGGCACGCGAAAGCGATCGAAATCCACCCGCGCTCCGAAGCCGAGTTTGGCCGGCAGCTTGAAGTGCGTCGAGATGTCCGTGTACTCGGCCAGCAGCGCGATGCCGTGCGAGTTCGTCACCTTGGTGTTGACCATGCTGCGAAACACCGCGCCGAACTGTAGCCACGGCGTGGCGCTCCATTGCATGCCGACGCGAAAGCCGCTGAAGTTCCAGCCCGACAGTTTGAAATCGATGATCGGAGTCGTGCCCGAATCGGGATCGCCCTGGTAGCGCGACAAATGCACGTATGTCATGCGATAGCCGAAACCGAAGCGCAGGTTCGCTAGCGGGTTGAAGGCGATCGCCGGAGTGGTCTCCAAAAAGAACAGCTCGGTGCTGTCTTGAAAATTGCCGAGTCCGTATTTGTAGGTCGCTCCGGCAGAGGCAATCGGAAAGACACCCACACCCAGCGTGAGCAGCGGGTGCACGCGATACCCGCCACCGACCAAGAAGAACGGCGCGACCGTGGTCTCTGAATCGATGTCCCTGCCGGCAGGAGCCGCACTGGGGCTAGCGTGGATGCCGCCGACCAGCAGCGAGAAATCAGCCATCACCTGACCGCGTTGGATCTGCCCGAGACCGGCCGGATTGTGAAACAAGCCCGAAGGATCTTCGACGTAGCCGATTGCCGTTCCGCCCATGCCCATGTGCCGCGCGCTGTACAGCATGGGGGTGTCGTAGCCGCCGGCGCGCGCGATGCGCGTTGCGCCGAGTGCGAGCCCGAGCGCCGCCAGGCCCGCCAAAGTTCGCTTGCTCGCGCTCATCTATCCCAGCTATCGGCCCAGCGGGGGGCGGTGCTCAGGCCCCACCCTCCCCGCCGCTGCCGTTGGGTAGTGACGGAACGGGCAAGCCGCTACAGTCATAGAAGGCTTCCACGCAGCCCTTCTCGACACGACACGCTGCGCACTCCGCGCCGGCGGGGTTCACCGCGCACGGCGTGAGACACTTGTCGCGCGCACACGCGATGTCAGCGATGTAGCAGTTCATACAATCCTCGCTGAGCGGCTGGGCCTTGGCGTGGGTCAGGGCGTCGTTGATACAGACTGCGATGCACTCCGCTTGCTGAGCGTCGTTGCCCATGCCGAGGCAACCGCCGCCGCACATGGCGCCGATCACGGGCAAGTCGTTGGCGCAGACCGTGGCCAGATCAGCAGAGGCGGAGCAGCCTTTGTCCGGTTGCGCTTGAGCGTAAAACTCGGCAGGGGTGAACTCGGCGTTGATGCCCACGCAATGCGCGAGAGGCGCACCTCCGGAGCCTCCCGAGCCTCCTTTGCCTCCCGTGCTGGGACTGCTGTCGTCGTCGCTATTGCAACCCAACATGGATAGCGCGGCCCCGGTCGCCGCAATCGCGAGCATGAAAAAACGTCGCATTCGACACCTCCTCGGTGTGCGAGACTAATCCCTTGCTCGTGCCGTCGCTAGAGAAAGCCCTCTGGCCGAACTGCGGCATTTTGCCATGAAAGCGAGGGGATGAGCACGACTGTAAGGTCTGGCGGGTGAGCTGCGTTTGGCCTGCGTCGGTAACGAACGGAGAAAAACTCACCATGAATCCGAGTAAAATCTTTGCGTGTCTAGCGCTCCTACCTGTAGCCGCATGTGCGCGTACTTCCGGGCCGGTCGAGGCGCGCAATCCACCCAGCGCGACCCCGTACGAAAACCGCGAGCCGAGTCGCGGAGCGTATGCCTCGAGCCCCGCCGAGGCCGAACTGCCCGCACCACCGCCGAGCCAAGCGCGCGGCGGTAGCACCGATGGGGCCAGCGCTGCGGCGCCGCGCGCGGCACTTCCGGGCTCGGCCTATCAACCGCCGGCCGAGAAAAAAGCCGACAATCGCCCGGGGCTCGGCACGACTTGGGGTGAAACGCGCCAGAGCTACGTGTCGAGTGCGCCCTTCGAACGCGCCGACAGCTCGCGTCCGTTCGCGTTGGTCACTCTGAACTACAACGATGACGCGGGTATTCAAGCCATGGCTCGGCGCATGGGCAACTCCTACGCGAGCTTCGATCGCAATGGCGTCGAGGTCGAGCAAGGTGCACTGAGTGTGAACCTGCTCGATGAAAACGGCATGCCGCTGCCCAGCACCGACTTTGGCGGTCGAGACTATGTCGCGGGCAGTGATGGTCAGCGTTACGTGATTCAAATCGAAAACCACACCGGCAATCGATTCGAAGCGGTCGCCACGGTCGACGGCCTGGACGTCATCGACGGCAAAGAAGGCAGCGTCAGCAAGCGCGGCTACCTGGTCAATCCTTGGGCCACGCTCCAAATCGACGGCTTCCGTCGGAGTCGGTCGGCAGTGGCCGCCTTCCGCTTCGGCGCGGTGAAAGATTCTTATGCGGCTCGCAAAGGGAACGACCGGAACGTGGGCGTGATCGGCGTGGCCTTCTTCCATGAACGGGGCAGCGTGCTGCCCTGGACCGAACGCGAGCTCGAGCGCCGCGAGTCCGCCGATCCCTTCCCCGGCGGTTTCGCCAGCCCACCGCCCATGCGCTGAGCCGAAAGCGGAGCGAGCGCGCGGCGGGCTTTCTCCACGGCCCGCCCGTTACCGACGAACGAGCAGCTCAGAAGTGAGCTGCTCGTTCACTTTTGTGCATAGAATCCGACAATCGTGAAGACCCCGAGGTATTTGGTTTGGGCGCTCTGCCTGTGCGCGTTGCTCGCCGTGAGCTGCAAGAAGAAGGCTGACGAAAGGCATAGCGGCGGAGCCGCGGCCGATGCGCGCGCATTGCCGCGTGTCGCCGTCATCCCCAAGGGCACGACGCACGAGTTCTGGAAGGCGGTCCACGCGGGCGCCGAGAAGGCGGCACGCGAAGTCAGCGTAGAAGTGATTTGGAAAGGACCGCTCAAGGAGGACGATCTGAAGTCCCAGGTCGACTTGGTGCAGAGCTTCACTGCCCAAGGGGTGTCTGGAATCGTGCTCGCGCCGCTCAACGACACTGCGCTCGGCGCGCCGGTCAAAGCGGCGAGCGACGCCAAGGTGCCGGTCGTGATCTTCGACTCGGACCTCAAGGACAAATCTTACGTGAGCTTCGTCGCGACCGACAACCGCGCCGCAGGCCGGCTCGCGGGCGAGCGTATGGGCAAACTGCTCGGCGGCAAGGGCAACGTCTTGGTGCTGCGTTATCAGGAGGGCTCGGCCAGTACCAATCACCGCGAAGAAGGCTTTTTGGAGGCGATCCGTCAATTCCCCGAGATCAAAATCGCCTCCGAGAATCGCTATGGCGGAGCGACGACCGAGTCGGCTCACGCGGCCAGCGAGAATCTGCTGCTCGCACAAAACGCCGCCAAGGGCACGATCAACGGCATCTTCACGCCCAACGAGTCGACCACGTTTGGCATGCTGCTCGCGCTGCAAAAGACTGGGCTCGCCGGCAAGCTGCATTTCATCGGCTTCGATTCCTCGGAGAAGCTGATCGCGGCCGTGAATTCCGGGCAAATCGACGCACTGGTGCTGCAAGATCCGCTGAAGATGGGCTACCTCGCGGTGAAAACCATGGCCGCGCATTTGCGCGGGCAAGCTGTCGAAGCGCGCATCGACACCGGCGCCACCTTGGTCGATCGCGACAACCTGAAGAGCCCGGAGATCGCCGAGCTCGTGCGGCCAAATCTGGCCAAATGGCTCGACGCTCCATGACCGAGCCACGCGAGGAGGCATGAGCGAAGGCGAAAGCGCTGCCGGTGAGTTGCTCCGTGTCACTGGCCTGAGCAAGAGCTTCGGCGCGACCAAAGCGCTGAGCGACGTGCAGCTCTCGGTGCGCGCCGGCGAAGTGCATGCGCTGTTGGGCGAAAATGGCGCCGGGAAAAGCACCCTGCTCAAGATCCTGGCCGGCACGCACGGCGCGGACAGCGGCAGCCTGGAGCTGCAAGGCAATCGCTACGCGCCCAGCACGCCCGAACAGGCGCGAGCCCTGGGCGTCGCCTTCGTCTCGCAAGAGCCCGCGCTGTGCCCGGACCTGAGTGTGGCCGAGAACATCCTGCTCGGCGCACTGCCCGGGCGCTTCGGCTTCATCGATCGCTCCGAACGAGACCGGCGCGCGGGATCCGCGCTCGCGCGCGTCTTGCCCGAGGGAGTGTCGCTGCCCGATCTCGGGCAGCGCGCGGGCGATCTCGGCCAAGGCGACGGGCAGCTCGTGTGCCTGGCGCGCGCCTTGGCGCAGGCCAAGTGCCGACTGTTGATCTTGGACGAGCCGACCAGCACGCTCAATTCCAGCGAAGCCGAGCGCTTGTTCGGCATTGTGCGCGAGCTGACCAAGAGCGGCATCGCCGTATTGTACGTGTCGCACTTTTTGGAAGAGGTCGAACGCATCGCGGATCGCTACACGGTGCTGAGAGATGGGCAGTTCGTGCACAGCGGCACGCTTGCCGGCACTTCGCGCAGCGAGCTCGTGAAGTTGATGGCCGGTCGCGACGTACAGGAGCTGTTCCCGCGTTCTGCGCGCAGCCCGGGCGAAGTCGTCTTGGATTTACGGGAGGTGGCTGGAGCGCGACTGCCGATCTCGGCGTCGCTCACGCTGCGCAAGGGCGAGGTGCTGGGCATCGCGGGTTTGCTGGGCGCAGGTCGAAGTGAGCTCTTGCGCGCCATTTTCGGGCTCGAGCGCGTGAAGACTGGCGCGCTGCGCGTCAAAGGCGTGCTCGGCCCTGCGTCGCCGAGCCGGCGCCTTTCGCAGGGCGTGGCGCTGCTGAGCGAAGATCGCAAGGGCGAAGGCCTGGCCGAAGCGCTCAGCTTGGGCGACAACATCACGCTCTCGAAGCTCGAATCCTTGGGCAAATTCGGGCTGGTGAGCCCGTCCAAGCGCGCGGCCATCGCGCAGGACTATTTGGAACGCTTGGGCGTCAGGGCGCGCGGCCCGGAACAACTCGCACGCGATCTGTCCGGCGGTAACCAACAAAAAATCTGCTTTGCGCGGCTCTTGCATCAGGGTGCGGACGTGCTGCTGCTCGATGAGCCGACGCGCGGCGTGGACGTGGGCAGCCGCGCCGATCTGTACCGAATCATCGATACGCTGGCGGCGCGCGGCAATGCCGTGTTGATGATCTCGAGCTACCTGCCCGAGCTGCTCGGCGTGTGCGATCGGATCGCGGTGATGGTGCGCGGCAAACTGGGCGCGGCGCGCGCGGCGAGCGAGCTCAACGAACATGCACTTTTGCTCGAGGCCACTGGATGAGCAAAGTTCGCTGGCTATTTCGCACGCCCTGGCTCGGACCGCTGCTCGCGCTCCTGTTCTTGTACGCGCTATTCACGCTGCTGGCGCCAGACACCTTCGCTCGTCAGAGCAACTTGCTCACCATGTTGCGTCAGACCACGGTCGTCGGTATCGCCGCGGTGGGCATGACGTTCACGATTGTGCTCGGCGGCATCGATCTGTCGGTCGGCTCCGCCGTCGCGCTGACCACCGTCGTGGTCGCCGAGAGCCTGCGCGCGGGCATGGGGCCGGTCGCTGCCGCCGCGCTCGGGGTGCTCACGGGCGGAGCGCTCGGCCTGTGCAACGGCGGGCTGGTCGCCGGTCTCAAGATCTCACCATTCATCGTCACGTTGGGCACGATGAGCGTTCTGCGCGGCGTGGCCAAGGGCATCGCCGACGAACAAAAGATCGACGCGGATGCGCGCGGCTTGGACGCGCTGATGCAGAGTCATGGCGCGTCTTTCGCCCTGCCGCCCGGCGTGTGGCTGATGCTGGCCGCGACCGCCTTCGGCATCGGCTTGCTCACCTACACCAAGATCGGGCGCCAGATCGTGGCCGTGGGTTCGAACACCGAGACCGCGCGCCTATGCGGAATCTCCATCCCCCGAACCACGCTGTTCGTGTACACGCTGAGCGGGCTCTTGGTGGGGCTCTCGGGCGTGCTGGAGTTCTCGACGCTGACCGTGGGTGATCCGACCGACTCGGTCGGGCTCGAGCTGGAGGTCATCGCGGCAGTCGTGATCGGCGGCGGCTCGCTCTCGGGCGGTCAAGGTTCGGCGTCCGGGACCTTGGTGGGCGCATTGCTGCTGACGGTGATCAAAGCGGGTTGCACGCACCTCGGCTTTCCCAACTGGGTGCAGGAGATCTTCACCGGGTTCATCATCGTGGTCGCAATGAGCATCGACCGCGTGCGCAAGCGCGCGCGCTGAGTCAGGCGTCCGCCGGAGTCAACGCGCGCTGCACGAGCGCGAGGGCTTCGGGTTCGAAGGGCAGCCTGAGCGCGAAGTCGTGTCCTTGCGCGGACATCTTCTTCCACGTCTTTTGCACGACCTCGATCACCTTTTCGGCTGGGTATTTGGCGCAAAACTCGGCGAACTCGAACTCCAAGAAGGCCAAGCACAGGGCATCTTCCATGGTCTGAGTGTCCGGGTTGCTGTGTAAGCCTTGCTTGAGATTGATGCGACGCACGGCGTCGATCGAGTCGCGCTCGTATCCGAGCTGTTCGAGAATGCGCGTGACCGTATCCGCATGAAAGCGCCCCAGCTGTGTGCGCCATTGCAAGTAGCCGACGCGACCCGAAGGGAAGGAACCGCGCGGGATCTGCCAGCGGCGAATGTGCTGGCAACGAGCGGCGAGGCGCAGCGCTTCGGACGCGTGGGGCGCGAGCCGCTCGACCCAGACCGACAGGCGCTCGGCATCCACCAGCTCTCGCGGCCGCTGTACGCCCGCGACGCTGAGCGTGTTCGGATCCTGAGAATTTTCGCGATCGAACGCGCTGATCGCGGCCTGGAATCGTGAAGCGTTCGTGTTGGCCATGACGCAGGCTTCTTTACCATGTGCCGGCTCGTGCATCTGAGTGGGATCGCGCGGACTCCGCAAAAAACCCAACAAAAGGCCGGCCCCGGTGGACAATCACGAAGCAAAGCGCACTAGACTGCGCGCCATGCAATACCGCGCCCTGGGCCGCACCGGCCTCAATGTTTCCGCCGTCAGCTTCGGCGCTTGGGCCATTGGCGGCACCTGGGGCCCCACCGACGACGAGGCATCGCTCAAAGCGCTGCACCGCGCGCTCGATCTGGGAGTGAACTTCTTCGACACCGCCGACGTGTACGGCGATGGCCACAGTGAACGCTTGCTCGCTCGACTGAAACGCGAACGCGGACCGATCTTTCACATCGCGACCAAAGCCGGCCGGCGCTTCCATCCGCACGTCGCGAGCTCCTACACGGCAGAAAACTTGACGGCCTGTGTCGAGCGCAGCGCAGCCAACCTGGAGGTCGAAGCGCTGGACCTGCTGCAACTGCACTGTCCCCCGACCGACGTCTACTACATGCCCGAAGTGTTCGGCGCGCTCGACGACTTGAAACGCGCCGGCAAATTGAAGCATTACGGGGTGAGCGTGGAGCGCGTGGAAGAAGCGCTCAAGGCCATCGAGTATCCGGACGTGCAGTCGATCCAGATCATCTTCAACATCTTTCGCCAGCGCCCCGCAGAGCACCTATTTGCGGAGGCACAACGGCGGAAGGTGGGCATTCTGGCGCGCTTGCCCCTGTCCTCGGGGTTATTGAGCGGCAAAATGAAGCCGGGGCAAGAGTTCGCGGCCGACGATCATCGCGCGTTCAATCGCGCGGGCGCGGCCTTCGATCGCGGAGAGACATTCTCCGGCTTCGACTTCGAAGCCGGCCTCGCGGTCGTGGAAGAGCTGCGCGCACTCGTGCCCCCGACCATGACCATGGCGCAATTTGCGCTGCGTTGGATCGACATGCACGACGCGGTCACCTGCTCGATCCCCGGCGCTCGCCGCCCGGAGCAAGTCGCCGAAAACGCTGCCGCCGCCGAGCTACCCCCGCTGAGCAGTGAGGTGATGCGGCGCGTGAAGGAAATTTACGACGCCCGGGTGCGGGCCGCCGTGCATCAGCGCTGGTGAGCGCTCAACTTGAGCAGCCGCGCGATCCTCGATTTGCCCACGACGACGTCGGCCAGTGTGTGCTCGTCGAGTGCGCGGAGGAACTGGTTCGTGGCTTCAGCCAGCAGGGATTTGAGCCGACAGGCGGGCACAATCGCGCACGCTGCCTCGTCCTCGCGCAAACACGGAACCAAACCCAGCTCGGGTTCCATGGCGCGCACGACCGCGCCCAGCGTGAGCGCGTTCGGCGCCCTCAGCAGCCGGACACCGCCGGATTTGCCGCGGCTGGTCTCAACGAAGCCGAGCTCGGCCAAGCGCTGCACGACCTTCAGCAAGTGGTTCAGTGAGATGCCGTAACTTTCGCTGATCTCGCCCACGGTCAGCTTCTCGGGCGCGACGCAGGCGAGCGCGATCAACGTGCGAAAGGCAAAATCAGTGTAGGTCGTGAGCTGCACGCCCGGAGCCTATCCCACTACGCGGAGTGCGGCGCGGCAAACGCATCACAATGGATACGACTGAGTGAAGCGCCCGCCAAGTAGGCGCGTTTCCTGAGTGATTGCACCAAAGGGGGCTGCCCGCACAAGAACAAGCGATGCGCGTCGAGCTTCGGGTGGCGTGCAAGCACGGCTTGCTCGAGCGGTGCGAGCTCGAACTGCCAACGCCCCTGCGCGCCGAGCTCGCTCTCGGAGCCGGAGAGCAGACTGCCGAAGAGCCGCAGGTTCGGTAGCGACTCGCTGAGCGACTCGAGCTCGGCCCGCAGATAAATGCCGGAGGACTGCGGGCTGCCATGGAACAGCGAAATCTCGCCGCGGTGGCCGTGTGCCGCTGCAGTGCGCAGCACGCCCACGAGCGGCGCAAGCCCGGTTCCCGTGCCCGCCAGCACGAGCGGTCGATCCAACTCCCCCTCTTGATAAAAGCACTCACCAAAGGGACCGCGGAGCGAAACGGCCTGCCCCACCGCTTCGTTCAACCAGCCGCTCATCTGCCCGTTGGGGAGCAACGCAACGTGCAGCTCGAGCTCGTCTTCGCTCGGTAACGACGCGATCGAATAGGGACGCATCAAGCCGTCGCTCGGACGCACGACTTGCACGAACTGCCCAGCCCGAAAGGCGAAATCCAGCGGGCGCGCGATGCGCACACTGATCACGTTCGCGGCTAACAGCGTCACCTGCGTGATCAGCGAACGATACGAGGCCGCCGCTTCGCAACGCTCGACCACCAAATCTGCGCGCGGCCGACAAACGCACGCCAGAAAGAAGCCCTGCTGCTTCCAGGCATCCTTCAGCCCGGCCTGTGCCGGCGCGGGCAGCGCACCAGCGGACGCTTTCAGCAAACAGGATTGGCACGCCCCGCTACGGCACAGCGAGCTGACCTGCTCGCCGTGTCGCAACAAGCAATCGAGCACGGTCTCGCCGTCTTCGAGCGAGTATTCCTTGCCTTCGAAGCGTAACATCGGGGCACTCACTGGCGATTGGCGGGCACTCACTCAGTGACTGACGATATCGCCTTTCACGCTCAACGCGATCGTGGCGGCTTCGCCTATCAACGCTTCCGGAACGCCCAGCTCGCTGAGAGTGGCGGCGAGATTTTCCATCACGGCATTGAAATGCTTTTCGCTGATCTTCATGTGAGCGTGCGCGGCCTTCATGTCTTTGCCGCCATAGTTGCTCGGGCCACCGAAGGCGAACGTCAAAAATGCCTTCTGCTTCGCGCGCTGCCGATCCATGTCGACATCATCGAAAAAGCTCGAGATGCGCTCGTCCGCCAAGACCTTGCGATAGAAGATGTCGACCGCCGCATCGACCGCCGCTTCGCCGCCGAGTCGTTCATAGATGGAGCTGCTCATATTCCTGATCTTCCCGTTCGCTTCGAATTCTGCCACGCGCCACGCCAGCGCCCTTAACTGGTATATCAGATGCTTGTTTAGATCAATACCCAAGGGTGAGAGTCCGCATCGCTCGAACGCCGGGAAACGCGCCCGAAACATGTGCGTCACCCGGCAGCGTTCAGCGACGCGCGTCTCGCCAAACCGTCGCCGAGCCCGCGAAACAATCGGCCCAGTCAGTCGAGGACGCGAAAATTGGCCTTCACGAGCGCAAACAGATCGATGTCGTCGCCCTCGGCGGCCCAAGAAAATGCGACGCGGCCGCGTGCGCCCACCAAGAGCACGGGCCGGCCGCCCAACGTCACTTCATTCGTCATGAGGTCTCCGAGGTTGGCCCGGCGCTTTTCCGGGTGCCCCGTGGGGGTGCTCACGGCGTCTCTGATGAGCCGATCGCTGAAGATCTCCAACAGCTCTTCACCCCGCGCGAGCGATGGCATATCGATCAGCCCAAGCCGCAAAAATTTCCCTTGGTTCGCCCAAATGACCCGTTCAGACACTCCCACGTCACTGGACGCGGGCGGCTGGATTCGCTTCCAACCGGAAGGAGCCGTGAACGCGCAACCCCAGCGGTAGTCCAAGTAGGTGCCCCCGCGCTCCTCCCGTTCGGGTCCTGCGCCGCCGAGCCGGAATGCGCGAATTGCGGCGATCGCTTGCGCGTGGTGCGCTTCGAGCACTTCATTGCTGCCGCTCACGCTGACGACGAAGGCAGTACTACCCCTCACCGCCATCCCGGTGAGGTGTCGCTCCAGCCCGGCCTTGGACCCGCCGATCGCCGGCGGGCCGTGTTGCGCCAGCTCATCCAACCCGCGAACGGCGACATCGCCGAACGAGAGCGTCTGCGCGCGGGTGGTGGCGCCGCTTTTGGCGGCCAATTCGGCAAGGTGTTGCGCGTAAGCCTGGTCGTTCATGCCCTCCGGAACTCGGTTTGCAAGCGCTAGGATCGTGAGCCCGAGCTCGATGCTCTGGGCGCTGAACAGCGCGTTACGCAATCCTTGGGAACGAGCAATTTCAGGCGGATCGAAGGCCCACGTGGCAACGGGTCGCGTCCAAGCGACATTGAATCCGAAGTGCCTGTAGGTCCCCCCGCGGACCGCATCGGCCTTGCCCACCATGGCCTCGGGATCGCGACGACGCTCGAGCTCCGCAGCCAGAGCGAGCTTTGCCTCCATCGTCATGAACCGCAGTCCTTCGAGGGCCGCCTTTGCCTGCTGCAGCGCGGCGTCGCGCTGGGCAGGTTCATAGCTCACGACGATTCGAACCGACCGGCCCAGCTTCTCCAGGAATGCGACCTGAACCTCACCTCCGACCGAACGGGCAGAGGCATCAGCACCCGGAGGTGCGACTGCGTAGCCGCGGAAGGCGACCTGTGCGCCAGCGATCGAAAGGCTCCACGAGCGGTCCGGCGTGAGAGTAGTGGCAGAATTGGCTGCCATGGCCTGCTCGTGTTCTGCCTTCAAGCGCGCAAGTGTTGCGCTGCCGGAAGGGGCTGGCTCCGACTCGAGCTCAATCCGCATCGTCGATTCTTCGTCGATCAACGCCGCCTCCGCGTCCAACCCTTGCTGCGTGCACTGGTTGCCAACCAGGAGCTTCAGCTGAGGCGGAGCTCGGAATTCAATGCCGGATGCGGCGCCCTGGTACAAGCGGTCGTGGACACGGAAGCTTGCGCCAGCGGAGTCCCTCACTTCGAAGGTACGGCGCTGAGCAGATCGCTTGCGCTCCGATAGCTCGACCGCGTCGAAGAACGCGCTGACGAGCGGCGCGCGAAACAGCGCAGCGGGACCGGTGACCAGGATCTGCACGAGCTGGTCGGCGCGATAGAAACTGCGGATCGCCCAGCGGGCTTCAATGGCCGCTACTTTACCCAAAGCGTTCAGATCGAGCGCCGTGTACCCGCGGTATTGCACGGACACGAGCGGCTCGATCCGAAGGTCCGCCCGGTTCACGTGGGCCAAGAGCTGCCGGGCGGCAGCTTCCAAGTCGGGCGCACCCGAAGCGGGCTGAGCGTAGACAAGTCCCGTCATCTTCGACTCTGAATGCAGCGCTCCGACTCGCGCCCAGCCCCCGTGCGCGTCCACTTCCGCGGCGGTCAGCAGCGACCAGCCAGGCACGGGCAATTTGAGGCCAACCCCCTGTTCCTCGTTCCGGGTCGAAGGAGCCTCGAGCTTGGCTTCGTGTTTGGCCGCGGGCGTTGCGTCGAACAGCCAGCTACATGCACCAACGCC
>DASSMT010000225.1:0-8614 GCA_035688655.1 Polyangiaceae bacterium | reverse complement strand
AACCGCTGACGCGCGCGATGCATCTGGGCTTCACGGCCACGGTCAGCCGAAAAAACTACGTCTATTGGTCCGAGGGAGCGCTCTGGAGCGAGCCCCGCAGCGCCGCCAAGCCTTCTGGAGCAACCAAGCTCGGCGCTGTGCCCGAGCAACCGCAGCGGCTCGTGGCCGACATTTCCGGCGACCAGTTTGCTTTCGTCATGCACGGGGATGGCGCGCGCGACACGATCGCCAAACTCGAGAACCAGCGTCTGAAGACGCTGTACACGTCACCCGGTTCGATCGACGCACTGACGATGATCGGCGATGCGCTGTATTTCGTCGAACGGCCGAGCCGCTCGAGTTGGCGCGTGGGCCGCGTGAAGCTCGCAGGCGGCGAGGCGATTTACTCGAGCGACAAGACGGGCCGCTGGCCCGCGCTGCTGCGGGGCGTCGAAGCCCTGATCTACTACGACGGTGCCGCTCGCGACGTGCTCAGCGTGTCGCTCGATCTGCGGCAAGAGCGCGTGCTCACCAAAGACTTCATTTGTTCGCCGCTTTCGGTCGGCGCGAACGCAAAAGTCTACTGCTCGACGATGGAGGGGATCTTCGAGCTTTCGGCCTCGGCCAAGCCGCGCCAGCTGGTGCCCGCGCCGCGCCGTCTGATCACGAATTTGGCGGTGAACTCCCAGTACTTGAGCTTCATCACCGACGTCGGCGGTCAGGGCCGAGATCGATTGGCTCTGTACACCGTGCCGCTCGGCACGAGCCGCACAGACGCAGCTCCCCCCTGAAGCCTCACGGCGCAGGGCGACCGAGTTGCTCCATCAGGTAAGTCATGGCCGGGCGCGGCGTGCCGTTGCGGATTAGGCCACTGTTGGGTGCGGCCGACCAGGTCTGGCCGAAGATCCAACCCCAGATCGTGATGCCCTTCACGTAGCCCGCGCTCTTGAAGAGCGGGAAGTATTGCTGGTACAGGCTCAGCTGCTTGGCGTCGTCGGTGGAGTCGATGTCCATCTCGGTGATGAAGACGGGCAGGCCGGTTTGAGTGTTCAGATTGCCGAGCAGCTTGCTCACCGTGGCAAAGCTGACGCTACCGTTGTCGAGATCGTGCGACTGCGCGCCGATGGCGTCGATCGGCGCGCCCAGCGCCTGGACCTTCTTCACGATGTCGATGAAGTGCGTGCTGTCGTTCTGCCACTCGATGTTGTTGTAGTCGTTCAGCAGCAGGATCGAGTTCGGACAGGCCGCGCGCGCCCAGGTGAAGGCGTTGGCGATCCACTTCCAGTCGCCGTTGGTACCGCCGCCGATGTTGCCGGCGTACGCGGGCGTGGTGTGCGGCGGGGGCTCGTTCACCACGTCGATCAACTTGGTGTTCGGGTAGCGCGTGCAGAACTCGGTCATCCATTTTTGCACGGCCTCGGGGGTGATCGTGCCGCCCGGTTGCTGGCTGCCCCAGACGAAAGTGTGCTGCTTGAAGAGGATGTGGTTCTTCTCGGCGTAGTCGTAGATGGCGTCGAGCGCGGTCCAGTTGAAGGCGCTGCTGGCGCTGGATTGGACCGAGCCCCACTTGCCCGCATTTTCCGGGGTCACCTGGTCCCAGTAAGTGGCAAACTTGCGGTTGCCCTGATCCATGCCGTTCATGTAGCCGGTGGTGATGTTGCCGACGAACTGCAGACCGTCCCCACCGATGTCGAGCTTTCCACCCGCGGCCGGGGCGTTGCCTGCACCAGCGCTCCCGGTGCTGCCGCCACCCGCAGGGCCGGAGCCGCCAGCGCTGGGGCCGGAGCCCGCGCCCGCCGCGCTCGGCCCACTACCACCGGCCGTTGTAGAGCCACCGCCGCTGCCCGTGCTCCTGCCGGCGCTTGCGCTCGATCCGCCGCTGTTCGTGAATGCGCCTGCGCTTGTAAACGCGCCGGCCACGCCAGGCGCTCCGGCCGCGCCGTCATCGTTGACTTCGCCTCCGGCGCAGCTTGTAGCTGCGATCAGAACCGAGGCGCTGAATACGCATTTTTTCAGTATGTTGTGCAGCACGCGACCCACAATCATGTCCCGCACTAGTGCCCCGCGCCATCGGAAATCGATCACTTTGCTGCAAAATTCCTGAGCATTACGCTTCTGTCACTCTGGCGGGTGACGATGTTTCACGCAGCGGGGCGGCATGCTGCTTTGCGTACCGATACGAGACGCTGTTTTGATCCTTTCCTGAGCCGAGTCGAACATGAGCGAAACACCTACATACCGAGACGGGACGGCTCCGATCGCAGAGCGAGTGGAGGACTTACTCGGGCGCATGACCTTGCCGGAGAAGGTCGGCCAGATGCTGCAACTCAATGGCCAGATCGAGCCGGTGAAGACCGTGCGCGAAATGCAGCCCGGCTCGCTCTTGCACATCTTGAACGACGAGCTCGCGCAGGCCATGGACGCAGCCGCCGAAACTCGACTCGGTATTCCGCTCTTGGTCGGTGAAGATGGCATTCACGGCCATTCGTTTCACCCTGGCGCAACCATCTTCCCCACGCAGCTTGCCATGGCTTGCTCGTGGAGCGAGCAACTGCTCGAAGCTGCAGCGCGGGTCACTGCCCGTGAAATGGCGACGACCGGCGCGCACTGGACGTTCTCACCCGTGCTCTGTTTGAGTCGCGACCTGCGCTGGGGCCGCACCGGAGAAACCTTCGGCGAAGATCCATTCTTGATCGCCGAGTTCGGCGCGGCCATGATCCGCGGCTATCAAGGCGCGGGCTTGGACGACCCGGACGGCGTGCTTGCGTGCGCGAAGCACTACGCGGGTTACTCCGAGACGCAAGGCGGGCGCGACGCATCCGAAGCCGATATTTCTCGGCGCAAATTGCGGTCGTTCTTCTTGCCGCCCTTCGAGCGCGCCGCGCGTCTGGGCTGCATGACGTTCATGACCGGTTACCAATCGATGGACGGTTTGCCTTCGACCGCCAATCGTTGGCTCTTGACCGAGGTCTTGAAAGAAGAATGGGGCTTCACTGGGATCTTGGTCACTGATTGGGACAACGTGGGTCGGCTGCATTGGGAACAGCGCGTCGTGCCTTCGCCGAAAGAGGCCGCGGTAGTCGCGGTGCGCTGTGGCAACGACTTGATCATGGCCACGCCCAGCTTCTTCCAGGCCGCACAAGCCGCCGTGCGCGAGGGACTCCTCAGTGAAGCAGAGATCGACGCCGTGGTGCGCCGGATCTTGACGCTCAAGTTCCGGATGGGCTTGTTCGAAAACCCGCGCCGCCCCGATCGCGCAAAGCAAGCCCTGGTCATCGCTTGCCCAGAGCACCGAGCCCTGAACCTCGAACTGGCACGGCAATCGCTGGTGCTGCTGCAAAACGACGGCTGTTTGCCGCTCGCCGCCGACAAACTGCGAAAAATAGCGGTGATCGGCCCCAACGCCGATGACGCGCTGGCGCAGCTCGGCGATTGGTCGCTCGGCAGCTCACAGCACCCGCCGAGCGCGGGCCAGCAGCCGCGCGCCTGCACCGTCACCTTGCTCGATGGCATTGTCGCGCGCGTGCCTGCTACCGTGTCCGTGGTGTACGCGCGCGGCTGCTCGCTCGATTCCACGGACGCGAGCGAGCTCGCTGCGGCGCTGAGCGCCTGCTCCAACGCCGACGTGATCGTGCTCGCGGTCGGCGACGCATTGCCGTTCATCGGTGAGACGCTCAGCACCGCCACGCTCGAGCTGCCCGGCGGGCAAGCCGCCCTCTTGAACGCGATCATCGACTTGGGCAAGCCCGTGGTGCTGGCGCTCGTCAGCAGCAAACCTTTGGTGCTGCCTGCTGCCAGCGAACGCGCGGCGGCCATCGTGTGTTGCTTCAATCCGGGCATGCAGGGCGGCACGGCGTTCGCAGAGCTGTTGTTCGGAGATCTGAACCCATCCGGCAAACTCACGATCTCGTTCCCCAAGCACGTCGGCCAACAGCCCTGCTTCTACAGCCAAATTCGCGGCCAGCACGGCAATTCCTACGCCGATCTCGATCAGACCCCCCGCTTTCCGTTCGGCTTCGGACTCAGCTACACCGAGTTCGAGTATTCGGACCTGCGCCTGGCACGCACGCGACTCTCCTCGGGTGAAGCGCTCGAGCTCAGCTTCGAGCTGTACAATCGCGGCGCGCGCGCGGGCACCGAGATCGTGCAAGTGTACGGCTCCGACTTGGTGACTTCGGTGACGTGGGTGAACAAAGCGTTGCTCGCATTCGCGCGCGTAACGCTCGCCGCGGGTGAACGGCGCTGTCTCACTTTGACCATTCCGCAAGAGCGCCTCTCCTTGGTCGATGCCTTCGAGCGGCGCGTGGTCGAGCCAGGCGAGTTCGAAGTCTCGGTGGCTCCTTCCTCGCGCGAAGCTTCCGCCCTACGCGCGCGCTTCGTGGTCGAGGGCGAGCCGTTCTCGTTTTCCCGCATTCCCGGCGTTGCGGCAGCGGCTCAGCAACCGCTGCCTAGCGCGTGAGGGTCATCGAGCTCGTGATGCCGTTACTGTCGTCGACCGAATAGACGCGGCGTTTGCGAGCGAGCCCGCGCCACCCGAACGGCGGACGACACCTACAATGTCCGCCGCGCCGCGACCACGCGCGCTCGCCAAGAAGCCAGCAGCGCGCGGCCGAGAGCTTCAAATGACAGTGCTAGGGCGAAGAATTGGGAACCGTGAAGTACAAGGTGGCCAAGCACATTTCGTTGCTCGTGCCCCAACCGGGCAGCACTGGGTCGCTCACACTCGTCGTGTCGTAGTCACAGGTGACTTTGAACGCGGTTTGCGCGTCCAGCGCCGGCGGTTTGTCGTAGAAGTACATGCGTTGCCAATGAAAGTCCCAGTCCTGCACGTCCGCGGCGCAGGCGTTGTCGCCGGCGCTGGAGACTTGCAGTTGGTACTTTCGGCCGAGTTGATGCATGTGCGGCATGACGCCGTTCAGCTGCAGATCGGGAACTCGATCGAGGCCAAAGTCGGCCAGCCGCGTGCTCCAGCCGTATTTCACCGATGCCTTGCCGGGCGCGAGCTGCGCCGGTGTCGGGTCGCCCAAAGTATCGAGGAACGGGTCATTGAGCACGAAGATCCCGACGCGCTCGACGTGATCTTCGAACCGCAACTGAATCGAGGATTGGTCGCTTTCCCCGACCCGAGACATGTCGCTGAAGTTGTAGTGAATTTGAATCACGATCTTGTCGCTCGGCTGAAGCGGGACGCCGCTCTTCACTGGATACTGGACCGGACCCTGCCCGGGTGCCCAGACGACAGGCACTGAGCTGACGCTCACGCCGTCGCCCGCCATGCCGAAGCACGGCCAACCGTCGCGGTCGGGCGTGTCCGCGTCCAATTGCGCCATCAGCTCGCCATTGGTGAGGTTGGGCCGATCGTCGAGCTCGGTCTTTGCGTTCGGATCGACGATGAAGGCGAGCACGTGATGCACGATGTGCTCATTGCCCGGTTTGACGTCGTAGCCGGTGATGAACTTTTGCGCCGCGATGCCCGAATCGAGCAAGAAACAGCGGTATTCGTCGGCAGCGGTCAGCGGGCCGCCCTGAATGATGGGCGTGAAGTTGGGCGACTTGTACTGAGTGGCGGCGCCGATCGATGGTAGCGCAGGCACGCTGAGCTCCTTCTTCGTGCCCTCTTTGGCGCCCGCCTTCGCCCAGCGCCCAATGGTCGCGATTTGCTCGTCGCTCAGAGCGAGCGAGCCCGCGAATTCACCGCACGAACCATCGGACGTGATCGACCACGGCGGCATCGCGCGCCGCGCAGTATCGTCCGCCATATCGTCCGCCCACATCTTGGCGGTCTCGTAGTCGTCCAAGCGAATCGGTGCGATGCCGCCTTGTTGATGGCATTGCAAGCAATGGTCTTGGAGGATGGGCACGACGTCGCCGTAGTAAGTGACCGCAGCGCTGGTGTCCGCGACTGGCTCGTCTGATTTGCTGCTGCCGCACGCAGCCAGCAACGAACACACGCAGGACAAAGCAATGACTCGACACATGATCATCGGATCCTCCCGGGGCCCCACCGTGCCCTGAACCGTCCCTAAGTCACTTTTTCGCAGGCGGTACCCCGGCGATGGTTATTTTTTCATTTGGCCTTGACCTCGCCCGAGCCGAAGTTGCCATTGCCCTCCAGGCCGTACGGCCCGTTGGGCGTGCGAGATCCGCCGAAGTATCAGCAACGTTTGTGCGGAGCGAAGCGCCGCCGATCGACGCGCTGCGTATTGCGCGGGAACACGGCGCGCTCCGAGGCGCGTAGCTGGTTCGCACCCCTTCGGGTGTCACGAAGCGCGTCG
Source organism: Polyangiaceae bacterium (assembly GCA_035688655.1). Lineage (GTDB taxonomy): Bacteria > Myxococcota_A > Polyangia > Polyangiales > Polyangiaceae > PMG-095. The sequence goes on along the minus strand of DASSMT010000225.1, from coordinate 2,360 downwards.
AGCGCCCTCTGCCCCCGAGCTCAACGCGCTGCGGGTTGAACGACCGCGATACCAGTGAGCGCGCCGGTGCCGGTCACCAAGTCGATCGCACCGCTGCCGTCCAGGTTGGCGCGGCCAACGCGACCACTGGCGCCGCTCGTGTAGTACACGTGACCGCGCTCGAGATCGAGCGTGACCCCGATGGCTTCGCGCACGCCGCGCACCAAGATTTCGCGATCGCCGCGCGTGGCCGCGGTCTTGCCCTGCGGGATTTCGATCGGCGCGCGATTGATGGTGTCGTCGCCGCGATCGGTCCAATACATGTGTCCCCCGGACACGTCCAAGTCGAGATCCACGGGCTCAGGGAGCTTGTCGAACAACACTTCGATGTCCGTGCGGGTGGTGTCGGTCTCGCCGTCGGGCATTCTCAAGTGTGCGCGGCGAATCGAGCCGACCATGCCGTCGTCCGGGCCCTTCTGCGTCCAGTACACGAAGCCGTGAGTCAGATCGAGCGCCAAGCCCACGCACCAGTTCTGGGCGTCTTTTCGGGCGCTGTCGCCGGTCGCAACCGTGATCAGCGTTTCCAGACCGGAGCCGTCGCTTGCCGCGCTTTGAATGCGCATCCCTTCCCGATCGGACCAATAGAGTCGCTTGCCGCCGAGATCGAGTTTGAGTTGTTTGGGCGTGTAGCTGCCGCCCGCGGGCACGATCGTAGTCACCTTCGAGCCATCGAGCTCGGAGCGAAGCAGCGAACCGTCGTTGTCGGCAGGCACACCCATCGTGGTCCAGTACACATGACCGCCAGCCACGTCGACCGCAATGCCGTCTGGACCCTTGCCTGCCGAGCTCACGAGGGTACGCGGACTGGGTTTGTCTTCGTCGAACGTGCGCACGCTTCCCTGGACGTCGAGATAGAAGATGCGACGCACGCCGTTTGCCGCAGCTCCGCTCGCACCGCCGCTAGTCGCGCTGCTACCGGCGGCCGCGAAGGAGGCGCCGCCAGCGCTCACTCCGCCGAAATTCGACTCGCCTGCACTTTCGTCGGCTTGGCCCGCCTCGCTGGAGCTCGAATGGGCCGCACTGCCCGCACTCGAATTCGGACTTCCCGAGCCGGCACCGCCGGAGCTCGCGGGCGCGCCCCCAAGCGCGGCATCAGCGTTCTGGCCCGCAGCGCCCCCTGTTGCGTGTGAGTCCGACGCGCTGCTCGCGCACGCGCACGCGCACATGCAGCAAATCGCGAACGCGCCACACGAAGCCCTTCGGGATCGCACCATCGGACACCGCTCTCGCATCAGTAGTAGCCCCGAATCACGGGGCGGTCGACCTAGCCAGCGCGAGCCGAAAATTCTCGGAGACGAACTGCGGGAGTCTCGCTCAGCGCGTGGGAATCGGAGTACAAGCGGTCGAGATGTATGCCGTAATCCTGATTGTGCACTCGTGGAACCGCTGGCTCGTCCTGGGCAGCGCGGTCGCCACACTGGCGGTCGCGATCGCCGGGCGCTCAGCGGGTCGATCCTGGTCGAAGACGGACCAACGGCTCGCGCTGACCTTCGTCTCGTCGCTCGATCTGCAGACCGTGCTCGGGCTCCTCTTGTACTTCGTATTCAGCCCCATCGTGCCCAAGACGGCGAGCGAGTTCAAAGCGTCGATGAAGGTCAGCGCTTTGCGCTTCTTCGCGATCGAGCACATCACGATGATGGTGGTCGCGCTGATCGTGGCGCATGCCTCTTGGGCCTACGCGAAGAAAGCCGGCGACGCGCGCGCTCGTCAGCGACGAGTGGCCTGGGGCGTCGGGGTGTCGTTGCTGCTGATCTTGTCGTCCGTCCCGTGGCCGTTCATGCCCGCCGCGCGCCCCCTCTTCCGCTGGCTGTGAACGGGTCGGCCATTGCTCCAGCCGAGAGCTGCGTCGCGACCAGCGTGCTATAACCAAGGCCATGTTCGGTCGCTGGCTGAAATCGCTGGGTGGCAACGAAGATCTGTCGGGCAGCGGCGCGCTGCGCGCCGCCATCGAGCGGGAGCTGCCGAACGCAGACCCTGAGACGATCACGGTGGTGACCGCCATCGCCGGGTTGCTCGGCACCGTGGCCTACGCGGATCGCGACTACGCGCCGGCCGAAGAGACGCGCGTGCGCGCGGAGCTCTTGCGCGTGGAGGGCATGAGCCCGAGCGGCGTGGACGCAATCTGCAAGACCTTGCGTGAACACATCGTCGAGATCTCGAGCGTGGACACGCCCCGCTTTGCGCGTGCCTTGCGCGAGCTCGCCGACGAAGATCTGCGCCGTGAAGTGCTCGGCGCGTTGGTCGAGCTGGCCGCGGTGGACGAGTCGCTCACGCTCGCCGAGACGAACCTGCTCCGCCAGCTCACCAACTCACTCGGGTTG
>DASSMT010000218.1:0-12753 GCA_035688655.1 Polyangiaceae bacterium | reverse complement strand
GGTGCGTGCCGAGCACGTGCTCGGCCTCTTGTCCGCGACCCAGCGCCAGCGCCTTGTCTGCCACGTTGCTCAGCAAGTGCAGGGCGTCGGCTCGGCGCGTGGCGATCGACGCTTCTTCGCTCGCATACGTGCCGGCCGGCGCGCGTCCCGACTCACGGATCTGGTTCAAATCCGGCTCGGATCTCCGGCTGGAGCTCGCCGCGCCCAGCTCCAGCTCCGGCTCGGACCCACGCCCCTCTCGGCCGGTGGCAAGCTCGGTCAGAACGAATTCGTTGTCGCCGATGGTGACCCGGTCACCGATCAAAAGCGCGGTCGGCCTGACGATCGGGACGTCGTTGACGAGCACGCCATTTTGGCTGTCGAGGTCGATGACCACGACGCCGGCTTCGGTCTCGTGGAACTCCGCATGGCGGCGCGAGACGAGCGGGCCCGCCAGCACGATGTCCGCGTCGGAGCCGCGGCCAACGAAGAGCGGGGTCTTGCTCAAGGGGTGCTCGAGCGGGCCCTCACGCAGCGCGTAACGAGGCACAGCCCGACTGTGCAGCCCGCTGGCGCTCGTCCCGGGAACTTCGCTTGCGTCGCTACGTTGCCGATGAGCCACTTAGCGATCAGATTATCGAACTCTCGCACTCGTGTCTACAAAGGCCTACATGCTGCAGCTCAGCGCTGTTGCAGGCTGGGATTTACCTTTTGAAACGCACCGTCCCCTAAGTGGCACGCGGATAGCTGCCGAGCACCCGGACGGTCGAACACTGGCGCTCGAGCTCGCCAAGTGCGCTCACGATCGCGCGGTCCTCGCGGTGTCCCTCGAGATCGGTGAGGAAGACGTATTCCCAGCGTCGACCCGGCGCCGGCCGCGACTCGATCCGGCTCAGATTGAGGCCGGCTCGGTCGAAGATCTCCAGCACCTGTCGCAGCGCACCGCGGCTGTGCGTGGTCGAAAATACCAGACTCGTCTTGTCGTGCCCGGTTCTCGGGGAGTCGTTCGGTCCGATCACGACGAAGCGCGTGGCGTTCTCGGCGCGATCCTGGATCCCGGCGACCAACACCCGCAAGCCATTGAGCTCGGCGGCGAGCGGACTCGAGATCGCCGCCAATTTCGGATCACCTGCGGCTTCTCGCGCGGCAGCGGTCGTCGAGAGGGCTGCAATCTGCACCGCGTTCGGCAAGTGCTCCGCGAGCCAACGTCGACACTGCGCGAGCCCCTGTGGGTGCGATGCGACGCGCTCGATGCTGGCGAGCGAGCTTTCGAGGCCCAGCAAGCACTGCGCGATTTCCAGCACGACTTCGCCCGCGATCCAGAGCTTGCGCGACAAAAGCTCGTCGACGGTTTGGTTGACGCCGCCTTCGGTGGAGTTTTCGATCGGCACGACGCCGAAGCTCGCGGCTCCGCTTTCGACCGCGTCGAAGACCTGAGAAATCGTAGAATTTTCCCGGTAATCGGCGGCGGGGCCGAAGGCCGTGCGTGCGGCTGCGTGCGTCCACGCGCCAAATTGCCCGAAGAAGGCGACCGGGCCGGGCGGTGTCTCGGGAGCCGTTGCGAGTGACACTAGCGACTCCGTTCGATCATCGCGCGCAGTACGGCAGCCGCGTGCACTCGGGCATAGTCTTTCCAGCCGAGCAGTTCGGCGGTTCCCTCGACGATTGCTGCCCAGTGATCGGCTTCGTCGTGCAGTTTGCGCACGACGAACGAGGCTCTTTCGAACGGCATGCTGTCTCGGATGGTGGTGGGGAGGCTGCTGTGGAGCACCGCCGCGCAGGCTTGATACGCGGCCTGCAGCTGCGGGTCCTGACGTGAGGTGTCGCGGATCGCTGCGTGGGCGCGACCCACCAGATGTGCCACGCGCAACACATGCGCTTCGCTCACTCCGCTCAGTGACCAGGCGGCCCAGGTTCGGGCAATCGCTGCCTGTTCTACGGCATCGATGCTGCCCCGTTGAATCCGCTCTTCGAGCCAATCCGCGAGGGCGCGGGCGGCGCGCATCCACTCCGGTGAAAGTGGCGGGAGGGACTCACGTGCGCGCCGCGCGTTCTTGCGTCGGCTGTCTGGCGTGTCGTGGAATTCGTCGTGGCGATCGAGCGCCGCGAGCTCTTGGTCCCCGGGCGACGACGAGCTCAACGCATGCCTCGGGTCCGCTGGAAAATGGCCGGGTTGACCCTCGTCGAACAGCGGCCAGGTCCCGGCCAGGTCTGGTTGCTTCTTGCTGGTTGGCTCGCTCATCGTTCAGCGCACGATGGCCAGCAGGCTCTGCAGCCTGAGCGCCAAGCTCATGTCGCCTTCCACACGCAGTTGGTTGCTGAAGAACAGCTGCTCGCCAGTGACTTTGCCTTCGAACAGCGCCACGCCGTTTTCCGCAGACATGGCCAGTGTGCAGTCACAAGGACCATCCCCAGGGGTGAGCGTCGCATCACCCTTCAGGTTCATGATCCAAGTTCCGCCGCCTTCGCCCTCGAGCACGAATTTGTAGATCGCGCCGATTTCGGAGGCAGCCTGCTTGTTGGCGGCGAGGCGTTCGCCGACGGTGGTCATGATTTCTCGCGCGCTGCTCATGGTGTTGCCGAAGTCGTGGGCGCGGGAGCCGCCGAGGTGGTCGGGAGCGGTTTTGCAGCGTGCATGCCTGGCGGGCGCGGCGGCGTCGCCGGTTGCGCGGCTGGGGGAGTCGTGGGCACCGCGGTGGCCGGCGGGGGCGCGCTCGCAGTGGCAGTGACCAGCGGTGGATTCGTGGCAGCGGGGGGTGCGGCGGTCGTGGTGCTCGCCACGGCAGGTGGCGCGCTGTCGGCCGGCTTCTCGGTGGTGACGTAACAGGCCGGCACGATTGCCGCCAAGGTCACGGCAAATGTCAGCGCTTTATGCTCGATATTCATGAAGTACCGCCTCCGGGTGAACCCTCACGCTAGCATCCTTCACTCTCCGAGGGAGCCCTCTTGGCGCCACCGGGCCCAGGCCTAGCCCGACCCTGGTGGCTTCGACGAGCCGGGTCGTGTGGCGTGCTCGCCGAATTTCGCCGCCAGCACCGAGGCGGCTTGTCGGCCAAGATCGGTGCTCGGCAGGTACGCGTCGGGTGCGTTGGAGAGCGAGCGTGCTCGGAGCTCGCGATTGTGTATGCCGATCAGGACCTCCAGATCGGCGATCAAGTCGTCCATATTGGCGTAGCGTCGGTCGCGGTCTTTTTGCGTGGCCATTTGCACGACGCGATCCACGCGCGCGTCCAGGCTCTCGTTCAGCCAAGACGGCGGCGGAACGGTCGAAAACAATTGGTGGCGAAGCAGATCTGCTTGCCCGACCGATTCGAACGGAAGGTGTCCGGAGAACACCCGGAACATCACGACGCCCAGGCTGTAGATGTCGCTGCGCGCATCCACGTGCTCGGCCAAGATCTGCTCGGGTGACATGTATTCAGCGGTGCCCATGACGTTGTGCGCTTCGCCACCCGCCTCGTCGACGTCCCACAGCTTGGCCAAGCCAAAGTCGATCACCTTCAGGCCGTAAGGCTCACCGGGCGGGCCGAGCAACAAGAAATTGTCCGGCTTCACGTCGCGATGCACGATGCCCGCGCGGTGGGCGGCGGCCAGCCCAGAGGCGGCTTGCCGCAATAAGATCAGCGCAGTGTCGAGCGGGATCGTTTCACGCCGCACGTACTCACCCAGGGACTCCCCGAGCAGGGCTTCCATGGCCAAGAACGGCACGCCTTCTTCGGTCTCGCCGGCTTCGAGCACGGTCGCCACGTTGGGATGCGAGATCGCCTTCATGGCCCGGCCTTCCCGCAACAGCCGAATGCGGAACTCGGGGGAGAGAGCGGTCTCGGGCGCCAAGATCTTCAGCGCAACCGGCGTGCCCGTCGTCAGATCCTCGGCCAAGTAGATGCGCGCGTGCGCGCCGCGCTCCAAAAAGCCACGCACCTGATAGCGCCCCGCGAGCACGGCCCCGCTTCTCCTCGATTCTTTGGTGGCGTACGAGGAGAAGGGGGAGCCTGACTCGAGTTCGTCCGGCAGGCGCGGGTCGAGCTCGGAGTCAGGTATCACTTTCATGCCGGCTCGAAGTCAAACGCGGTGCTCAGTCGGTCTCTCGCTTCGAACCCGTTGCGGGCGCGACCGAAGCCGGCGAACGCTTGGCCATCGGCACGAAGTCTCGTTCCTCATAACCGGTGTAGATCTGGCGCGGCCGCGCGATCTTCTGATCCTTGTCGAGCAGCATCTCTTCCCACTGCGCGAGCCAACCCGAGGTGCGCGGGATGGCGAACAGCACCGGGAACATGTCGACCGGGATCTGCAGCGCTTCGTAGATGAGCCCTGAATAGAAGTCGACGTTCGGGTACAGCTTGCGCGAGACGAAGTATTCGTCGGTGAGCGCGATCCGCTCCAGCTCGAGCGCGACTGGCAAGAGCGGGCTCTTCTTGCCCACCAGATCGAACACTTGGTCCGCTAGGCGCTTGATGACCTTCGCGCGCGGATCGTAGTTCTTGTACACGCGATGGCCAAAGCCCATCAGGCGTGCACCGACGCCGCTCTTCACTTCCTTGACGAAGGCAGGAATGTTCGAGACAGAGCCGATTTCACGCAGCATGCGCAGCACGGCTTCGTTTGCGCCGCCGTGCAGCGGGCCATACAGGGCCGCCGCGGCGCCGGCCACGGCGACGTACGGGTCGGCACGCGAGCTGCCGATCGAACGCATCACGTTCGTGGAGCAGTTCTGTTCGTGATCGGCGTGCAGGATGAACAGCACATCCAGCGCCTTGACGATCTCGGGGTGCACCTCGAGCTTCGGCTCTGCGATGCGCTTCAGCATCTGCAAGAAGTTCTCGCTGTAGCTGACCTCGTTGCTCGGGTAGACGAAAGGCATGCCCATGCTGTGCCGGTAGCTCCAGGCAGCGAGCGTCGGCATCTTGGCGATCAAGCGCACCATCTGCTGACGACGAATGTCGTGATCGAGCACGTGTTTGGCTTCCGGGTAAAATGTGCTGAGCGCGCTGACCGTTGCGCACAGCATGCCCATGGGATGGGCGTCGTAGCGGAAGCCATCGATGAACGTGCGCACGTTCTCGTGCACGAACGTGTGATGAGTGATGTCGCTGGTGAACTTGTCGAGCTGGGGTTGGGTGGGTAGCTCGCCGTTGATCAACAGGTACGCGCACTCGAGATAGGTCGATTTCTCGGCGAGTTGATCGACTGGGTAACCGCGGTAGCGCAGGATGCCCTTGTCGCCGTCGATATAAGTGATGGCGGAGCGACAGGACGCCGTGTTCATGAACGCGGGGTCGTATGTCATCAGTCCGAAGTCACCTTCCTTGACGATGATCTGCTTCAGATCGAGCGCCTTGATCGTGTCTTCGGTCACCGGCACCTCGTAGGTCTTGCCGGTGCGGTTATCGGTAATCGTCAGTGTTTCCTTCGCCATTGGATCGCTTCGCTTCTCGCTTAGGAATGAGGGGAGACCCACCTCGTCCGGCGGGTCCAAGGCCCGCACAGTACGCCGATTTTTGGGCCCAACCGTCAGCTTTTGGGCATGTGTGAGCTTATGCTTTCGTGGCCGCATGTCAGTTTCCGAAACAAAGCTGTCTGTCTCGCCCTGTTGGCTTGGCCCAGCGCTTGTAACGGCCCGGGTCCATTCGATTCTCGAGACCCGGCGGCCTCTCGGCTGAAGCCGGAAAATGGTGGGATTGTCGCAGATCCCAACGATTTTTCGCGGATCCCCGTGCCGCCGGCGGACGGGCCGCAGCTCGCGCCGATCGCGATGACCGTCGCCGTGATGCGAACGCCCGACCCGAAGGCCGAACCCTTGGGCTATCTCCGCATCGGGGCGCGGGTGGCTCGGTCGGACAAACCGGTCGCCAATGAGGGCTGCCCGGATGGCTGGTACGCGATTCGACCGGCCGGCTTCGTGTGTGTCGGGCCGAACGCGACGCTCAAGCTCGATCATCCGCTCGCCCGTGCCATCCAGGTCGAGCCGGACCGCGCCAAACCCATGCCGTACAAGTATGCGTTCCTGCGCTCGATCGCGCCGAACTACATGCGCGTGCCGAGCAAGGCCGAGCAGTTCGAGTACGAGATGCGGCTCGAGCGCCATCTACGAAATTGGACGAAGCTCCGTCAGAAATGGGACGCGCTCGACGTCGGCGCGAATGACGTGCCGCTCGACGAGAAGAGCGGCATCGCGCTCGGCGCGATTCCGGAACAAGCGAAGCCGATGGACGAGAACATGCGCTTCGGTGGCAATGGGGACGATCACGTTCCCTGGTGGCTGCAGGGCGAGCGACGCATTCCGAACATCTCGAGCTTCAAGGCGCCGAGCTTCGCGGTCATCGCCGATCGTTTGAAGCGACACGCCGGGGTGTCGCTGATCGGTACCTTCGTTGCGGGCCCCGAGGCGCAAGGGCGACGCTTCGCCATCTCCACGGACGCGCGCCTGATCCCCGCCGACAAGCTCAAGGCCGATTCCGGCTCACCATTTCACGGCGTCGACATCCGTGCGGTCGGCCTGCCCGTGGCTTTTGCCCGAAAAGAGGGTACGAACTACTACGATCTCGGCAGCGGCGCAGCGGTGCGTGGCGAGGAGCTCGCGGGGCGCGAGTTCGTCGCGTTGAACGGGAACATCAAAGAATCCGGCGGAGAGCGCTTCGTGCAAACGCGCTCGGGGCGTTGGTTGAAGAGCGCCGATTTGCGCACGGCCGCGAAGGCCAGCCGATTGCCCGCGTGGGCGAACCGCAAGGCCAAGTGGATCGAGATTTCGATCGTGAATCAAACCCTGGTGTTGTGGGAGGGTGACGTGCCCGTGTACGCGACACTGGTGTCGACGGGGCGCGACGGCTTGGGCGATCCGCAAAAGACGCTCAGCACGCCGACCGGCACGTTTCGTGTCTACCAAAAGCACATCACGACCACGATGGACTCGAGCGTCGCCGATCACGAGTTCGAACTGCGCGACGTGCCGTGGGTCATGTACTTCAAGAGCGGCTACGCGCTGCACGCGGCCTACTGGCACGATGACTTCGGTCATGTCCGCTCGCACGGCTGCGTGAACATGTCTCCGATCGACGCCCGCCGCACGTTCCTCTGGTCCGCCCCCGACGTGCCCGAGCATTGGCACGCGGCGTACGTCGGCGACGGCCAAGAACAGGGCACGATCATCTACATTCACGCTTAGAATCAGCTCAATGCTCTAGGATTAGCTCCCAGAAGGCCGCCAAGATCGCCAAGGGGAGAAGAGATGGGGTGTGACTCGGCGCGGCGAGCTGCGACGTGTTCTGCACCAGCTCAGTCCCGGTGCCGCTCCAAGGACCGTGCACCACGTCGCCGTCGTGCCGGATTCGAGCCGAGCCACGCGACCCCAAAGAATCTGCTGGCGATCTTCCGGGAAGCCGTGGATCGCGTGCCGTACGTTTGGCGATCTTGGCGGCCCTCTGGGAGCCGCAAGAAGACGGTATCGGCCGTGATGGTGCGCTCGTTCGTCGTCCGAGCGGGCCGTTGCGCGCCGGGAATGCTGCGGGGCTGTGAGGTGCGATGCGGGATCGCGATCGCCCCCCTTCCGATCGTCACTGAACGGTGAAGCTCTTGCTCACCGTGACCGGGTCGCCGGAGAAGGGAGGTACCTTCGCGGCGCGGAACAGGCGCGCGACGCAGCCGCCAACTTCGGTTCCGGCGAGCTCCCCGACGACGCTGGTGGCCGTTGCGCGACCGCTCGGGGCGAAGGTGACCGACACTTTTCCGGAGCCGGTTGGGCCATCGGCGGTCTTGCAGCTGGCCGCGCTCGCTGCCGCGGCGCTCAGCGCGGCGACGGCTGCGTTCTTGTCGAAGGCCGCTGCTTCTGCCGCGGGGGCTGCTTCTGCTGGCTTCTCGGCGGCGGCGGTTTCGGCGGGTTTGGCGGCCGCTGTGGCTTCTGCGGGCTTGGCGGCGGCTGCTTCTGCGGGCTTGGCGGCGGCTGGGGTCGCTGGTTTTGCGCTGGCCACGGCGCTCACCGCGGCTGCGGCGGAGCTGCTGGCGGCAGGGTTGGTGCTGCCTGCGCTGGCAGCACTCGCGGCGGCGCTTGCGCTGGTCGCGGGCGCGGCGTTCGCCGTGGGCGAGGCGCTCGCCGCGGGCGCTTCGGGAGAGCTCGGCTCGGCCGATGCGCGGGTCGGGCTGGCGGCGCTGGGCGTCACGGTGACGCTCTCGGCCGTGGGCTGCTTTTTCATCATCACGAAGGCGACGGCAGCTGCGGCAGCGATCGCCAAGAAGCCAACCAGAAGCACCACGCCGCCGCGACCCTTGCTGCTGGGCGCGTCCGGCGCAGCCTGCGCATCGCTCAGCGGGATGGCGTTGGCCTTGTTGACGGGCTTCGTGAAATCGGGAGCGGCCATCGCGCCCAGCGTGCCGCTGCCCAAGCTGAGCAAAGAGTTCGGTGCGCTTTCGCCGAACAGGGCTTCACTGGCTTCTCGTTCTTGCTCTTTGGCTTTGGCCTGAGCTTGCGAGGCTTTGGGAGCGCCCTTGGTGAGCGCGTCGAGCGAAAACAGAACCGAACTTTCGTTGCGCGCGCCGGTCAGCTTCTGGTGACGCTCTTCGTGCGCAGGTCCGAGATCCAAGGAGACGTCGCCCTCGCTGCCCGCCTCCGACGCTCTGCTGAAGAGATCGACCGCTCCCGCGCGCCGTTCGACGCGCGCGGCTGCCGACCTGGGCGCGGGCTCTTCGCCCGGCTTTTCGGCTGCGCTGGCCAGAGCGGGTTTGGCGGCGCTCGCGCCTCCGATCGGTCCGGCTGCCGCCAGCGCTGCTTGGACTTCCGGATCGTCCAGCGGTGAGCGGACGACGAGGGTGGCTTCATCTTCGGCGGCTGCGGATGGGGCCGGGCCAGCTGCGCGCGGCGCGACGTTCTTTGCGCGAAACGCGGCGGCGAGCTCGGGCACATCGAAGGGCGACAACCAATCGGGCATGCCGTCTTTCCAGACCAGTGCCTCGTCGTCGATCTTGCCTGCGCTGTACAGATCGACAATCTGCGCGACGGTGTGCGTCTCTTGCCGATCATCGGCGAAACCAACGATGAACTTCACCTCCGCGGGTGCAGCGGCTGCTTTGGCTTGCGCGGGCACCTTGGCCTCGGCTGGTGCCCGGGCCGATGCCTGACTGCTTTCGGGCGCGCGCGCCGTCGTGGTTGCGGGTCGTGTGGCCGCTTGCGCCGCAGGTTTCGCGGAGGCTTCGTCGGTCGCTCCGCCGGCCGTGCCGTCCACGATGATGTTGGTCCCGCAGTGTTTGCAGGTGATGCGGACTTTCTTCCCGCGAACTTTCTCGTCCGGAACCGCGTATTTTGCCGGACAACCGGTGCAGGTCACATTCATCGCTTATGTCCAACGCCCGCAAAATGTGGGCGGCTAGGTCACCCAAACGCCAGAATTACCACGGCATTTTGGCGTTGCCTACGGCCGAATCTCGGGTTCATGGTCGGAGGCTCCGATCGGCCCTGTGCGCTCGCCAAAAGACTGACAGACTCGGGGTGGGCAATGTCGATCGGTCATCTGTTACGTGCGGCAGGGGCGACGTTGCGGATCAGCGTGCCCACGCTGTTCGATGCGCTGTTCGGTAAGCTGACCCCGGAGGTGTGCGACGCCCGGCTCGCCTGGTGGTCGAAGCGCCTGCTCGCTCAGGCCGAGGTCTCGCTTCAGGTCAGCGGTGTCGAACATGCGCGCTCGGCGCGAGCATTCGTCGTGATGTCCAATCACCAATCTTTGTACGACATCCCCGCGCTCTACCAGGCGTTGCCACTGCGCCTGCGCATGGTGGCCAAGGCCGAGCTGTTCCGGATCCCGATCTGGGCGCAGGCCATGCGCGTGGCTGGCTTCGTCGAGCTCGATCGCTCGGCGAGGGAACGCGCGATCGAGAGCTTGGAGCGCGCCAAGATCGCGCTCGCGGGCGGCACGAGCATCTGGATCGCGCCCGAAGGGACGCGCAGCCGCGACGGCTCGGTCGGTCCGTTCAAGCTCGGTGGTTTTCACCTCGCCCTCGGCGCGGCGGCTCCGATCTTACCGGTCAGCGTCGCGGGAACGCGGCAGATCTTGCCAGCCAAGGGCGCGCGCGTGGAGAAGGGCGCGGTCGTCCGCGTGACGATTCACCCAGCGGTGGATCCAGCGTCGTACGGCGAGCAGGTGAGCGAGCCGCTCGTGCAAGCCGTCCGCGAGACGATTCAGAGCGCGCTGCGCGATTGAGCTGCATCATACCTTGCACCACACGCGAACCACGAGCGTTTCTTTGACGGTCCACGGGGTCACGTCGACGCGCTCGACGCAGGACATGTCGCGCCCGGGTAAACGCTGCAGCAGATGGGCTTCGACGAAGCGTCGCCGCTGGCTCTCGGAAGCCAAGCTCGAAACGTCCACGCTCTGCACCACGAAGGTGAGCATCTCGAAGATCGTGGGTGCGACAACGTGCGGGGCCGGCTCTGGCGGCGAAGCCGGCTTCTGGTGCACGGCCGGCTTCTGACGCGCGGCCGGCCTCTGGTGCTGGGCCGGCTCTTTGGCGGTCGGCTCTTTGGGCGGGCCCGGCGTGCGGCTCGGCGTTTTGGCGCCCGGAGCATTGGAAATGCGGTCGCCATAGTCGAGCGTCGCCATTCGGGCGCGCGCGGGGCGGGCCGCACGCTCGATCGCGGCCAGGGTCTCGCGCCCGGCCGGGCCCACGGTGAGCGAAACTTCGGGCGTGTCGTCCGCGGGTTTCGGTCGCGAATGTTCTCGAAATACGAGCTCTTCGGCGATGGCGGCCATGGTTTCGTGGCCGGCGGGGGCGTAACCGACCTGGAGCTCGGGTTGGGACGTCTCGGCTGGGCGAGGGTGGGCGCTGCGGGGCGACTGGCTCTTTCGGGAAACTCGCGAATTCACAATCTTACAAGCGTTGCACGGCGCGCCGTGTGGGTGCCACGTACCGCAGCAACCACCCCTGTAATTTCACGGGTTTACCGGTCAGAACGCCCGGTTTGGCGCGCCGCTAGGCGAGCTCGGAGCGACCCATCAGGAACAAGTCCACGTTGCGCGCGGCCTTTCGTCCCTCGGCGATGGCCCAGACCACCAGCGATTGCCCGCGCTGGCAGTCACCCGCAGCGAATACACCGGGCACGCTGGTCATGAACTGTGGATCGACCTCCACGTTGCCGCGGCGATCGAGCTTCAGCTCCAGGTCGGTCACGATGCCGGGGTGCTCCGGATGCACGAAGCCCATGGCCAAGAGCACGAGATCGGCTGGCAGCTCGAACTCACTGCCCGCGACGCGTTCGAAGCGACCGCCTTTGAACTCCACCCGGACGCAATGCAGCTTCTCTACCTTGCCATTGCCGCTGATGCGCTCGGTCGAGACGCTCCAGTCGCGCTTGCCGCCCTCTTCGTGGGAAGAGGAGGTGCGCAGCTGTAGCGGCCACAGCGGCCAGGGTGTGGAGGCCGCGCGCTCGTCCGGCGGACGCGGCATGATCTCGAAGCTCGTCACGCTGAGCGCGCCTTGGCGATGCGAGGTCCCGATGCAGTCACTGCCGGTGTCACCGCCGCCGATCACGATCACGTGCTTGCCCGTTGCCAGGATCGCCTCCGAGTCAGGCACCGGGAGGCCAGCGACGCGCCGGTTCTGCTGGGTGAGGAAGTCCATGGCGAAGTAGGTGCCGGGTAGGTCTCGGCCGGGCACCTCCAGATCACGGGCTTTGCGCGAACCGATTGCGAGCACCGTAGCGTCGAAGTTCTTCTTCAAATCGTGCGCGGTCACGTCATGACCGACGTTGACGTTGGTCTTGAACACCACGCCCTCGGCGGTCATTTGCGCGACGCGACGCTCGACCAGCGACTTTTCCATCTTGAAATCGGGGATGCCGTAGGTGAGCAGGCCCCCGATCCGATCGTCGCGCTCGAACAGCGTGACCTCGTGCCCGGCGCGCGCCAATTGCTGAGCGGCGGCCATGCCCGCAGGACCAGACCCCACAACGGCGACCTTCTTGCCCGTGCGCGTCTTGGCCAGCACGGGTTTGATCAGACCTTCGTCGAACGCGCGATCGGCGATCGAGCGCTCGATCAGCTTGATGCTGACCGGATCTTCGTTGATGCCGAGCACGCACGCCGCTTCGCACGGAGCCGGACAAACACGTCCGGTGAACTCCGGGAAGTTGTTGGTGGCGTGGAGCGACGCGATCGCGAGCTCAGGCTTGTTCTTGTACGCGTGGTCGTTCCAATCAGGGATCAGGTTCCCGAGCGGACAACCCGTATTGCAGAACGGGATCCCGCAATCCATGCAACGCGCTCCCTGCTGAGACAGGGTCTCCTGCACGATGGGGAGCTCGAACTCGCGATAGTCTTTGACGCGCTCGCGCGCCGGGCGTTTCGACGGGTCGACCCGCTCAATTTCAAGAAATCCGGTGATTTTTCCCACGACTTTTCACTCTCGACGTTGAGTCACAAGCAAGACGGCTAGATCGTCGGCAGCAGGGCTGGAAGCGACGGATCGTTCATTCGGCGTTGGCGCCGGGCTGTAGCACCGGCAGGCTGGAGCTCGAGGCGGCCTTTTCGCGCTTTGCAATTTCGGCCAGCACGCGACGGTACTCGGTCGGGACGACCTTCACGAAGCGAGTTTGCGCAGTCTCCCACTTCGCGAGCAGCTCGGCTGCCTTCGGGCTACCGGTTCTCGCGTGATGCTCTTCGAGCAGCTTGGCGACGAACAGCGCGTCTTCCGGAGCGAGGCCTTCGAGCTCGACCATGCCCAAGTTGCAGCGCTGTCTGAAGTCCGAGCTCTTGTCGAAGACGTAGGCGATGCCGCCGCTCATACCGGCGG
>DASSMT010000180.1:0-16903 GCA_035688655.1 Polyangiaceae bacterium | reverse complement strand
TCCGGGGCGGCGTCGGTCTCCTTTTTGGGACAGGCGGACAGCACGGTCACGCATGAAACGAGTGTCGCGATACGGGCGATGTCGAACAATCGCATAAAAGGGTTCCTCCGAAGCGAGAGACCAGCACGCCTCACCCCGACTTGCAAAGCGAAAATGCCCTGTCCCCGTGGTATACGGCGACCCGGGTGCTGGCTTTGGTGAGGTGAGCGTTAGCAGCGATGGCGCGCAAGCGATATCTGATCATCGGTGACGGCGCAGCGGGATTGACCGCGGCCGCGACACTGCGCCAGACCGACGGCGAGGCCGTGATCGGCGTGTTCAGTGACGAACCGGTGCCCGGCTACTACCGCGCCGCCTTGACCAACTACCTCTTGGGTGAGCTGCGTGAAGATCAGCTGTTCGCCGTGCCTCCCGACTTTTACCAGCGCCTTGGAATTCACCGCATCTACACGCGCGTGGTCGGCGTGGACGCAGCGCGCTCGGCCGTCTGGTGCAGCACGAGCCCCGAGCCCGCCGCCTACGATCAATTGCTCGTGGCATCCGGCGCGCGCGCGCGCGCGCCCAGCTTCGAGGGCGCGCATTTACCCGGGGTACTCACGCTGCGCACGATCGCCGATGCGCGTCAGGTCTACGACGCGGTTCGGTTGCGTGGGCTGAAGACCGCCGTGGTTTTGGGCGGCGGCGCGCTCGGTCTGGAGTGGGCGCACGCGCTGCTCGAGCACGGCGTGAAGGTCACGCTCATCGAACGGGCGTCGCGTTTGCTTCCCGGCGCGCTCGACGAGGTCGCTTCGGACCTGCTCGCGGGGCGTTTGCGCAAGGCCGGGGTCGACGTGCTCTTCGACGAGGAAGTGCGCGCCGCGCACGCGGGTCCTCGAGGCGTGGTGGGAGTCGGGCTCGCGTCCGGGCGCGGCGTGCCGTGTGAGCTGGTGGCCGCCGCTCTGGGCGTAGTGCCAAACTCCGAGTTCTTGGCCAACGCCGGCGTGAATCTCGCGCCGAACGGCGCGCTGGCGGTCAATAGCCGGCTGCAGAGCTCGGTGGCCAACATTTGGGCCGCGGGAGACGTGGCCCAGGTCGAGGGTCAGTGGCTCGCGCTCTGGGAGCCGGCACGCCTGCAGGCGCGCGTGGCGGCGCAAAACATGCGCGGCGGCAACGCGCAGCACCAACCGGGCGTGCACTACTTCGCCACCCGGTTGTTCGATCTCGACTTTGCCCGGCTCGGTCAGATCGAGCGCCGTGAGGGGCGAGAAGAATTGATCGATTTTCCGCGCGGTACGGGTCAAATCGCTTATCGCAAATTGGTCATCGAGGGCGGCAAGTTGAAGGGCGCGCTGATGATCGGCGAGCGAGCGCTGCGCGTGCGCGCCATCGGCCGCAACATGAAGCGCCTGATCGACGCTGCGGTGGACGTGAGCGAGATCAAGCATCGCTTACTCGAGCCCAGCTTCGACGTCGAAGCCTGGCTCGAGCGCAAGCGCCTGGTCGAGCGCCCGGTGCTGCCGCGCAAGACCACCGTCTTCGCCGAAGCCAAGCTCAAGCGCACGCAAGCCCTGAGCTTGAACAGCGCCCTGGCCACCGGCGCAATGTCCGAATTCTCCGCGCCGCAACCCGGCCCCCAGCCTCAGACGGGCGGCACGCTCTCGATACCGAGCCAAGCCGCCCCCACCAAGCTCAGCGAGCGCGAGCGGACCTCGGCGCTTCCCGAGCGGCAAGCCTCGAGCGGCAAGACCGTCAGCGGGCAGACCGCGCAGCTGCCCAGCCGGACCTCGCAGCTGCCCAGCCGAACCTCGGTGCTGCCCAGCCGGACCTCGGTGCTGACCGCGGTGCTGCCCAGCGGTCCACGCCACACGCGCGTGCTCTCGATCGGCCTGCACGCCGAAGCCGCGCCGGAAGCGCGCACTAGTCTTGCGCCCATCGACGCGCGGCTCGAATTTCAGGGCCGTACGCTTTCGATCACGTTGCCGGTCATGAACCTCGGTCAGTCGCCGGAGTGCCAAATTCCGCTCGCCGATCCCAGCTTGAGCGCCTTTCATGCTCAGCTCGTGCGCCACGATGCAGGCCTGTATTTGCGCGATTTGGGCAGCAGCAGCGGCACCTGGGTGAACGGCCAATGCTTGTTCGGTCCGCACGCCCTGCGTGATGGCGACCGCATCCGCGTCGGCCAACTGGAGCTTTTGTTTCGCTCCAGCGCGCTGCCGCCGCTGAGCGTGCCCGAAGCAGCGCAAAAGAGCCTGGCCGGGCCACGCTTGGAAGTGCGCTCGGGCGGCGCGCTGGGCTTGAGCTTTGCGCTCGGTTCGCAGCCGGTGTTGATCGGTAGCTCCGCGGAGTCCAGCATCCGCTTCAGCGATCCGAGCATCAGCCCGCGCCACGCCGACCTGCGCGCGGCAGGCGCAACGCACGTGCTCACCGATCTGGGCAGCTATGGCGGCAGCTATGTGCGCGGTGGCCGGCTCACGCCACAGCAACCGGTCGCGCTGAGCGAGGGCGATTGGCTGCGCTTCGGCGCGGTCGACGTGCTGTATACCAGCGCCGCGCGCGCGGACGCTCTGGCCAGCTTGCGCCCGAGCGCGCGCGTGGTCGTCACCTCCGGCAGTGACTCGGGCAAGGCGGCGAGCGTGGGTGAGCGGCTGCTGGTCGGCAGCGAGCCGAGCTCCGGACTGCTGCTGACCAGCGTTTCGGGACCGCAGCTGGAATTGTGCACGCACAACGGGCGATTCTGGGTGCGTGACTTGAGCGGGGGCCGCGCGTTTCGTGCCGGCTCGGCCATCTCGCGAGAGTTCAGTGAAATCCAACACGGCGATCTGATCCTGCTCAGCGGGAGCCTCATGCTGCGCTTCGAGGAGGGCACGTGAACGACGCCGAGCAGCGCTTACGCCTGCGCGTGGAGGCCGAATCCATGGCCTGCATCGGCTGCAACGATTGCCTCTTGGCTTGCCCCATCTCGCAATCCAAGTCCGTCACGATCGCGGAGCTGAACGCTGCCATCTTTTCGCCGACCATCGACCATCGCCATGTCGCGGAGTTCGTGACGGCCTGCACCCAATGCAAGCAATGCGTGCCCGCCTGCCCTTCGGATTTGAACCGCGCCGAGATGGTGCTGTTCAACAAGCTGAAGGTCGAAAACAGCGTCGCGGATTTCGAGCTTTCGTTGCAAGCGCGCACCACCACCTTCCCCTCGGGGATCTCGCTCGACGGCTTGGCGCAAAAGCTGACCAAGCTCGAGCTGTTTGCCGGCGCCAATGCGCAAGCGTTACGCCGCCTGATCTTGAAATCGACCCTGCGCATGCTCGTGCCGGGCGAGGTCCTGTGCCAAGAAGGCGAGTTCCACGAGCGCTTGTCGGTGGTCCTCGAGGGTTCGCTGGAGCAAACCTCGCGCGGCCCGCGCGGCGAGCGGATCCACATCTTGGTCATCGGTCCAGGCGCATTTTTCGGGGAAATGGGCGTATTGGCCGACGCCGCCGAGCCGTTCGGCGTGAGCGCGCAGCAGCGCTCGATCGTGCTCGAGGCGCCCAAGATCGCGGTCCTGGCGCTGATGGAAATGTGTGCGGATTTCGGCGACGCGCTGCAATCTCTGTACGCGCGGCGCGCGCTGTTCAACTACGCGCGTCAACCGCGCGGTCTGGGCGCGCTCCCGGAAGCCGCGCTGGAAGAGCTGCTCACCGGCGCAGAGCTCGTGCTCGTGCCCGCCGGCTCGCTCTTGTTCGACGTCGGTGATCCGCCGCGCGATTTCTACCTCGTGCGCAACGGTTTTTTGCGCGCGCGCCGCGATACGCCCAGCGGTCCCGTCGTGCTCACCTATTTTCGGGAAGGCAATGTGTTCGGCGTGCTGGGCTTGCTGCACCGCGATCCGGCGCAGCGTTACGCCGTGGAAGCCGTCAGCCGCGCGGAAGTGATCCGCATTCCGGGCGCGCTCTTGGGCCAAGTTTTGGCGCGCCATCCCGCGGCCTACGGCCCGCTGCTCAGCGGCTTCGAGGCCGAGCGCTTGGCGCGCACCTTGGATGTGGGCTCACTGCCCGCGGCGCCCGTGAGCGGCGATCGAGCGAGCATGCCGGGGCGCTCGTCGCTGCCCGTCAGCAGCCCGCGCATGGGCGAGGAAACGCGCTCCCCGATGGCCGAAGGCGTGTTGATGGAAGCGGGCTTGGCCAGCGGCCGCGAGGTGCTGGTGATCGATCAAACGCGCTGCACCAACTGCGGCAACTGCATCGATGCCTGCGGGCGTCGCCATGGCTACAGCCGGCTGCAGCTGCGCGGCATCCAGGTCGACACCTACATGTTCCCCACCGCCTGCCGCCACTGCAGCGATCCGGCCTGCCTGCTGTGCAGCGTGAATGGCATCGTGCGCCTGCCCAGTGGCGAGATTCAAATCGTCAAAGACAATTGCATCGGCTGTGGCGCGTGCGCCGAGCGCTGTCCCTACGGCAACATCAGCATGCACCCGGTCGAGCAAGAGAAGCCCGGGTTCTTCCCGAGCCTCCTGGATTTTCTCGCGGGCAAGCGCGCGCGCAAGGAAGCGCTGGCCGCGCTCGATCCGAAAGTGCAGCGGCTGGCGGTGAAGTGCGATCTGTGCGCGGGCCATCACGACTACGCGTGCGTCTCGGCTTGCCCCGTCGCAGCCGCGTTCCGCGTCGATCCGGGACGGGTCGTGGCAGACCCGAATCGAGGCGGATAACGTGGCCGCGCCTTCCCTCACGCGCCGCCTGCGCTTCTTCGAGCGACAATGGCCGTGGCTCGCATTCTGTGCGCTGGCCGCGACTATCACGGCTGCGGCCGTGGCGGCCTTGGATGCGGGCGCGCTCGACGCCTATGAGCTCTTTCCCGCGATCACGCGAGGCTACACGTTCAGCGGCGTGCTGCTCGGGTCGAGCTCGCTCGCGCTGTGCGGCGTGGCCTTCTTCTATTCTCTGCGCAAGCGCGGTTTGCAAGAGCAGCTGCCGTTCGGCAAAAGCACGATGACGGCCTGGCTCTGGGTACACGTCTACTTCGGGCTCTTGGCTTTGCTGTGCGCGGCGTTGCACGCGGGCTACGGCTTGCTCTCGCTGCGCTTTTCCGCCGGCAAACTGGCGTTCTTCGCGCTGCTCGGGATCGTGGTCAGCGGCCTTGTCTGGCGCGTGATCTACGCGCTCGTCCCGCGCGTGGCGGCGCGCGAGGTCGGCAATTACTCGGCCTCGGCGAGCACGGCTCGCGCCGAATCGCTCGCGGTCGAGATCGAGAAGCTGACCGCTGGCGGCTCAGCGCGCTTCCACGAGCTCAAAGCCTGGGCCCTGGGCGGGACGCCCAGCGACATCCAAATTCGGCAAGCCGCCGCAAGCCTTCCCGCGCCCGAACAACAGCGCTTCATCGATGTCATCGCGCTCGCTCAGGTGCGTGAACAAGCGCTCGAGCGAGCCCGCAAGCAGGCTCGCTACGGCTTTTGGTTGCAAGGGCTACGTGTCCTGCACGTGCCGCTCAGCTTGCTCTTGCTGCTGGCCGTCCCCACGCATCTGTTTTTCGCCTACGACGTTCCGGCGCGTGCCTTGCCGCTGGGCGCGGTCTCGGGCAGCAGCTTGGGCGGCTTCGAGAGCGCGGATAATTGCAAGAGTTGCCACGCGCGCGCGGTCGCCGAATGGCAGCGCTCGATGCACGCACACGCCATGAGCAGCCCGATCATGATCGCTCAGAGCAACCAGGTGCTGTCCCAGGTGCTGGCACAAGCAAAGTACCCGGATCCCAAGCGCATCTGCGTCAATTGCCACGGCCCGATCGGCGCTGCGCTGACCAGCGGCACGACGCTGCCACTCCGCGCGGACTCGTCGTTCAGCGAGCCCGCACTGCTCAACGAGGGCATTTCGTGCGCGGTGTGTCACCAATGGAACGGCAACCCCGAAACGGCCAGCGCAGGGCTGACGCGCTTTCAGGATGGCTTGCAGCCCGGACACAAGTACTTCGGTCCATTCGACAACGCAGTCGGCAACGCCTTCCACCAGAGCGAAGCCAGCGCCACGTTCCGTAAGCCCGAGCAGTTGTGCAGGAACTGCCACTCGGTCGAATACGACAAGAACGGCGATGGCCAGCTGCACCGCGGAAGCGACCTCGTCTTGCAAACTTTGTTCGAAGAGTGGGAGGAGTACCGAAGCCACGGCGGCCCGAGCGACTGCGTCGGCTGCCACATGCCGCTCGTGAACGAAGCGCGCGCGGCAGAGTACGCCGCGCTGCCCTTCGAACAAGATCGCCAGGCTCCGCCGCGCCAGGTGCATGACCACTCGTTCGTGGGCGCAGACTACCCGCTCGACGATGTTGCCGCCCGCCAAGCGCTTAAGCCCGCCCGTGAAGCGCTGCTGCGCTCGGCTGCGGTGCTCTCGCTCGTGCCGGATTCGCTCAAATCGGGCAACGACTCACTCGCCTTTGCCATTCGAGTCAGCAACGCCGGCACGGGCCACAATCTACCGGGCGGCTTCGCTTTCGTGCGGCAGATGTGGCTCGAGATCAGCCTGCTCGACGCCGCAGGACGCGTGCTCGATGGCTCCGGGCGCGTCGCACAGCCGACCGATGATTTGTGCGACAGCTCGATCTTGGACAACCCGCAGAGTCCAATGCGCGCAGCGCTGAAGGGGTGCTCGAAGAGCGATCCACTGTTGGTCAATTTCCAGCAGATGCTGGTCGACAATGCCCAACCCAAACGCGGCCCGAACGGCGCTCCGCTGCTCGACAGCCGCGGTGAGGCCCTGCTCGAGGGCGCGCCGGGCGCACGCGAGACTGCGATTCAGACGTTGGGTGCTGGCCCCACGCCCCGCATTCGGCCCTTCGACAAGAAGCCGACCGCGCCGCTCGCCGCCGGCTCCGCGAACACGTTTCCTTATTCTTTCGCACGCAATCCGAGCAACGCCGTGAAAAGCTTGCGCGTGCGGCTGATGTTCCGCGCGAGTCCCCCGTATTTTTTGCGTGCGCTCGGCGTGCCGAGCCTGGCCGAGAATCTGGAATTGACCGAGATGGCGCGGCTCGAAGTGCCGCTGCCCTAGTCGCGTGCAGGCTTCAAGCGCTCAGATCGAGGCCGACATCGCCGGCGGGCCTGCGCACTTCGGCTACCCCGAGGCGCTCGAGGTGCGCGAGCACTTGCAGCACACATGCCTCGTCCCAGGCATCGCCGACGATTTGCAGGCCAACGGGCAGGCCCTGTTTGTCGCTGCCGACCGGGGCGACGCCCGCGGGGACGCCGGTCATGTTGGCTAGAAATGCGAAGCGGCACAGGGCGTCGAGCAACGGTGGATCGATGAAGCCGAGCCGCGCTTCTTCGTCGCTGATTGGAGGCGCGGCGACCGCACTCGCCGGCATGGCAATGACATCGACTCTTCGCAGCGCCTCGGCCAGCTCGGAGCGCAGCTTTTCGCGCAGGCGCTGGGCATCGACATAGTCGTCCGGGCGGAAGCTCTCGAAGCCGGCCAGCAGTAGCTGCATGTCGTAGCCGAGCTCGTCCATGTGCCGGGCGCGGATCTCGGTCATCGCGGTGAAGGCTTCGACGCCAATCGTGAGATAGCCGATGGCCGCGGCATGACGCGAGAGGCGCAGCTTGATCGGGACCAGCACGGCGCCTGCGCGTTCGAGCGCGTCGAGAGCTTCACGCCCCGGCCCCGCGATGTCGTCCGGCAGCGACGCCCAGTCATCTTCGTCGATGCCGATGCACAGGCCGCGCACACCGCGCCCGAGCGCGCGCGTGAACGCGCCCGGGTCGCTGTGCGGCGCCGCGAGCGAACTGGGATCGCCTGCGTCCGCGCCCGCCGCGTGGTCGAGGAAAGAAGCCAAGTCGCTGCTCGAAGCGCCGATCGGCCCCAAGTGCACGACCGAGGTTGCAAACGGCAGCCCGTGACCGGTCTGCGGCACGCGGCCGTAGCTCGGCTTGAGGCCGAACACGCCGCACAACGTCGCCGGAGTCCGGATCGAGCCTCCGCCGTCACAACCCACCGAAAGCGGCGTGGTGCCAGTGGCTACCGCTACCGCCGAACCGCTCGAGCTGCCCCCGGGCAAGCGCCGCACGTCGTGCGGATTTCTCGGCATGTGGCGATGAGCGTTGGCGCCGATCGGAGAGAGGCCGAACTCCGTCATCGGGGTCTGTCCGATCACGATTGCCCCAGCGGCGCGCAGTCGTGCCACGACCACGGCATCGGCACTCGCCAGCCCTCGACGCAAACAATTGCTGCCGATGCGCGTCACGAAACCGCGAGTGTCGATCTCCTCTTTGATTGCGATCGGAATGCCCTCGAGCTCGCTGCGGGCGCTGCCGTCGGCAAAGCGACGCGCGCTCTCGTGCGCCGCCTCGAGCGCGCGCTCGTCGTCATAGCCACAGAGCGGGCCGAGGGTCGGCACGCGCCCGGCCAATTTTCGCGCGTGCGCGAGCGAGCGTGTCACCACCTCGACCGGATTGCTGCGACCGTCGCGGTAGCGCTCCGCGAGGCTTCTAGCCGGGCGAGGCCAGCTGCTGGGCAGCGCCAGGCCGAGCGCTTCGGACATTCTCTGGTGATCGTGACGTGCACGGTGCGGCGCGTGTGAAAACGGCAACGGTCCGCGGTCGGACGCGGGCAGCGCGCGCAATGCGTCGATCCCGAGTTGCAGGCGCAACAGGCGAGCGAGCGGCACGCGCGCGGGGGTCTTGCGCACGGCCGTCACCAGCGCGCCCAAAGCGCGCCCGGAAATTCGGCCCAGGGGAAGAGGCAACATCGCGGCCGCCGTCTAGCACTGCTCCGCGAGCCGCCCAAAGCGGGTTTGGTAGCGTCACCCGGCCCGCACGTGCCGGTAACGTTTCACGCGGATTGCACAAGGCATTTACGAGGGCGAATTCGTAAATTGCAGCGGACACAGCCGGGTCTCACGCGGGCATTTCAGCACCGTCCGAGCACGAGAGAGCTTTGAACCGGGCACAAGGGTTGGTAGTAGAGGAGTGTGTCCAATTCGGCCAAATACAACATCCCCGTCGACGAGCTAGCGCTGACCTCCAACTCGATCCGCGATAGTTTCGTGAACCACGTGCAGCACACCTTGGGCAAGCACCCGAGCGCTGCTACGAAGCTCGATCACTTCGTCGCGACGGCACGCTTGGCGCGCGACCGCATGTTCGATCGTTGGACGCGTACGTGGCAAAAGCGCGAACGCCAACAACCAAAGATCGTCTACTACTTGTCGCTGGAATTCCTGATTGGGCGCCTATTGGAGGACGGCCTGGTCAATCTGGGTGTCTTGGACGAGACCCGTGCTGCGCTCGCCGAGCTCGGCATCGATCTGCAACAAGTGCTGGATCAAGAGCCAGACGCCGGCCTGGGCAATGGCGGCCTGGGCAGGCTCGCGGCCTGCTTCTTGGATTCGATGGCCACGCTCGGCATCTCCGGCATGGGCTACGGCTTGCGCTACGACTACGGCATCTTCCGCCAAGACATCGTGGGCGGCATGCAGCAAGAATCGCCCGATCAGTGGCTGCAATACGGGAGTCCCTGGGAGGTCGCGCGCCCCGAGCGCATGTACAAAGTGCGCTTCGGCGGGCGAGTCATTCAATACACTGGCAGCGCCGGTCGTCTGGTGCACGAGTGGGTCGACACGCACGACGTGCTGGCCATGGCTTACGACGTACCCGTGCCCGGCTACAAGAACCACGTCGTCAATACGTTGCGCCTGTGGTCCGCCAAAGCCACGCGTGATTTCGACATCGCCTGGTTCAACCGCGGCGACTACATCAAGTCGGTCGAAGAAAAGAGCCGCACGGAGAACATCACGCGCGTCTTGTATCCGAACGATTCACAGCCGGCCGGCAAAGAGCTGCGCCTGAGTCAGGAATTTTTCCTGGTCTCGGCCACCTTGCAAGACGTGCTCAGCCGCCACCTGCGTTACCACGCCGATCTGTACAGCTTGCACGAGCAAGCCATCTTCCAGATGAACGACACGCATCCAGCGCTGGCCGTGGCCGAGTTGATGCGGCTCTTGGTCGATGAGTACGCCATGCCCTGGGACCACGCCTGGTCTCTGACCAAGCGCTGCTGCGCCTACACCAATCACACGATTTTGCCGGAAGCGCTCGAGCGCTGGCCGGTGTGGTTGATGGAAAAGCTGCTGCCGCGGCACCTGGAGATCATCTACGACATCAACACGCAGTTCCTGGCCGACGTGAAGAAGAAGTTCCCGGGCGACAACGATCGCCTGCGCCGCATGTCGATCATCGAAGAAGGCAGCGAAAAGCGCGTGCAAATGGCCAACCTGGCCGTGATCGGCAGCACGCGCGTGAACGGCGTCTCCGCGCTCCATTCGCAGCTCTTGCGCGATCACCTGTTCCACGACTTCTACGAGTTCGATGGCGCGAAGTTCTGCAATCAGACCAACGGTGTGACTCCGCGACGTTGGCTGCTCAAGTGCAACCCCGGCCTCTCCAAGCTGATCACGAGCCGCATCGGACCTGGCTGGGAGATCGATCTCGATCAGCTACACCAGCTCACCCCGTACGCCACGGATCCCGAGTTTCAGGCAGAGTGGCAAGCGGTCAAGCGCCACAACAAGGAGCGCCTGGCCGTAGCGCTCAAGCAGCGTTACCAAATCGAGCTCGATCCAACCCATATGATCGACTCACAGGTCAAGCGCATCCACGAGTACAAGCGCCAGCTGCTCAACATCTTGAACGTGATTTCGCTGTACCTCACGTACAAGAACAAGCCGCCGTACGACGTCACCCCGCGCACGTTCCTGTTCGCCGGAAAAGCGGCGCCAGGCTACGACATGGCCAAGCGCATCATTCATTTGATCAACTCCGTGGCCGCGGTCGTCAATTCGGACATGAACGTGCGCCAATACCTGCGCGTGATCTTCGTGCCGAACTATAGCGTGTCGCTGGCGGAAGTGATCGTGCCCGCCACGGACGTGTCCGAACAGATCTCGACCGCCGGCACGGAGGCGTCCGGCACCGGCAACATGAAGTTCGCGATGAACGGCGCGCTCACCGTCGGCACGCTCGACGGCGCCAACATCGAGATCAAAGACGCCGTGAGTGAAGCGAACATGTTCCTGTTCGGCCTCACTACCGAGCAGGTCATGCACACGAAAGAGAAGGGCTATGACCCGATGCAGCACTACTACAGCGATCACCTGTTGCGCACCGCGCTCGACGCGGTCGCCAACGGCGTGTTTTCGCCCGATGATCCGAACCGCTTCCGGCCCATCATCGACTCGCTGCTGCACCACGACAACTACCTCATCCTCGCGGACTTCTTGAGTTACGCGCATTGCCAACGCAGCGTCGAAGCCGCGTACCACGATCAA
Organism: Polyangiaceae bacterium; assembly: GCA_035688655.1. GTDB lineage: Bacteria > Myxococcota_A > Polyangia > Polyangiales > Polyangiaceae > PMG-095. Next base: position 5,641 of record DASSMT010000180.1, on the reverse strand, counting down.
GCCGGCTGGACTCGGCGAGCCATCCTCAACGTGGCCAACATGGGCGTCTTCTCCAGCGATCGCACCATTCTCAGCTACGCCCGCGACATCTGGGGCGTGTACGTGCCACCTCCCGGCGCCCCACGCTCACAAGTGCCGCCCCCGCGCGACCACGTGCCGCTCTCGACGGTCAACCCCGTGAGGTGATCCTTCAGGGGCTGCCTCACAGCAGCCCCCATGCACCAGTGCGTACCGACTCACGGCCACGCCTGGCGCCCGCGCGAGGCGACGTGTTCACACTCTGGGACGGATGTGCGCGACGCGTGACGAGAGGATTGACCGCCAAGACACCACTGAGCATTGGTCACAAGTCGCGCGCGTCGCACTTTGACTTTCACCGACGCTGAGCACGCCTCCCGCTGCGGAAAACAATGCTGTGTTCACACAGTATCTTTCGAGCAACGATCGCGCTCGTCGCGGTTCAACGGTCATCCGACGGCCCTGCCACCGCGGAAACAATGCACAGACAAGCAGGTCTCGGCTGCAGCCGCTCTCAGAAGTTCAATACTGCGTGCAATAACGCACAACACGAACCCCAAACTCCCTTCTCTCTTCTGGCGTCTTGGCGGTTCAAATCAGGTAGCCGCAGCTCGTGACTAGAACGCGACGTCGAACGCGACCTCGCCCGTGACGCCGGTCTGATAGGCGCTGACGCGGCGTTCGAAGAAGTTAGTCACCTCCTGCACGTCTTGCAGGGCCATGAACGAAAATGGGTTTTTCGTCCCGTAGCGCTTTTCGAAGCCGAGCGTGGCCAAGCGTTGATCGGCACAGTATTCGAGGTAGCGCTTCACGTCCGGAACGGACAGACCGGCGATGCCGCCGGAAAGCAGGTCTTCCGCGAATTGCAGTTCGCAAGCGATCGCTTCGTCGAGCATGGCGACGACTTCCGAGCGCAGCGCGTCATCCAGCAGACCCGGCTCTTCTTGGCGCACCGTGCGAACGACATCGAATGCAAACGCCATGTGCGCGCTCTCGTCGCGGAATACCCAGTTCGTCCCAGCAGCAAGCCCATGGAGCAGCCCGCGCGAGCGCAAGAAATAGACGTAGGCAAATGCACCGAAGAAGAACAAGCCCTCGATGCAGGCCGCAAAACAGATCAGGTTGAGCAAGAAACGCCGGCGGTCGCTGGCAGTCTGCAGGCGTTCGACGCTCTGCAGCGAATCCAGGTATTTGTTGCAAAACTCGGCTTTGCGGCGAATCGATGGGATATTTTCCACCGCTGCGAACGCGCGCGCGCGATCTTCCGGATCGGGCACGTAGGTATCGAGCAGCGTGAGGTAAAACTGCACGTGCAGCGCTTCTTCGTACAATTGACGCGAGAGATACATGCGCGCCTCGGGCGCGTTGATGTGTTTGTATAGATTGAGCACCAAGTTGTTGGCCACGATCGAGTCGCCCGTGGCGAAGAAGGCCACCAAACGCTGCACCAAGTGTCGCTCGGGCTCACCCATGCGCTGAGTGAGGTCGGCCACGTCCGTGGAAAAGTCCACTTCTTCCACCGACCACGTGTTCTTGATCGCTGCCCGATACATCTCGAAGAAGGTCGGGTACGCCATTGGCCGCAAGCTGAGGCAAAGGCCGGGATCGAGGATTTGATTGGGGCGTGCCGCAGCGCTCATTGGCAAGCCTCGCAGGTTTCCGGGTTCTCGAGCGAGCAGGCCACTGCCGCGGAGTCGTCGCTGGCGGCGATCGCTGGCGGGACCGGCGTGTAACCGTGGACGGCATGCGGGTCGCCCTCGCTCCTGGCAACGGGAGGCGGCGGCGTTTCCACCGTGGCCTTGGCGATGCGCGTCGCCGGTCGCGAGCGCAGATAATAGGTGGTTTTGAGCCCCTTCTTCCAAGCATAGAAGTACATGCTGGAGAGCTGGCCGATGCTCGGATTCTCGATGAACAAGTTCAACGATTGGCTCTGATCGATGAACGCGCCGCGATCGGCGGCCATGTCGATCAGCGAGCGCATCGGCACTTCCCACGCCGTGCGGTACACCGCGCGCACGCTTTCGGGCAGCTCATGCAAGCCCTGCACGGAGCCCTCGGCCAGCTTCAAACGCGAGCGGATGCCCTCGTTCCACAAGCCTGCCTCCTTGAGCTCGGCAATCAGGTATTTGTTCAGCTGCAGAAAATCGCCCGAGAGCGTCTCGCGTTTGAACAGGTTGGATACTTGCGGCTCGATGCATTCGTAGCAGCCAGCAATCGAAGCGATGGTCGCGGTGGGCGCAATCGCCACCAGCAGTGAGTTGCGCAAGCCGTGCGTGCGCACCTTCTCGCGCAGCTCGTTGAAGCGCGAGGTCGTCTCCGCGCTGGCCTCCCAAGCGTCGAATTGCAGCTCGCCGCGCGCCGCACGCGTTTCGGCAAAGGCCGGGTGCGGGCCCTTTTCGATGGCCAGCTCGAGCGAGGCGCTCAGCGCGTGGAAGTAGATTTCTCGAGAAATCTCGAGCGAGAGCTCGCGCGCTTCCGGAGCGTCGAAGGGCAGCTTCAACTGGAAGAATACGTCCTGCAAGCCCATCAATCCGAGGCCCACTGGCCGCCATCTCGAGTTCGAGTGTCTGGTTTCCGGGATCGGATAGAAGTTGAGGTCGATCACGCGATCGAGCTGCGCGACCGCTGTGCGCACGGTGTGCGCGAGCTTGTCGAAGTCGAACGCGAGCGAGCCGTCGCCTTCGACCTTCATGTGTCGACCGAGGTTGATCGACCCCAGGTTGCAAACGGCAGTCTCGCCGGCGGAGGTCACCTCCAAGATCTCGGTGCACAGGTTGGACAAGTGCACGGTCCGTCCCGGTACCGCGGTCTGATTGCAGGCGCGGTTGGATTTGTCTTTGAACGTCATCCAGCCGTTGCCGGTTTGAGCCAAGGTGCGCATCATGCGTGCGTACAGATCGCGAGCCTTGACGGTTTTCACCGCCAAGCCGTCGCGCTCGGCCTGTTCGTAGGCCTGCTCGAACTCTGGCCCGTACAGATCCGGCAAGTGCGGCACGCTCTTCGGGTCGAACAAGCTGAAATCCGCGTCGGCTTCCACGCGACGCATGAATAAATCGCTGACCCAGTTGGCCAGGTTCAGGTTGTGCGTGCGGCTCGCTTCTTCCCCCGTGTTGTCGCGCAGCTCGAGGAAAGATTCGATGTCCGCGTGCCAGGTCTCGAGATACACGGCGCACGCCCCCTTGCGCTTGCCGCCCTGATTCACGGCCGACACCGAAGCGTCGAGCGTCTTCAGCCAAGGCACGATGCCGTTGGATTTTCCGTTCGTGCTCTCGATCAGCGATCCGCGCGAGCGCACGCGATGATACGCAAGTCCAATCCCGCCCGAGAACTTGGACAAGAGCGCGATGTCCGTGTAGCTCTTGTAGATCTTCTCCAGGTGGTCGTCCGGAGAGTCGAGCAAGAAGCAGCTCGACAGCTGCTCGTGCTTCATGCCGGAATTGAACAGCGTGGGTGAGCTCGGCAAGTATTCCAGGCTGGAGAACAAGCGGTAGAGCTCGAGCGCATCGTTCACGCTGTTCGAGAGCGCGCAGGCGATGCGCATGAAAAACTGCTGCGGAGTCTCGATCACCAGCCGCGTCCGCGGATGCTTCAGCAAATAGCGATCATACAAGGTGCGTAGGCCGAAATACTCGAACTCGCGATCGCGCTCGGGCGCGATCGAATCGTTCAGTTTTCTGGCATTCTTTGCCACGAATGCCGCTAGGCGCTCGTTCACCAGCTGAAGCTCGTAGGCCTGCGTCACGGCTTGTGAGAAGGCGTGGATCTCCTGCGCGCGCACTTCCTTTTCGATGTACCCCGACAGCAAACGCGCTGCGAGCTTCGCGTATTGCGGCTCTTCCACGATCAAGCCCGCTGCGGTTTGAATCGAGAGCTGATCCAACTCGCGCGTGGTCGCTCCGTCATAGAGTCCGCTGATCGTCTTGGTGGCGACGCGCAGCGAATCCACATCGGGCAGGCCTGCGCAGCAGCGATTCACTGCACGAACGATCTTGTTCACGTTCACCGGCTCGCTTCCGCCGTTGCGCTTCTTCACGCGCATGCTCGTCTGCGGATAGGACGCGGAGTCGATATCGGAGGGCGAAGACGCGAATGGCGACGATCGGAGCGATGACGAGACGGTCGAGCTCAACATGGTTTTTTTCTCCGCGTTCAACGAGCGGGCTGAGCCGCTCAAAACCGAGAGCCAGGTGCAGACGCCGCGGCGATCCGCGCGTGTGCCGGCAAGAAAGCGCACGTGCGGATCACCCCGAGCGCCTCCCGCGAGGCTCTCGAGACCACCGAGCGCCGGATGACTCCCGGACGCCGGGTGCTGGCAGGTCTTCGGGCTTGCGAGCATTCCGGGCGAACCCGGCTTCCTACTGCCCACTGCTTCCCAGCGCCGGTTCAGGACCAGCACCAGTGCCACCGTGGGGATCGTTCTCGCCTACCGCTGCGGGGCAGCCCCGGCTTCCGACCGGGTTCCCATTTTCAGCCTGCGCGAATGCGCAGGCACCAACACACCCACCGCTATATGTGGGGTACCTACCAGCGGTCAACACAATATGTTGGGGTATCTGGCCGATTCTTGCTAACGCCGCGGAACACTTTGGGGATTCATCTGCGCACTGGTCACCCGGCCAATGGGCAACTTTTGAGCAGTGGTGCCGAACGGCTGTGGCGACGGCCGAGGCATCACCCTGGTGGGGCGTTCGAGCGCTGTTGCGCTGGCTGCAGGCGGGGGGCACGCTCCTCCCTCACGTCGCCACCGCCGCACAGCCGTGCGTCGCGCTGACGCCATCCGCATTTTTTCGTCGCAGTTTAGTTGGAGGATTCCGATGTCTTTGCTCGATTCGCTGAAGAAGTACACGACCGTCGTTGCCGATACCGGCGACATCGAAGCCATCGGCAAAGCCAAGCCGCAAGACGCGACCACCAATCCGTCGCTGTTGTTCAAGGCCGCGCAGCAGCCGCAATACAAGCACCTCGTCGAAGAAGCGCTGAGCTATTCGAAGAAGCAACCCGGCAATTCCGAAGCGCAGACCATGGCCTTCATGGATAAGCTGTTCGTGAATTTCGGCTGCGAGATTCTCAAGCTGATCCCGGGCCGCGTGTCGACCGAAGTCGATGCCAGCTTCAGCTTCGACAAAGACGGCAGCATCGATAAAGCGCGCAACTTCATCAAGCTGTACGAGGCGGCGGGCGTCGATCGCGAGCGCGTGTTGATCAAGCTGGGCTCGACCTGGGAAGGCATCAAAGCCGCTGAGCAGCTGGAAAAAGAAGGCATTCACACCAACTTGACCTTGCTCTTCAGCTTCGCCCAAGCGGTTGCCTGCGCGGAAGCCAAGGTCACGCTGATTTCGCCATTCGTCGGCCGCATCTACGACTGGTACAAGAAGGCGAAGAACGTGTCCGACATCCCGCGTGAGGAAGACCCGGGCGTGGCCAGCGTGTTGCGCATCTACAATCATTACAAGAAGCACGGCTACAAGACGCAGGTCATGGGCGCGAGCTTCCGCAAAGTGGAGCAGGTGATCGCGCTCGCAGGCTGCGATCTTTTGACGATCAGCCCCGATCTGCTCGAGCAGTTGAACGCCGCGCCGGGCGAGCTCGAGCGCCGGCTCAGCCCGGAAAAGGCCAAGGCCGC
>DASSMT010000173.1:0-11776 GCA_035688655.1 Polyangiaceae bacterium | reverse complement strand
AATGGCCGACCAGGACCGACACGACGCACACGCAGAAGCAATAGAGCGTGATTCTGCGCACGGCCGCTTTTTTTTCCGCAACGCTCAAGCGCGCGAAGTAGGGCATGATGACGAAGGCCGTGCCTATCGGATTCACCACGGGAAAAAGCGCGATGAAAGCCAGGAACGCGAGCTGCACCAAAGAATCGAGTTGGGGGGCCATGTTGCCCTTCATTCGTGCCGAGTTGGGCACGTTTCTCGCGGAATTGTAAGCCCGTCTCTGCTGCAGCCGCGTCCCGTGGCTGTTCTTCTGGCTGTTGCCTCCGCGCAGCTGTCCCCTAAAGCACGGCCGGCAGCGAGCCGTAGGCTAGAATCGTGACAGTAAGCGAACACGCTCGAGTCGAGCCGCAGGACCGTGAAGTCCTGATCGAATTCCCGCAGCCACTCGAGCCCGTGAGCGCCATGCGCAGCACGCTGATCACCTCGTCACTCGCGTCACTGCGAACTCGTGGACTCTTCGAACGCTACGACCAGCTGCAGCGCTCGCCGCATCGGGACATGATCCTGAGCAGCGTGGCAGGGGCGTGGCTCGACTTGGAGGTCTGCGCCGCGCACTACCGAGCCTGCGACGCGCTCGGGCTCGATCGCGACGAGCAGATCGACATTGGCAAAGACGTGTCCAAGCGCATCCATGAGACGTTCCTGCGCACGATCCTGTCGGCCGCTCGCGGGATCGGTCTGACGCCGTGGGTGCTGCTGCGCCGCAGCGACAGCGTGCAGACGCGCCTCAATCGCGGCGGCGGAGTGCGCTTGACTCGGCTGTCTGCGCGCGCGGCGCGCATCGAAATCGCCAAGCACCCCCTGGCCGACCTCCCCTACTTCCGACACGGCCTGCTCGGGATCTACCTCGCTGCCGTGAAGCTCCTGGCGTCGAACGTGTCCGGGCAGCTGCTGCATGCCGAGTCGCAGCGCCCCAGCGAACGCACGATTCTGCGCATCGAGTGGAGCTGAGCCGCGCTCATCACCGCCCGGCTCGACGAGCCCGCGCGCGCACGCTGCGGAGCTGAGTCGAGAACGCGTTGACGCCCCGAGGGTTCGGGGTCGCGAGGTCCTCGCTTGGGCCCCGAGCAGCGCGCGCCCACCCAGGCCCGCGTGCCGCGGGGAGCCGACTGCGGCTGCGAAGCTCCCGTCAGCCACCCCGGAAGCCTTTGGTCAATTTGATGGCACGCACTTGACACCAAATTAAATTGGCGGCATAGATGTGACATGAATAGCGCATCGACTTTCGATTCGGTCGATTTCACGGGCTTCCACCATCTGGCGTTCATCACCAGCGATCTGCAGGCGACCCTGCGGTTTTATCGGGATTTGCTCGGCCTACGGCTGGTGCTGGCGATGGGCGCGGACGGCGTGCAGCACTACTTTTTCGAGCTGACGCCGCGAGATCGCATTGCGTTCTTCGCCTGGGACGGCGCCTCGCCCATGGAGCCGAAACGCCCAGGGGTGCCGACGCGTGCCCCGCGCGGCTTCGATCACCTGGCGCTCGGGGTCGCCACCAGGGACGGCCTGCTCGCGATGCGCTCGCGACTGGACTCGGCGGGCGTCGCGGTCGAGGGCCCGATCGATCACGGCCTTTCCTGGTCTATCTACTTCAAAGACCCCAACAACATCGACCTCGAGATCGCCTGGACTTCGGTGGCGCTGGAGGAGCCGTTGCTTTGCGATCCAACTGCACCTCCAGCGGCGCTCGAAGGCAGTGAGCCGAGGCCCGAGGCCTGGCCAACGCTGAAGCCCGCGGCAGCCATCGCGAGTCCGAAACTCGGCGCGGGACACGCGCTCGGCGCGTACGTGCTCGAACGGGGCATCGGGCAACCCGTGGCTGCCGAGCAGTCCGCCGAGGGCGTGGTGCGGTCAGCATGAAGCCGAAGAGCAAGCCCCAAAAGCGCGCTTACGACACGGCGAGCCGGCGCGAAGAAGCGGAGAAAACGCGGGCGCAGATCGTGGAAGCCGCGTCGAAGTTACTGCGCACGGTGCGCCCGGAGAACCTGTCGTACGCGGACGTCGCCGCTTTGGCGGACGTCGCGGTGCGCACGGTCTATCGGCACTTTCCCGAACCGGTGGACTTGTTGCGCGCCGTTGCGCGCGAAACGATCGCACGCTTCGCGCCCGAGGGCCTGGCCGAAACTCGGCCGGAGACCGCGGAACAGTTGGCCGCCTTTCACCGCACGATGTCGTCGGAGCCGACGCTCTTCCGGATCTTCATGGCCGCCCCGGTGCGCGCCGAGCTGGACTTCGGAAATGTCGTCCAGAAGCTGTACGCCGACGCCTTCGAAGGACTAGCGCCCGAGGAGCGCACTGCGCTCGCCGGCCTGCTCGAGCTGCTGGCCAGCCCGTTCGCATGGGAAGTCCTGCACACGCTCTATTCGCTCCCGGCCGAGCGCATCACGCGTGCGTGTCTGGCCGCCTCGCAGTGGATCGCGGACGGCGTGCGACGCCATCCGGACTTTCTCGATCCGCGCGCACCAACGCCCCCGCTCTTCCGAGCGGGGAGCTCAGCCAAGACAAAAGGGAAGAACAAACAATGACTGTCGCAGCTCCATTTTCTCCACCCTGGTTTCGAGCCCGAAAGCCCATGATTCTGGCGATCAACATCGGCACTGGCTCGTGGGCGGTCGCCGCCGGCCTGTGCTGGTGGTTGTGGCCGGAGGTCGCGGACCGGTCCGGCGTCGCCGAACGGCTCTCGTTCGCCGCACAGCTGGCGGCCGGGCCGGCCCTGGTCCTATTCGTGCTCCTCTGTTCGTGCTTTCGCCTGTTCGACACGGAGCGCGCCGAGGATCCGTTCGCCGGCGCCGAAAGCCACGCCTGGAAGATCAACCAACGCGTGCTTTCGAACACGCTCGAACAGGCGTCGATCTTCATTCCGGCGCTGTTCGCGCTCGCGACGCGCATCGACGCAGCGAAGCTGAAAGCCTTGCCGATCGCGGTGACGTTGTGGTGCACGGGAAGGCTGCTGTTTTGGGCCGGCTATCGCCAGTCCGTCGTCTGGCGCGCGCCCGGCTTCGAGTGGACGTTCAACACCAGCTTGGTCGTGCTCGCCTGGTACGCGGTTACACTTTTTTGAGGAGAAGACCCATGAAGCGAGCCATCAAAATCGTGGGCCTGACCATCGGCGGACTGCTCACCGCGCTCACCAGCGCCACTCTCGTTCTGCAAAACCGACACTTCGCAGCCCCCTATCCACAGCTTCGAGCCAGCACGGATTCGGCGCTGATCGAACGCGGTCGGAACCTGGCGCTCGGCGCCGCCCATTGCGGCGACTGTCACTCGGGACCTGGATCCGCGAGCGCGGACAGCGGGGCCCCGCTCTCGGGCGGTCATGAGTTCCATCTCCCGCTCGGAATCGTGCGTGTCCCGAACATCACGACCGATCGCGAGACCGGCATCGGGCGCTACCGTGACGAGGAGATCGCGCGCATGCTGCGCTACGGGGTGCGTCCCGACGGACGGGTGATGCTCCCGTTCATGCCCTTTGCGAACCTGTCGGACGAGGATCTCACCGCGATCTTGTCGTTCCTGCGTTCGCAGGCTCCGGTGAAACACACGGTCCTACCCCATGAGCCATCGCTCTTTGGGCGCATCGGGCTCGCGTTTGCGATTCGTCCGCAAGGCCCGTCCGAGCCGGTGAAGAAGACCGTCCCGGCCGAGCCGACAGCAGCCTATGGCGCCTACCTCGCGAACAGCATCGCCAATTGTGTCGGCTGCCATACCGAGCGGGATCGGCGCACGGGCGAGTTCATCGGGCCGCGCTTCGGTGGCGGTGGCATCCTCGAGTCGCACGCCGAGCCGAGTGAGCGCTTCATTTCGCCGAACCTCACACCCCACCCGCAGCGCGGCTGGATCACGGACTGGTCGGAGGATGCGTTCGTCGCGCGCTTGCAGAGCGGGCCGGTGTACGCGCATTCGCCGATGCCGTGGTCGTCCTTTCGACGAATGAGCGAGACCGACCTGCGGGCGATCTATCGCTACTTGCGCACGCTGCCCCCTGCGGAGACCGGTCCGGATCCCAAGGCGCGGGAATCGGTACGGATGAAGAGTGACTCGCCGCGAGCCGAGCGCCCGGATGACCGCAAGCACTCTCACGAGCAGGCTCGACTGTAGGCCCGCCGCGAATGCTACCCGCGCAACGCGCAGTTTTCACCGCTCTCCGGTTGCGCGGGCTCGCAGGTGGCTGGCTTTACTTCGAGGTGCTGACGCAAGAGGCCGAGCACTCGTCGTGTGTCTTCGTGCACGACGCTTTGCAGGAGTCGTCCGTGCACTTCCCGGTGCAGGTCACTTTGTCGTCGTCGCAGGTTTTGACGCAGGTCCCGTCGTCTTTGCCCGTTTGATCGACAGTCGGGTTCTCGACGTTCGCGGTACAGCCGCTGACCAGCGCAAGCAGGAGCCCGGTGAAAATGCTGCTAAGCGTTTTGTTCATTGTGCATCACTCCGTTGTAGAGCGGCGCTCGCGCCGCACCCTGCTCTGGAGCAAAGCCAGTGCCACCCGCGGGAAGCGCATGAAAAATGGCGTTCTTCAGCCTATTTTTCGGCCGCCAATCACTCGGCACTCTCCGCACCGAGACTCAAAGGCGCACCGAGAGTTCGTTGGCTGTAGCAAGTTGCGACCCGAAACATTCGACCTGCGACGGCAGACGGCACGCTGATCTTTGCGCTGATGTGGCGCCCAAGTAAGCTGTCCCTCGATGGTAGATTTGCCCGAGTCTCATCCTGGAAGCACGGAAGAGTACCCGCTTCGGCCCTGGTCCTTCGTGTTCGCGTTCGGTTTCGTCAGCCTGTTCGCGGACATGGTCTACGAAGGAGCCCGGAGCATCATTGGTCCCTATCTGGCGCTGCTCGGTGCTTCTGCCACGTTGGTGGGTCTAGTCGCAGGTGCTGGCGAGCTGATCGGCTACGGCCTGCGCCTCGCTTCGGCATATCTCGTCACTCGCACGCGTCACTATTGGCTGTGGACGATCGCCGGTTATACCCTCACCGTGCTGAGTGTTCCGCTGATCGGTGTTGGCGGTGGCTTGCTCAGCGCCATGCTTCTCTACGCTGGCGAACGACTCGGCAAGGCGGTGCGCTCGCCGGCGAAGGACACCTTGCTCTCACACGCTTCCACGGCAACCGGACGAGGCAAGGCTTTCGGCGTCCACCAATTCATGGACCAGCTCGGCGCAGTCGCGGGACCATTGTTGCTTGCGGCGATGCTCGCCTGGCATCCGCGCGACTACCGGCTTGCGTTCGCCGCCCTCGGCGCCCCCGGCCTGGCCGTGCTGGCGATTTTGCTGTGGTTGCGCGCGCGGGTTCCGGACCCGCGGATCTACGAATTCCCGGCAGGCGCCACGCGGGTTCCGCGTGCCAGGGCGCAATCGGTCGAGCCCGCTTCGGCTGCTGTTCCGCGCGCTCTGCCTGCTCGGTTTTGGCAGTATGTCGCGGCGGTGGCAGTCCTTTCGAGTGGCATGGCCTCCTTCCCACTGCTCGCCTACCACGCTCAGACTCGACATCTCGTGTCCGACGCGATGGTACCCGTACTGTTCGCCGTCGCGATGCTGGTAGACGGCTTGACGGGCCTGCTGATCGGGCACGCCTACGATCGGCGTGGCCCGACCGTGCTCCTGGCCGTGCCGATCGCAGCCTGCGGAGCCGCACTCGCCTTCGCCGACTCTGGGTGGCTCGTCTGGCTCGGTGTCGCGATCTGGGGCGTGGTCAGCGGCATCCTCGATTCGACCGTGAAGGCCGCCGTGACGGAGCTCGTGCCTTCGGCAGCGCGGGCGCTGGCCTTTGGCTGGCTGTCACTGGCCCGCGGCCTCGGGCTGCTCGTCGCGGGTGGACTGCTGGGCGTTGCGTACGACCACAGCATCGCCCTGACCGTCACGCTCATCCTGGTGGCCAACGCTGCAGCACTGGCCGGCCTCTTGCGCGTGGTGCTCACGTTGGGTCGAGTGCCGCGCGCGGTGTGACGACCTCAGCTTGCGCGGACTCACGGCGTGGTTAGACCAATGGGGTTATCGCCGCTGCGCCGCTCCCCCGCCATGAGCCGTCTCAAACCGCCAATTTCCTCGATCGATGCCGGCCCCCGCCTGTTGCGTGAACCCCTCGCGCGCGCGAGAGAGCAGCTGTTCGAACAGGAACCAGGGGCGACCCGAGCGCGCCCCGTCGAGGTTTCCAGCGCGGCGGTGATCGAGCCCAGGGCGGAAAGTACCCTCTGCCCGCGGTGTAGCGGTCGCTTCGAGGTGGAGGAGCACATCGCGCATTCGTCGCCATCTTCGCGCGTGCGTGAGCTGAAAGTGCGCTGTCGCTTCTGCGGCGCTCGTCGCTCACTGTGGTTTCGGATCAACGCGGCGTCCTGAGTACGGCGTCAATGCCGAGAACACCCGCGGACCGCGAGCTGCGATGCGGGACCGCGAGCGCCCCCCCTTTCTCAATCTCGAAGGCTGGTGCGCGCCGCTTTACGGCGTTGCCGGGGCACAAGTGAAGGGCGGGTTGGGGAACCCCGGACAAGTGCTCGGCGTGGCGTCGGAGGTGAACTTGAGCTCGGCCTTGGCGAGCAAGCTCGGATGACTCTCGAAGAAGTTTGCCAGCTGCCGAACCGGGTTGAGCGGGGCCATCGGGTCTGACCCGGGATCGTAAGCCGGCGGGGTGAGCGTCGCGTCAGAAAACGCGTACAATTTGAATTCGTCGTTGTGCGTCTCTTTGGGTGCGCCCAAGCCCGCCGCGCCCAGGTTGGGGCACGGCCCGAAGTAGCCGGTGGTGCCGGGACTGATGAATGGCGGTCCGCCGTTCTGCTGCTGAGTGCCGGGGATCGGGGACGCTTCGTTCGAAAGCGACGCCGGGAGCTTGTGGGTCGAGCCCGGGATGTTCCAAATCGTCCAATGGAACGGATGCTCTGGGTTCATGTCTCCCGCGCTCTGCCCCGATTCGATGGTCAAGTCCTTCAAAAGGATCGCGTAACTCTTGGTCCCGCTCGGCTCGCCGCTCCAATCGAGCTCGGGTGATTTACCATCGCCGAACGCCTTGCCCTCGCAGGTGAACTCGGCAGGCAACGGCTTGCCGGCTTGGACGGAGGGGCCAGTGAGTGCAAACGTAGCAGGCGCGCTGTCGTCGTCGCTACTGCAACCGAGCAAAAGCAGTGGCGCCACGACGGCCAACGCGGGCATGAAGCTGTTCAATCGACGCATGAGTGACTTCTCCAAGTGAAACTAGAGCCGAAGGCTAATCGCCTGATATCTGGCCCTTTTCGTGCCGTCAACCGAGCGGACGATGGTCATTTAGTCACGAGCTGCAAGCCGAACGGCCGCGCGCAATCGTGAGCGTGAATGACAGTTTCGTCATTGCCGGCTCTCAGCGCTCGGCAGCGGCATGCGCCCGACCGTCAGAGTCGAGATAGAAGCGCTCGGCACATATCCTCGAGCGCCACCACGTCCTCGGCGGCCCCACAGTCGATGGCTGCCTTCGGCATGCCAAACACGACGCTCGTCGCTTCGTCTTGAGCCAATGTGGCGGCCCCCGCCGCGCGCAGCGAGTGCAGACCGCGGGCGCCGTCGTCGCCCATGCCGGTGAGGAGCGCTGCGACGGCTCGACCGCCTACTTGCTGTGCCACGCTTTCGAACAACACGTCGACGCTCGGCCGGTGACGCGAAACCAGCGCTCCGGTGGCGACTTCCGCGATCAGTTGCCCGGAAACGCTCTTGACTGACAAGTGCTTGCCGCCCGGAGCGATCAGCGCGAGCCCGGGGCGCAAGAGATCACCGCCCACCGCTTCGCGCACTTCGATCGCGCACTGCTTGTCGAGCATACCGGCGAACGCGCGCGTGAACCCAGCGGGCATGTGCTGCACCACGAGTACGGGCGGCGTCTCCGCCGGCAACTCACTCAAAATGACTCGAATCGCTTCGGGCCCCCCGGTCGAGGCGCCAAGCGCGAGCAGTCGTCGCTCGAGTCGCCCGCGGCGGGCGGGTGCCGGCATTTGGCTCGCTGTCATCGAGACTCTCGGCCGGCGCGGGGCACGGCACGTCGCCGCGGCTGCAATGACCGCGTCGACCAGCATCACCGACGACTCGAACAGAAACTCTCGCACCGCGGTCTTTGGTTTGGTCACTACCTCGACCGCGCCCTGCTCCAAAGCTTGGATGGCCTTGGCGCCACGCCCGTCGGTGGTGCCGGAGCAAATCACGACTGGGATCGAGCGGTGCTCACGCAGCCGCTCGAGGAACGTCAGCCCGTCCATGCGCGGCATCTCGAGATCGAGCACCAGCACATCCGGCTCCCAGCGTTCGAGCTTGGCCAGCGCGAACAAGGCATCCGGGGCGACCTTCACGTCCATGCCGGCCGCACTCAACACCGCGCTCAAGACCTGGCGGGCTACCGCCGAATCATCGACGATGAGCACCCGCAGAGCTCGCCTCGTATTGGTCATCGCGCCCCGCGCTGCAGCCGGTAGATGGTCGGCGCGACGGTACGTAACCCGACGTCGTAATCGTGAAGGCTCTCAGAATGCCCCACGAACAAATGTCCGTCGGCGGACAGCTGTCGAACGAGCTGCCTCACCACGAAGCGCCGCAGCTCGGACTTGAAGTACATGAGCACGTTGCGGCACAAGATCAGATCGAAGCAGCCCAGCTGCTCGAATTGTCCGCTGCTCAAGTTCGCGCGCCGGAATTTCACGAGCGAGCGCACCGGCTGAGCGATTCGAAACTTGCCCGCCTGACCGCCCACGCCGCGCAGCAAAAAACGCTGGCGCATTCCGAGCGGGATTTCGTCGAGTCGCTCCATCGAATAGATCGCGTGGGCGGCTCGCTCGAGCACCTTGGTGCTGATGTCGCTGGCCAAAATCTCAATCGTCCAATCGGTAGGCAGGCGGTCGAGCAGAAGCATCCCCAGCGAGTACGGCTCTTCGCCGCTGGAGCAAGCCGAGCTCCACACACGTAGCCGCTTGTCGCGCAGGCCTTGCTCGGCCTCGCGCCGCAGCCGAGCGAGAAGCGTTTCAGCGATGAAGGTAAACTGGGCAGGCTCGCGGAAGAAGCGCGTCTCGTTGGTGCAAATCGCGTTGATGAAGCGAATCAGCTCCGTTTCGGGGCTTCCGACGACGCGCTCGTAGTATTCCGAGAATGTCCCGAGCCCGAGCTCACGCACGCGCGAAAGCAACCGAGCGTTGACTAGCGCGTGCTTGGTCGGGCTCAAGTGAATCCCGATCTCCTTGTCCACTAGCTCACGGAACAAGGAAAATTCGCCTCCGGTGAGCGGCCTGACGTCCGCCACAATCAGCTCAGGCTCCTTGCGCCGACGGGGCGACCGATGGCAGCATCTCCACCGCCTGCTGCACACCGAGCAGTTCGTCTACGGAGAGCACGCGCTGGATATCCAGGACCAGCGCGAACTTCTTGCCGATGGCTGCCAGGCCGAGCAAATATTCCATTCGGATCGGCGTGCCGAACGCGGGCGGCGGCAGCAGCTCCGTTGCCGAGAGCGTCAGCACCTGCCCGACTTCTTCGGTCAACAACCCCATCGGAACGGTCGAGGCACCGACCCTGGCTTCGACGAGAACGATACAGGTGCGAGCGCCGACCGCGATGCTTGCCAACCGAAAGCCAATCGCCAGGTCTACGACGGGCACGACCGCGCCGCGCAGGTTCGTCACGCCGCGCACGACTTCGGGCATGCCCGGGACGCGCGTGACGGTGTCATAGGGAATGACTTCTCGGACATGCTCGAGGCTCACCGCGTATTCGACGCCAGCGATGAAGAACGTGAGGTACTCGGTCTGTGTGTCGTTCGCCTGCAGCTCAGAACGGGTGGAATTCACGGTCCCCTCCCTCCGGCGCGCTGAACGCAATGCTGTGCAGGTGCGGCAGCGCGCGCGGCCGCGCGCCATGGTCGCGGCGAGCTCCACCCGTTTCTCGCGGGCCGCGCGGGGGGTCTTTTGGCACAGTCGTCTCGTCCAACGCGAAGAAGTCGGAGAGTTGGCGCAGCCCGTCGGCTTGAGCGCTCATCTCTTCGGCTGCAGCCGCCAGCTCCTCCGAAGCGGTGGCGTTGCGCTGGGTGATTTGGTCGACTTCCGACATGGACCGGTTCATTTGCGCGACACCCGCAGCCTGTTCGCTGGATGCGGCAGCGACCTCTTGAGTAAAGTCCGTCGACCGCTGGATGTTCGGGACCAAATCGTCGAGCTTGGTGCCGGCACGGGTTGCGACTTCCACACTCGAGCTGGCAACGGTTCGGATCTCTTTGGCGGCGACCTGGCTGCGTTCGGCCAACTTGCGCACTTCGGTCGCCACCACCGAGAACCCGCGCCCGTGCTCGCCAGCGCGGGCCGCTTCGATGGCCGCGTTCAGTGCCAAGAGATTGGTCTGATAGGCGATTTCTTCGATTAGCCCGATGCGCCCGGCGATCGCGTTCATCGCGCTCACCGATTCGCGCACCACGCCACCGGCGTCGCTGGCGTCACGCGCGCTGCGCACTGCCATCTGCTCCATGCGTTTGGCGTTGTCCGCGTTCTGATTGATGCCGCTCGAGAACTCTTCCAGGCTCGACGACACCTGCTCCACGGCAGCCGCTTGCTCGCTCGTGCCCTGCGACAGCGTTTGGGAAGTGGCCGAAACTTGCGCGGCCGCGGACGATAGCGCCCCCGCACCGGTGCGAATCTCACCAATGACCCGCGTCAGACTCTTGAGCATGAGACCAATGGCGGCTTGTAGCCGGCCGAGCTCGTCGTTCCCCTGCTGGTTGACGGTCACGCGCAAATCACCGCGCGCCACACGCTCCGCAACCGTGACCACCTCGTTGAGTGGACCGGTGACGCTGCGCGTGATGATCAGGCTGAGGGCGACGCCGAAAGCGCTGCCCAGCACTGCGAAAATGATCATCGCCAGCGTCGAACGCCCCGCTTGACGGATCATTTCTTCGCGCACCCCTTTCAAGTTTTCACCGCGGAAGATGCGGGCGTTGTTTTCCAAAGTCCGGATGTGCTCTTTGAACGGCGCGATGGCGTGGTTGCCCTCCGAGGGCTGCGTGATCTGGCCGCGCTCGATGGCCTCCTGCACCTTGACGAAGCCGTCGTCGTAGCCTGCCAGGGCGCCGCGCATGATGGCGACTTTTTCACGCTCGTGGTCCGTTCGCAGCAGCGCGCTGAGCTTGGTCAACAGGTCTTGCAGCGTCTGATGGCTGGTCTTCCACTGATTCAAGTACTGCGCGCGCGCGACCGGGTCGCCGATGTTCAACAGGTAATCCTTTTCGTACCGGCGCAGCTCCAGCGTCATGGCTTGCACCTGACCGGAGGTATCGGCAGCCACCACGTCGATGTCCAAGATGTTCTCGGCCGTCGCGGCGACGTTGCTCAACCCCCAGTATCCAGCCACGGCGATCGAGAGCGCCAGCGCCACGAGGATGGAGAAAGCCAAGCCCATTCTTTTGCCTATGCTGATCGACGACAACATTCCTGAATTCCTCCGGACCGATCGGTCCTCACGAGCTTGCATTGGAGTCGAGCCGGCGTTTCACGCCGCCACCGCCCGCAGCAAATTTCCGACATCGAGCACGAGCGCGACACGCCCGTCATGCATCACGGC
The DNA here is from genome assembly GCA_035688655.1 of Polyangiaceae bacterium. GTDB lineage: Bacteria > Myxococcota_A > Polyangia > Polyangiales > Polyangiaceae > PMG-095. The sequence goes on along the minus strand of DASSMT010000173.1, from coordinate 194 downwards.
CGAGCCGGCCACGTTCTTCAGCGACGTGAACAAGGGCCCGAGTGGCTTGATCACGGTTTGCACTTCACCGAGCAGCGCATCGACATCCAACCCTGCGCGAAGGCCTCCGTGCTCGAGTACCACCACGGCGCGGCGCGAGCTGAGGTTGCGGGAAGCGCCCAGTTGCCGGGCCAAATCGATGAACGGCAGCGGTC
>DASSMT010000072.1:0-25709 GCA_035688655.1 Polyangiaceae bacterium | reverse complement strand
GCACCGATCGCCTACGTGAACGAAGGGCTCGATTCGAAGTTCATTCGCGCAAACCGTACGGCCATGAAGATCCTCGGCATCACGCCCGAAGAGGTACCGCACACTTACGGCAAGGATCTCGTGCCCGACACCCCGGAAGCGCAAGCGCGTGCGCGCGAGGCGCTCGCCTCGATCGGCAAGGGCATCGACACCAGCGGCGTCGTGCTCGAATTGCGGCGCAAAGACAACGGTGCGCCGGTTTGGATCGAATGGTGGTCGAGGCCAAGCCCAGACGGCAGCCACACGCGCACGATGTTCATCGACATCAGCAAGCGCGTGTTGACCGAGCGAGAGCAAGCGCGCCTGGAAGCGCAAAACTCGTACCTGCAAGAAGAGATACGCAGTGAACACAACTTCGGTGAAATCGTAGGGAGCGCTCCGGCGCTTCTGGATTTGCTGCGCCAAGTCGAACAAGTCGGCCCCACCGAATCCACGGTGCTGGTCCTCGGTGAAACGGGCACCGGCAAAGAGCTGATCGCGCGCGCCATCCACGATCGCAGCTCACGCCGCAACCGCCCGTTGGTGAAGGTCAATTGCGGCGCCATTTCGGCGGGTCTCGTCGAAAGCGAGCTGTTCGGGCATGTCCGGGGAGCGTTCACGGGCGCCATTGCCAATCGTGACGGTCGCTTCAAGCTCGCCGACGGCGGCACGATCTTCCTCGACGAGGTGGCGGAGCTACCGCTCGAAACCCAGGTCAAGCTCCTGCGCGTGCTGCAAGAACAGGAGTTCGAGGCGATCGGCAGCAGTACCACGTTGAAGGTAGACGTACGGGTCGTAGCAGCCACGAACCGCGATCTGGCGGAGTTGGTGCGTGAAGGCAAATTCCGCGCGGATTTGTTCTATCGCCTCAACGTGGTGCCGCTGTGCGTGCCCGCGCTGCGCGAACGCGCCGCGGACATTCCGCTCTTGGCGACGTTCTTCGTGCAGAGGATTGCGACCCGAATGGGCAAGCCGAGCGCGAAGATCGGCGAGGAGACGATGCGCAAGCTCGTTGGCTATCCCTGGCCGGGCAACATCCGCGAGTTGCAGAACGTGATCGAGCGAGCCGTCATCCTGTCACCCGCGCATTCGCTGATCGTGACCGAGGAGCTGCGAGCGGCCACGCCGCCTGGCAGCAGCGGAGAGACAGCCGGCACGCCCGCCTCGAGTAAAGAAACCGAGGCCCGCAGCGCGAAAAACCACTTGCAGCGGAGTACCGCGGAAACCGAGGACCTCGGCTCGCTGCAAGAAGCCGGGCGACGCCACATCGAGGCCGTGCTGGCCACGACCAATTGGACGATCGAAGGGGAGCACGGCGCGGCCAAGCTGCTCGGGATTCGCCCCAGCACGCTACGTAGCCGGATGCAGCGGCTCGGCGTCAAGCGCCCCGAAAAGCCTGCTTAGCATGCGAGCAAAAGGCCAGGAGTGCGAACACTCCTGGCCTGGTCCTCCGCTCGGCGGCCTTATTGCTAGGGCTCGCCCTGCCCGGACAACAGCGTGATCCGTTCGGCCCGAGGTCGATACTGGCCGACACCGCTGAACACGAAGCGCTGCTTGATTCGCTGGCCCGGCTGGAGCACGCCGCCCGGCAGGAACACGCGAATGTAAGGGTCGCCAGCATGCGTCGTGCCACTCGCATTCTCTAGCCGCGCTCGCGCCGGTAGGCCGCGAACGATGATCAACAGGTGAGTGTCGACGACCGTGTCGCTCACGTTGCTGAGCTGATAGACGTCTTCGGCCTTGGAGCGCGAGTGATCGCTGTCGGTCAGCTCGAGGCGAACCTGCTTCGTGACGTCGAGGAACTCGAGGCCCTGGTCGCGACGCGACAGCGGGTCGTCATTGTCTATCGCGCGACCGCTGAGCAATTGTCCGTCCTTCGCGCCCAGCGCCACGAGCTCCGGGTGGTTCTTCGAATAGCTCAGGTCGGCTTCGTTCGGCTGGAAAACCCCGGCGAAACCAGGATCGTACAGGCCATTTTCCAGGAAATCGCTGACGGCATCGATCTGGTCGTCGCTCAGGCCGAGGCCCCGTGCCGTGTATTTCCCGCGCGGATTGGTGAAGCGAGGCTCCAGTGTCTTGGCCCGGCCGGCGAACAGTCCGTCCTGGGCGATGCCTTCGTTGAAGTAGCGCACCACTTCTCGGATGTCGGAAAACGAGCCGTTGTGGAAGAAGGTGCGCGCGTCCTTGAGTTGCCGCAGAGTCAAGCTGCGAAACTTGTAGGCGTGGTCCGGGTCGTGCGTGATCTCTTGCCGACCGGTGTCTTCGCCATGGGGCAACGGGTTGCCCTGGCGATCGAACTCGAGGTGTCCCCTCTGCAGCGCGTTCAACACCTGCAGCGGGTGATCGCCGATGCCAATGTTGAAGAAGTTTTCTTCCACGAACTGCCCGATGCCGGTGACGTCCGGATCATTCGGCTGCTTGTTGAGCATCGGCCCGCTGTGGCAACTGAAACAACCTGCACCGCCTTGCTCCGCCTTGGTGAAGAAGAGCCGGGCGCCGCGCCGCTGGCGCGGGGACAGCGAGTCCTTGCCGGCCAAGAAGCGATCGAAAGGAGTGTTCCGCGTGACTGCAGTGCGCAGAAAGGTAGCCGTGGCGCGCAACACGGTCTGGTCGTTCACGAGCTTGTCCAGCGCTTGCTGGCAACCGCCACTTGGGGCGGCTTTTCGGCAGGCGTCGTAGTCGCTGGCCTCCTCCGGGAATGCTTGCCGGAAGAGCTCGACGAAAGCCGGGATTTTTTGCAATTCTGCGGACTCGAAGTCGAGCATCCGGTGCGCGTCGAGCAAGAGCAGCGTCAGGTTTTCCTGGGCTGGATCGTTCAACGGATTGAGCCCCCCGGGCAAGGAGTTCGATTCGCCGGCGAAGCCGCCGAAGAGAAGTCGGTTGTTGAACGCAAAGCCGACCATCGAAGGGGACTGACGCCCCACGCTATCGACCTGGTCGAGGCGCCCGGTGGCCAGCAACGCTTGCGCCAGGGGGTCGGCCTTCTGTCGTGCGGGAGTCGCGACCTCCAGCACACCACCGACCTTGTAGATGTCGGTCAGCGTCGGCAGCGCATCGACCCCCGTATCACCCTCGAACAGCTTGACCCGAGGCAAATAGGCGTTCGGGCGCGGGATCAGGTCGCGTTGAACGCGGCGGCGGATGACGTAGTTTCCGTCCTCGTCGGTGTAGCCGCGACCTTCACCGCCCATGTTGAAGTTCAGCACGGTGCCCGCTTTGCCTGCAGCTTCACCCAGGTGGCAGCTGCCGCACGAGCCGGTACTTTTGGTCACTTCGACGACTCTCTGGATGTTCGGATTCGAAGCCGACACCGTTCCGCCGAATGCGGTTCCCTCGGGCAAATCCCGCGGTTCGCCGGTCCTGATGGGCGGATTCACGTTCTTGTTGATGTTGATGCGCGCAGTACGAACCGGGTCGTGAAACAGCAGCTTTCCCAGGTAGCGCTTGGCTTCGGTCGTCCGATAGCGGCCCGGGCGTTCGGGATCTTCCGGCGGCAGCGGGATGGCTGCGTCATTTACCGGCACCGTCAATTTGTCGAGCCCACCTACCTGGCTCGCAATGAATTGGCGAAGCTGCGCGGCGCTGTTGCCTAGTGCTTCGGCCTCGGTCGCGATCGTGGGCTCGTGATCCTCCGCGATCTCGCTTTGGCACCCGGACACGAGCGACAATGCGAGCGCGCACAGCGCTAGGTTCGTGAATTTCGCGTAATTTCTCAGTTTGCGAAACGTGTTCATGCATTCCTCCTGAACGGCGGACAAAGCACTGCTTGCTCGCCCCCGTTCTTCATCACGCCGAGCGCTCGGTCGCTCAGGCACACCCAGTACTCGAAAAGTTCGCTGCGGTTTCTCAGGAACCCGCTGCCCGCGCAGCGACGTCGACCGCGCGCGGGAAGGCGCGGGGCGCATCCGATTCCCGCGCAGGCTCGTGCGCAGGCTCGTGCTTCAGCTCGTGATCCTCGTGCACTGCAGCCGCCTCGAGCTTGGCGCGCGTCGCGTGAATTTGTGAGCTCGAACGCTCCACGAACAAGTCCAAGGTCCAATCGAGCATGACCCGGATCTTGTTGCCGAAACCCACCAACTTACCGAGATACAGCGTACGCCACACGAACCAGGCCAGAAAGCCCGAGAGCCGAACACCGAGCAGGCGCACTGCCGCGAATTGGTGCCCCACGCTGACGAGCTGCCCGAAGTCGAAGTACTCGAAGGGGCGAGTCGCTTGCCCGCGCAGCAAACGCACGAGGTTCTTCGCGGTGCGAGCGCCTTGCTGAAATGCGACCTGACCGAGAGGCGGCAGTGGGCGGCCATCTTTGCCCGGAAAGGTGGCGGCGTCGCCGAGCACGAACACGTTCGGGTGGCCAGCAACTCGGCAATCGGCCTCCACCGTCACGCGCCCGGCACGATCCAGCGGCAGACCCGTGCGTGCCATCAGCGGCGCGGCGGCGACTCCGGCGCACCAACACGCGGTGCGCGCGCGGAGTATCGTGCCGTCTTTGAGTTTGACCCAATCCGTACTGATCTCCGCGACGCGCGCTTGGTGCAGCACGCGCACCCCCAAACGCGAGAGTTGCTGTTCTGCGCTGGTCGCAACGGCTGGGTTCCAGCCGGGAAGCACGCGCTCTCCCGTGTCGATGAGCACCACGTCAATCGCGGCGGGCTCGATTTCGGGGTAACGCGGCAATAGCACCTTGTCGATCAAATCCCGCACTTCAGACGCCACTTCTACGCCAGTCGGTCCCGCGCCGATCACCACGAAGCAGAGCATCTCTCGAACGAGCTCGCGATTCGATTCACGTGCAGCGGTCTCGAGACAGTCGATGATGTGATTGCGCAGCGCGATCGCATCCTCCAGTTCACGCATGAAGAACGCGTGCTCGCAGCCCGGCGTATTGAAGGTTTGCGTCGTCGAGCCCGGCGCGAGCACCAGGTAATCGAACGGGGTCTCGTCGTGACGAACACGGAGCGCGCCGCCTTCGGCGTCGGCCGCAATGTCCACTTTGGAGATGATCAGCTTGCGCTCGAGATCGATGCGTTCAACGGTCTCTTTCTTGAAGACGATGTTGGTGGCCTCGAAGATGCGACGGAATGGGTAGGTGACCTGACGCGTTTCGATCGCCCCCACGGAAACGCTGGGCAAGAGCGGCGGGAACAAGAAGTAATTCTTGCGATCAATCAGCGTCAGTTCGAGTTTGTCGCTCCAGCCGAGCACGCGATCGAGCCCGAGAGCGCTGTCGAGCCCGGCAAATCCGCCGCCGACCACTACCACGCGCACGGGCCGATCGGGCTCTCGCCAATTCCGGGACTGCCACATGGCGCGGAGTGGAGCGCCCACCAGGTATCCGAGCAGGCCAGTCTGCGCGAGTACGATTGCGCCGAGCATCGCCTGCGCGAACGCGAAGAACGGCAACAGCAGCCACGCGCTCAGATCGAGCCCGGCAAGTAGCATCGCTACCACGAACAGAGCTCGCCGCGTGAGCCGAGGCAGCGGCATGCGTTGCACCAGCAGCATGCTGAGTGGCAAGAGCAAGCCGAGTGACAGCACGTGCGCTACGAACAGCAACCAACGCAGGTCGCTGTGCAGCATCGCCAGGCGGATCCCCCAATCCACGACTGTCATCCAGCTGAAACCCCAGTTGACGGCGACGACCGAGATGACCCAGCCAGAGAGGAACAACAACAGACCGCTCGAGAGTCCGATCGACGCGGCCAGCTTCTTGGACAGACCCAGGTTTCGGAGCACGTAGGCGTTGGTTCGGCGCATGATTTTTCGGCCGTACGCCGGCCGCGGGGATTCGGTTACGGCGGGCCATGCTCGAACGATCGCCCTGGAATCGGAGGTTTTTTCGAACCTCGGCCGAGTTTCGGTAACCGCAGCAAGCCCCCGACGTAACTTGCTCTGTCAGGCACTGATGGCCCGCGTCGGGCCGAGGACAAGGAGCTTTGCCGTGACTACTACTTCATTCATCTCGAATGCGCGCGTTCGTGCGCTCAGCATGACTCAAAGGCTCGATTGGCTGGGACCCCTGGTGGCACGCATCACGCTCGGCGTGCTCTTCGTGAGCACGGGCTGGGGCAAGGTTCACGACCTGGGCAAAGTGACGGCGTTCTTCAGTGAGCTCGGTATTCCGTTTCCCGGAATTCAAGCGCCGATGGTCTCGTTCATCGAGCTGTTCGGCGGTGCCCTGTTGCTGATTGGCCTCGGCACGCGGCTCGCGGCATTGCCCTTGATGGCCTCGATGGCGGTCGCAATCCTGACCGCACAGCGCGAAAATGTGCACGGCTTGCCGGATCTGTTCGGACTCGTCGAATGGACCTACTTCGCGCTCCTGCTTTGGTTGGCGTTCGCGGGTCCAGGAAAAGTGTCACTCGATCGCGTGCTTTTCGGCCGCAATCGCGGGCAAGACACGTCCCGCAGCCTGGACGCCGAGCTCTCGGCCAAGGCCGTCTGACCCGACTTTCGTCACGGCAATCACCACGACCCGTATTCACTCGAACATTCACGCACAAGAACAATCACGTAAAAGAAGGAACAACGACCATGATCTCGATCTTGATGGCAGCAGCAGTCTCTGGAATCGTCTCGGGCGCCGCCCCCCTGAATGACTCCCTCACCTCACCCGCGGCGGCTCGCATGAGCGATGTGCAGCAGCTCGACGACTCCAAGGGCGGCAAGCACGCTTGCAAGGGACAGAACGGCTGCAAGGGGCAAGGCGGCTGCAAAACGGACAAGCACGGCTGTAAGGGTCAAAATGCCTGCAAGGGCCAGGGTGGCTGCAAGGGCTGAGCCAGCCGATTGAAACCAGCGGCGAAGGCGGCCAACGAAAAACGTGGCTGCCTTCACGCATTTTGTGGGTCTGATTCAGCGCGCCAGCGCTCGGCGGAGCACAATCGAGAAAATGTTCGAAACCATGCCGAGGTACTGGCGTAGGTCGACTTCGAGCCCCGTGACTAGCCCGCCCGAACCAGACTCGACTGCCCTTTTTGCGGAAATCCCGGAGCCCGGCCCAACCTCGCCCTCGCCCGCAGCTCTGCGCTTACCGGAGTTCGGAGCATCGGCAACGCGCCAAACGACTCGCAAGCGCCGCCTGGCTGCGCTCACGGGCAGCGCGGCCTGGCTGTTGACACACCTCGCAGTCTACGGCGTCCGCAGCGACTTTCATGGCCTGCCGGCGCTGTATGTCGCGGCGCAGATCCTGGTGCCATTCCTGGTGGCCGTGGCCTCGCTGTTCGCGGCACTCTCGTATGGGAAGCATGGGCTCGGCTTGAAGATCGGCCTGCTCAGCGGACTTTCGCTGCTCGGTCCGCTCGCGTTCTGCTTGATCGCTTTCGGAGCGCCCATGCCGCGGCCGGCCGAGCGGGACGAGTCGTCGTTGCTCGGAATGTTGGTGTGTTTCGACATCACGGTCGCCTGGACAGCCGTGCCGCTGCTGTGCGCCGCGCTCACTTTGCCCGGCGCGTTTGCCAGCGGCGTGCGGATCAAAAGCGCGCTGGTCGGGGCCGCGGCCGGGCTGTTCGCTGGTACCACCATGAATTTGCACTGCCCGAACGTCGCTCCGCTGCATTTGCTACTAGGGCATGGACTGCCGGTCGTCGTTGCCACGATACTGGGGGCGGTCACGCTTGCGTATCGCACTCGAGCGTGACGTAGGTCATGTCCGGATCTGCGCCTGTCTCGAATGTCCTGCGAGCCCTCGCCGAAGGCACCGCTGCGGCCACCGGCGATGAATTCTTCCGTTCGCTGGCCAAACACGCGGCGCTCGCGCTCGGCGCGCGCTATGCGTTCGCTGCAGAGACGCTGAACGAGCTCGAGTCACGGTCGCTCGCATATTGGGAGGGCACCGGGTTCGGCGAAGGCTTCAGCTATCGCTTTCCAGGTACCCCGTGCCAACGCGTCGCCGCAGGTCACGTCTGTTCGACGCCCACGAACATCCAGCGCCTGTACCCCGACGACGTCTGGCTCCAGCAAATTGGCGCGGACAGCTATATCGGCGTGCCGATGCGCGATGCGACCGGGACGGTGCTCGGCCACATTGCCGTGCTGCACACGGAGCCGCTCGAGCCCACGCCGGAGCAGCTCGCGATCTTGCAGATCTTTGCTGCTCGGGGCTGCGCCGAGCTCGCGCGGGTTCGTTCCGATCGCGCGTTGCGCGAGGCGATGTCGGAGGTGCAACGCCTCCGAGATCGCTTGCAGGCCGAAAACATCTACCTCCAAGAAGAGATCCGAGACCAGTACAACTTCGAACAACTGATCGGCCAGAGCGCCCCGTGGCAGCGCCTCGTGCAGGAGATCGAAGTCGTCGCAGGCAGTGATTCGACCGTGCTCATCGTCGGTGAGACCGGGACCGGCAAGGAGCTCATTGCCCGGGCACTGCACGCTCGAAGCTCGCGCCGTGATCGCCCGCTCGTCAAAGTGAACTGCGGCGCCATCTCTGCTGGGCTGGTCGAAAGTGAGCTGTTTGGGCACCACAAGGGAGCCTTCACGGGCGCGCTGCAAAATCGCGTCGGGCGTTTCGAGCTGGCTGACGGCGGCACGCTCTTCCTCGACGAAATCGGTGAACTACCGCTCGAGACCCAGGTCAAGCTCCTGCGCGCCTTGCAGGAACAGGAATTCGAGCCGGTCGGTAGCAATGAAACGGTCCGCGTGAACGTGCGCGTGCTCGCCGCCACGAACCGCAATCTGGAGCAGGCGATTGCCGAGGGCCGTTTCCGCGCCGATCTCTACTACCGCTTGAACGTGATCCCCTTGCGCGTGCCCGCTCTCCGCGAGCGCCGCGCGGACATCAACCAATTGGCCATGTACTTCTTGCAGCGTTGCGCCAAGAAATCTGGCAAGGCCGTGCGCGGCATCGCCACCACGACGCTCGAGCACCTGAAGCGCTACGACTGGCCGGGGAACGTGCGTGAGCTGGAAAATGTCATCGAGCGCGGGGTGGTGCTGTCGTCCGGGCCGCTCTTGGAGCTCGACACGCGCCTGCTCGGCGTCGCGGAGCCAATCCCGCCTGCGTCAACGCCCAGCTCGGCCCCACGGAGCGAGCGCACTCCCGCAACCGACAGCATGCTCGACGCGACCAACGGCGGCAATCCCGAGTCAGCATCGAGCTTACTCGAAGAAGTCGAGAGGCGGCACATCCTGGCCGCGCTGGAGCGCACCGGCTGGGTCCTGGAGGGCGCGCAGGGTGCGGCCCGACTGCTCAACCTGACCCCCAGCACCGCGCGCAGCCGCATGAAGCGCTTGGGCATCACGCGCGCCGCTCGCCAACGCTGAACTGCGCTGCTCCAAGCGACCTTGCCAGGAACGGGGCCGTTCCACGCGCTGCGGGTGACCACCGCCGGTCGTGGCCACGCCCACGACATCTCGTGGGGCGCTTCGTCGTTGCCCGCGATGGGCGCCGTGGGGCTCCGCGCCGATCCCGTTTGCAGCCTAATTCGGCTCGAATGTGAGCTACAGCGGCTCGCGGGACCCGTGGCACGGAGGTTGCTGTAGGTGCGAACATGCTGCGTATTTCACCGCTCTCCCTGCGCCACGGCGCGCCCTGCCTGAGGGTGGAAGGGCGCCTCGTGGGCGACTGGGTCGAAGTGCTTCAGGTCGAAGTCGAGCTCGCGCAACAGCAATCAACGGGCTTGGAACTGGATCTGGCCGGCGTGGAGTTTGCCGATTCGGAGGCTCTATCACTCTTGCTGCGGCTGGAGGAGCGGGGCGTGAAGCTCGTCGATTGCTCGCCGCTCTTGACCAGTCTGCTGGAGTGCAAAGCGTCGTGACCAACGAACAGCTCTCACCAGTTGCGCTTCGCAGCGGCAGCAGGCGCGAGGGCTCCCTCGACGATCGACCGGCGGTCGCCGATCCGCTGGACCGCGCCATGGATCGCTATGCCGACGGCGAAGACGCTGCGTTCGACGAGCTCGCGCGCGGTCTCACGCCGCGGCTGCGCGCGTTCTTACTCCGACTTTCCGGCTCGCGTGAGCTCGCCGATGATTTGACTCAAGAGACGTTCCTGCGCATCCACCGCTCGCGCGGCTCCTTCGCTCGTGGCTCGGCGGTCGTCCCGTGGGCGTTTGCCATCGGCCGCAATTGCTTCATGAGCCAGGCACGCGCCAAAAAGACCCGACTGTCACGAAGAGCGGTGGATGTGACGACCATCGACGTCGCGACTGGCCCGGATGTCAACGCCGAGGCAACGGTCGCCGCGCAACAAAGCGCGACCATCGTGAGCCAAGCATTGGCGGCGATGCCGGTTGCCAATCGCGAAGCCTTCGTGCTCATTCGCTATGAAGGCATGAGCGTCGCCACCGCCGCCCAGCTCGTGGGCATCAGCGAGGGTGCGCTGAAGCTGCGAGCCTTTCGCGCGTACGAAATCCTGCGCGCGGCGTTGAAGGAAATCGTCAGCTGAAGCGTGCGCCGCCGAAATCGCGCCGAGGCACCGATGCGCCTCGGCCTCCCGTTCTACCCTCCCACGAGGGGCACGAGCTTCACGAAGGAAACGCGCGTCTCAGCTGTCAGCGGGATCAGCTCATCGAGACTCTCGATCTGACGCTCGCCCACCAAGAGCAAGAAACCGTTGCTCTCGAACGCCCGCAGCGCCATCGAGCACTGGGCATCGGCATCCAGCAGCTTGGCCTGCCGCAGAGCGTAGCCGTTGAGCGCGACCTCCGTATCCGTGGGCTGCACCAAGCCCTGAAATACCCCCGTGCGCGAGCCGCTGTTGCAGCGATCGACCTCGGCTTTGACCCGCTGTTCGATCACCTGCCGAGCGCTGATCGTCTCGCCCAGGAGCTCCAGGAAGAACTCATGGAGGACCTTGCCGGAGGCGCTCTCATCGACGATGGTGATGCGTGCACTCATGCTGATGTCCTTTGTACTGCGCTGCGAGATCGACATCGCGCATCAGCTCGCTGAAGAGTCGCGCTGGAACGAGCGCCAGCTCGGTCCGCAAACTTTTGTTCGAGGATGGCCAGCGTGAGCTTTCGCACATTCGCCGGGTAGCGGCGAGCACACTGCACGAGCGCGAGCAGCACCGACTCCGAGTAGGGCAAGCCCTTGACGGCGAGCTTGCGAATCAGCCCGGCGACGAAGTGCGGCACCCAGTATTTCCCACCGGCGTGCGCTCGCTGCAAGAGCACGAGGCTCTGACCAACGAGCTCGGCTCGCTCTTCACCGACGGTCAGCAGAAGCGCTTTTGCCTGCGCACTCTCATCGAGCTCGTCGGCCCACTCCACGTTCTGCGCGGCGCGCCAGAAAGCGACCAGCCGAGGATCGAGCTCCGCTTCGAACCCCTGTTCTTCGCGCTCGGAGGTACCACCCATCCAAGCCATTGTACGCTCGGCCCGGAAACCTCGCCAGAGAACGTCGCCTTCGCGACGACGAGAGCGGGCCACTCGGTCATCGGCGCTTCGGCGAGCGTTGGCTATTCGAATGGCAACGTCGACAGCGAATAATCCTGGCCGGCACTGTGACAACCGACGCAAACGCTGCTGCCGCGCGCGTTCCCATACACGGCGTCGCTGCCATCCGGACGCCGGACGCGCTCGTACCAGAAAAAGCCATTGCCGCCGTCGCTCGCTTCTTGCACCTTCACCCACACCGAATAGCCAGACAGCGTCCCGTCGCTCGTGGTGAGTTCCTTCACCGAGGCTGCACCCGCCGGCAGGCTCGAAGCGCCGCCCTTCAGTGCCCTGGCGGCGCTGGGGCTGTAGTAAACGCGCACTCGCTCACCGTGCGGACCCGCCGATGGATGCGTTTCGGCTTCCTTCGGCCACTCGGCGTATTGCTGCGCTTCCAGGAAGGAAAGCAGGGCCGGTGCGTCGTCCGGGGCTTCCAACACCCTCGGTTCGCCCGAGCCCGCGGCACCGGATGGAGACGCCGGGACAGTGCCTGACGCACCGCCGTCCGCGGTCGCGCCGGTCGCTGCGCCAGCGCTGCCCGCCTCCACCGCTCGAGGCGTATCGAAGGCTTCGGAGCAACTCAGCTGCAACGCGAAAGCGAGCACACTCGCGCCGAACACGATATTTGCTTTGCTCATGCTCGGTGTACGTGGTCCGCACCACGGCGGTTACGGCGCCTCAGCCGAGGCGCTGCGCGAGGTGGTCACCCACTCGCAAAGCGTTGGCCATGATCGTGAGCGCCGGGTTCACCGCGGCGCTGGACGGGAAAAAGCTACCGTCGACGACGTAGAGATTGCTCACTTCGTGCGCGCGACAGTGCTTGTCCAGCACCGACGTTTTGGGGTCGTTCCCGAAGACAATCGTGCCATTTTGATGCGCCACACCGGCGAGGGGAATCCGCTGCGCGGCGTACAAATTGCGAGAGAACAAGCCTTGATGACACTCGCGCCCATGCACGGCGCAGCGCGTGCTGCGCAGCAGTAAATCCTTGAGCTTGGCGATCAGCCGCCGATGGCCCTCTTGGTTGTTCGGGCGGTAGCTCAGCACGATTTGACCGTCGCGGTCGAGCGTGACCCGATTTTCGGGATCCGGCAGATCTTCGCTCGTGAGCCAGAAATCGAGTGAGTGGCGAGCCATCAGATCGAGCGTCCAGCCTGGTGCAATTGCCGGGGCGCCCGCGCGCAACGTGTCGGCATCGAGCTTGCCGACGAAGCTGATGTGACCCATCGGGTAAGGCCAGTCTTCGCAGCCGAAATAGAAGTCGTTGAGGGCGAGCGTCTTCTGGAAAACGGTGGGATTCGGACACTTGGAGATGGCCATCATCACGGAGTTGACGTGACCCATGTAGTGGCGACCAACCAGATCGGAGCCGTTCGCGAGCCCACGCGGATGCTTGCTGCTCGCAGAACGCAAGAGCAACGCGGCCGAGTTGATCGCGCCACACGCGACCACGACGATGTCCGCGCTATAGGTTTCGAGCTCGCCGTTGCGAATCACGCGCACAGTCGTGACTTCGCGCCCGGAGCTGCTGGTCGCGAGCTTTTCCACGTAGGCGTTGGTGAGCAGGGTCACGTTCGAGAACTCGAGCGCGGGCTCGATCGCGCAGGTCTGCGCGTCGCTCTTGGCGTTGATCAGGCACGGATGGCCATCGCAAGTCGCGCAGCGGATGCAGGGACTCTTGCGCGGGTTCCGCTCGTCGAGCTTGACTCCGAGTGGCACGTGAAAAGGCTTGCAGCCAAACGCCGCCAAGTCGTCGCTCAGTTGCTGGATGCGCGGCTCGTGGCTGACCGCGGGGAACGGGTAGGGCGAGCTCGCGTTAGGCTCGCTGGGGTCCTCACCGCGGTTGCCGTGCACGTGGTACAGGGCCTCGGCCTGTCCGTAGTACGGCTCGAGCTCGTCATAGCTGATGGGCCAGGCTGGCGAGAGACCACCATGGTGTCTGATTTCGGCGAAGTCTTCACGGCGAAAGCGGAATAACGCGGCCCCATAGAACTTGGTATTGCCGCCGACGAAGTAGTTCGTGTGCGGATGCAACGCCTCCCCGGACTTGTCTCTCCACACCTCTTTCGTGTGATAGCGGGCCTCTTGATTGACGGCCTTGGTGCTCCAGTTCTCGGGCTCGCGACGCACGTAGTCGCCGCGTTCGAGCAACAGGATCTTCTTGCCGGAGGCCGCCAAGCGGTGGACGAGAGTGCCACCGCCGGCACCGGATCCGATGACGATCACATCGTAGTGAGTCGAGGCCTGAGTCATGATTGATTACTCCGTTGGGTCGAGACACTTGCAACGTACGAAGCAAGCGACGGTCTCGCTGTGATTGAGCTTCCCGCACAGCCGCGAGTGACGAGCAGTAAGCCGGGTTTGAAGTTCCACGCCGAGCAACATCCCGCACACCGGCGCACTCAGATAAATCCAGAAGTCATGAAAAGAATGGGCGAGCAGCGCCGAGCCGAAGCTGCGTGCCGGGTTCAGGCTCATGCCCGAGAGCGGCGCTTCGAAAGTGATGAACAGGGCCACCAGGGCCGCCGCGAATACGCCCGTGCGCGGCGCCAAACGAGGCACACGATTCACCGTCATCGTGGTAGTCAGCATCACGAAGCCGATGCTCGACTCGGCCAGCCAGGCGACGACGGCGCCACGCGCTCCAGGCGCTGTCACCACGTAATTCACTGCGGGATGGCTGAGCCACGGGTGAAAGAAGCAATCGCAGCTGAAAACCCCCAGCGCCGCACCCAGGAACTGAGCAACGGAGTAACCGAGAGCATCCTTCGGTTCGAGCTTGCCGAGCCGTAGCAAGCACAGGATCAGCGCCGGGTTCATGAAGGCGCCCGAGCGTTTGCCCCAGGGACTGTAGATGAGCGCCAGTGCCGTGAGCCCCATTGCGACTCCGATCAGTGCGCGCCGCACGAAGTCGGAATCGATCTGCTGTCTCAGGGGCGAGCTCGGGTGCTCCAAGAGCACGACGCTCAGACACGCGGAGACCATGAACAGAGCGAGCAGCGCGCCGTCCATGGCGTACACGCGAAGGGCGCCACGCCCGATCGCGAGTGTTGCCGGCTGTGAATCCGTCGCCTGCACGCGCTAGCCGCCTGTTTCGAAACCGGGGTAGAGCGTCATCCCGCCATCCACGTAGATCGTGGTGCCGGTGATGTAGTCGGAGTCGTCGGACGCGAGCCAGACCGCAGCGCGGCCGATTTCCATCGGCTCGCCGATGCGCTTGCACGGAATCAAGGACATCAGTGAGTTGTAGGCTTCGCGCGTGCCCCAGGCGTCCATGTTGATCGGAGTGCGCACCGCGCCCGGCGAGATGGCGTTCACGCGAATGCCGAGTGGCGCGACCTCCTGCGCGATGCTCTTCATCATCATCGAGATGCCACCCTTGGAAGTGGCGTAGTTCACGTGGCCGGCCCACGGGATCACGTCGTGCACCGAGCTGATGCAGATGATTTTACCCGCCGAGCAGGAGACTCCTCTGACGACGCCGCGCCGTTTGAATTCGCGAACCGCGGCCCGCGAACACAGGAATTGGCCCTTCAAATTCACGTTCATCACAAAGTCCCAATCGGCGACGCTCAGCTCGTGAAATGGCGCGTCCTTTTGCAGGCCGGCGTTGTTGACGACGATATCGACCGTGCCGAGCTCCGCGATCATCGTGCCGAACATGCGCTCGACATCCGCCTCCGAGCTCACATCCGCACGGTGCGCGTAGGCGCGCGCCCCGCAGCGCTGGATTTCGGCGACCACGCGTTGCGCTTCCTCTTCGCGCGACACGTAGTTGACCACCACGTCCGCGCCGGCGTGACCGAGCGCCAAGGCAATGGATTTGCCGATACCCGAGTTGGCGCCGGTCACCAGCGCTTTTTGCCCCTTCAAACTCTTCACGATCGGGCACGCCGGAAGGACTTCCTCAGGTGGCCTCTGTTCACTGAAATAGTCGCGCATCGTGCTCTCCTCACAAGCCGATACGTGGCTCCCGGCACTCGGTTACCGGAATTAGCCAGTTTCGAAATCATGCTTGCAATCGGTAACCGACTCCCTGTCTCGAGCGTTGAAAGAGGCCATGGGACAACACACGAATCCGCACCTGCACTGGGAAACCAAAGAACTTCGTCCGGGACAGAGCGACGACGCAGAAACCGCGCGTCTGACCGAGGACGCGAACCGCACCCAGAATTGGAAGCGCTGGGGCGCATACCTGTCGGAGCGCCAATGGGGTACGGTGCGCGAAGATTATTCCGAGCACGGCAATTGCTGGGATTACTTCCCCCACGATCATGCGCGCAGCCGCGCCTATCGCTGGGGAGAGGATGGCCTGTTCGGGTTCAGTGATCGCCAAGCGCGTGTGTGTTTTGCGCTCGCATTGTGGAACGGTCGAGATGCCATTCTCAAAGAGCGTCTGTTCGGTCTGACCGGTCCCGAAGGCAACCACGGCGAGGACGTCAAGGAGCTCTATTACTACCTCGACGCGACGCCCACGGCTTCGTACTTGCGCGGCCTGTACAAGTATCCGCAGCGCGCCTATCCCTACGCGAGGCTCGTGGAAGAAAATCGCCGCCGAGGCAAGCACGAACCGGAGCTCGAGCTAATCGATACCGGAGCGCTCGACGAAGACGCCTACTTCGACGTGAGCGTCGAGTATGCCAAGGCCGATCCCGAGGACATCTTGGTGCGCATCACCATCGAGTCGCGCTCCGCACAGGCCGCGCGCCTGCACGTGCTACCCACGCTGTGGTTCCGCAATACCTGGAGCTGGGGCGGGGAAAACGCCGTCGAGCGCCCGGAACTGCGCGAAAAGAGCGCCAATGGCGTGGATGTGTTGCACCCGGAGCTCGGACAATACGAGCTCTCTTTCGAGCCTTCTCCCGCCCTACGCGAGCTCCTCTTCACCGAAAATGAGACGAATGCGGAGCGCGTGTTCGGCGTCCCTTCGTCGACGAAATACACGAAAGATGCCTTTCACCGGCGCGTGGTCGACGGCGTTCTCGACGCTACCAACCCGGAAAAGAAAGGAACCAAGGTCGCGGCTTGGTACGAGCTCGAAGTCCCCGCGCACGGCAACGTCGTGATTCAGGCGCGCCTGCGACGGCGCGGACAGCTGATCAGCGCAGCGTTCGGCGCCGGCTTCGAGCGCACGTTTCGCGAGCGCAAGCAGGAAGCCGACCATTTTTACGCTCGCGTGATCCCCGAAGCAGCCGAACCGGCCGAACGCGCCGTCGCGCGTCAAGCGTATGCAGGCTTGATTTGGTCGAAGCAGTTCTTCCACTACGCAGTCAACGAATGGCTTGATGGCGATCGAGGCCAACCGACTCCGCCCGGCTCTCGTCACTACGGCAGGAACCATGACTTTCGGCACGTCTACTGCCGTGACATCATCTCGATGCCCGATAAGTGGGAGTACCCGTGGTTTGCCGCCTGGGACCTCGCATTCCACATGCTGCCCTTTGCGCGCATCGACCCAGAGTTCGCCAAAGAACAGCTGATCTTGTTCTTGCGCGAATGGTACATGCACCCCAACGGGCAGATCCCAGCGTATGAATTCGCGCTCTCCGACGTCAATCCTCCGGTCCACGCCTGGGCCGTCTGGCGCGTGTACAAGATGACCGCCAAGCGCGGTGAACGCGACCGCTTGTTTCTGGCCCGCGCGTTCCAGAAGTTGCTCTTGAATTTCACCTGGTGGGTCAATCGCAAAGATCCCGAGGGGAACAACTTGTTCGCCGGCGGCTTTTTGGGTCTGGACAACATCGGGGTTTTCGACCGCTCGCAACCGCTGCCCACCGGCGGACATCTGAAGCAGGCCGACGGCACCGCCTGGATGGCTTTCTATTCGGCCACGATGTTGTCGATGGCGCTCGAGCTGGCCGACGGTGACCCTGCTTACGAGGACGTTGCCTCGAAATTCTTCGAACATTTCGTGCAAATCGTCGATTCGATGAATCGCTTCGGCGGCACGGGATTGTGGGACGAACAAGACGGCTTCTATTACGACCAGCTCAGCCTCGGCGGACAGAGCATTCCGCTTCGCACGCGGTCGATGGTCGGCGTCTTGCCGATCATCGCGGTCGAGATTCTGGAAGATAGCGTGCTCGACAAGTTGCCCGGCTTCAAGAAGCGCATGCAATGGTTCCTCGACAATCGCAAAGACCTCGCCCAACACATCGCCTACACGGAGCTCGCGTCCGGGGCGGATGGGCATCGCCTGCTTGCCGTGCCGTCGCGGAAGCGGCTCGAGCGTGTGCTGCGGATCTTGCTCGACGAGAAGGAGTTTCTGTCGCCGCACGGCCTGCGTTCACTCAGCCGCGTGCACCGCGAAGCGCCTTTCAGCTTCGTTGCGCAGGAGATGGAACACCGCGTCGAATATAGCCCGGGTGATTCGACTACGGGATTGTTCGGCGGCAACTCGAATTGGCGCGGACCGGTGTGGTTTCCACTCAACTATCTGATCGTCGAAGCACTCGAACGCTATCACCACTACTACGGCGACTCCTTCCAGGTGGAGTATCCAACCGGCTCCGGCGTCCGCATGAGTCTCGGACAAATCGCGACCGAGCTTTCGGGGCGCCTATCGAGCATCTTTTTGCCGGCTACGGACGGGAAACGCCCGTGTCACGGCGACGAGAGTCGCTACGCCAAGGACCCACATTTCAAGGAGCTCGTGCTGTTCCACGAGTACTTTCACGGAGAGGACGGACGCGGTGTCGGCGCGAGCCACCAGACGGGCTGGACCGCACTGGTCGCTCGTTGCCTCGAATCGCTGGCCAAGAATCGCTCCGCGCGCGAGCAGGCGGCGTGATCGAACATGTCCGCTTACCACCAGCATCCTGCGCTGCGCGGCGCCATCGCCGCCTTCGCGATCAGCCTGCTCTCTAGCCCGCGGCTTTCGGCCGAATCTCAGGCTCCTACGAACACCTCGCCGGCGCTCGTCACCGCCGTCGAGGGAGTCGAGGTGGTGGTGAGCGACCTCTCGCGCTCTCGTTCGTTTTACGAATCGCTCGGCTTCATTTCCGGCGCTGAGGAAGAGCTGTCCGGAACCTCCGCGACGCAACGAACCGGCCTAGCGAGGGCACAGGTGCGGCGCGTGCAGCTCACACTCGGCAAAGAGCAGCTGACGCTCGTGCAATACTTGTCGCCTACTGACGGGCGGCCCGTCCCACTGGACAGCAAGGGCAACGATCTCTGGTTTCAGCACGTGGCCATCGTGGTCAGCGACATGGACCGCGCGTTCGCCTGGCTCCGCTCCCAACACGTGGCGTACGTCTCTTCCGAGCCGCAGACCTTACCGCGCTGGAATCACGCGGCGGCGGGAATTCAGGCCTTTTACTTCGCCGATCCCGACGGTCACACGCTCGAGCTCATCCATTTTCCCAAGCAAAAGGGCGATCCCCGCTGGCACACGCGCACGACCTGCGCTCGTGCACCGGCCGAGATGTGCCTTTTCCTCGGCATCGACCACACCGCAATCACGGTGTCGGACACGGAGCAGAGCCTGGCCCTTTATCGCACTCGGCTCGGCATGCTCGTCACTGGCGAGAGCGAAAACTATGGTCCTGAACAAGAGCACCTGAACGGCGTGTTTGGCGCGCGTCTGCACATCACCACGCTGCGTGCGTCGCACGGTCCCGGCATCGAATTGCTCCAATACCTTGCGCCTCGCGGTGGCCGCCCCATGCCCCACGACGCACGCGCCAACGACCTCTTTCAATGGCAAGTCGTGGTCCGCGCGTCCGAGAGCAGGCTCGTCGCCGAAGCTGCCGAAGCGACGGGCGGCCGAGCCATCAGCCGGGCCCCGGAAACCGGCGCGGTGTTCGTGCGCGACCGCGATGGGCACGCGCTGCTCGCGCGCGGACGGACCGGGAATTGAAGTTTCAATCGCGAACGAGGATGGACCGCGCGTAGACCACTCTGAATCCTCGCTTGATCATGTTCGCCTGTGACCGCGAGCCTGGCGCGGTCGTCACCACGGCGAACTCCGCTCCGCGCACGCGCGCCTCGGCGAGGCGCGCCGCAATCAATGCGGTGTGCACACCAAGCAAGCGGTATTCGGGGAGCGTGGCCGACCCACCCAGCATCGCGACCCGCTCGTGAATCAGCAAGCTGGCGCCGCCGGCAGGCTCACCATTCGCCCGCGCCAGGTAGCGCTCGAAGCCCTCGACGTGGAGAAAGTCTTCCACGGCCTCGGCGATCACGTCATGGGAGAATTGATCCACGGAGTCACCGCTGTGATCCGAGTGCGCGCTGGCGTCGATGGTGATTCGTTTCCAAAGCGCAATCGTCTCGGGGCCGACTCGTTCGATCGACACGTTCGCCTCGGCCGAGCCGAAGGCTTCGTCAAGCGAACGAACCAGCACATTTTCGAACCCGAGCAGCCGGTAGCCGCGCGCGCGCAGCTCAACTTCGACTTCAGGGGGCGAAAGGGTCGAGAGCTCGATGCGTAGCGGCTCTTCACACGCGCGCATGAGCGTCTCGACCTTTTCGAGCTCTTTGTCCGCGATCGGCGCCGCGAGCCCAGCGCCGATCAGCTTGTTCATGGGCGAATCGGGGCGAACGTACGCGGCGACACCGGAACCCAGCTCGCGTAGGAACGCGCGCGGACCGCGACCGGAAGCAATCACCGCTTTCACGACGGCTCGCGTGAGCACCGTTTCGGCGTCTTCGATGCGCCGCGCCAAGGCAAGCCGAGCAATCACTTTCACCTCATGGAACGAGCCGCTCAGCTCGTGCTCTTTCCCTGCCAATGCTCGAAGATGGCTAGCAATTGCGGTTCCACCTCCGCCCGCATCGAAGCCGTGCCGAGGGAGCGCGCCAGGTTCAAGACCGTCTGCATTTGCTCGAGGTAGGTCGTGCATGGCGGGCACGTCTCCAGGTGCAGCTGGAAGGCCTCACGATCCTCGCTTGTGAGCGCGTGGCCCAGGTAGTCGTTCACCAGCTCGACCACCTTTTGACAGGGCAGCTCGATCGGCTTTTTGCTCATGCTCGTTCGCTCGCGGAAAGATGGCGCTCGAGGCCGGCCCGAGCGCTGGCGCGCGCTCGATGCAACAGGACTCGCTGGTGAGTGCCGGCGATGCCCAAAATGTTACAGGCTTCCTCTCCGCTGAGCCCCTCGACATCGCACAGCACCATCACCTGCTGTTGGAGCGGGGGTAGCCCGCTGATCACCTGCTGTAACAAACAGCGCAGTCGCTCTCGTTCGAGGGCATCCTCGGGGCTCGGGAAGGGCGTAGGCCAGTCCGACCAATGGCCGGCCCATTCTCCTTCACTGAAGAAACGCTCAGCGTCGACGCTGGGGCAATCGCTCGCTTCTTCGGCAACGAGCGCCGACCACGGGACCCAGCGTTCTCGTGCACGGAGATGCGCCCGCGCCACGTTGATCACGATGCCCAATAGCCAGGTCCGCAGAGAAGAGCGCCCCTCGAAAGTCGTCAGCGATTCGAGCGCAGCAAGCCAGGCCTGCTGGACGACCTCCGCAGCGGCCGCCCGATCCCGGACCCAAGCCTGCGCCAAGCGTAGAAATGCCGGCTGATGCGCACGCACCAAGGCCGTGAACACCGCGTGCTCGCCGCGCAACAACGCGGCGACCGTCTCGAGATCGGCGCTCGCGGCCATCACCACCAATATGCCGCAGCCCTACCGCAGGTTTCGCGCGGCGAGCTGCAAAAGACCAAAGATTGTCTGTAACATCTCGTGCCGCCTCGGCACTCACGACCATGAGCGACGTATCTCTCCCGTCCGAGGGCCCGTCCAAGGTCCCCTCCGAGGCGTCTCCGAATCCAAGCAAGGCCGGCCGTCGGGAGTGGCTTGGGCTCGCCGTGATCGCTCTGCCCTGCATGCTCTACTCGATGGATTTGACGGTCCTCGACCTGGCGCTGCCGGCACTCGGTCGCGCGCTGAAGCCGACGAGCGAGGAATTGCTCTGGGTCGTCGACATCTACGGCTTCTTGCTGGCAGGCTTCTTGATCACGATGGGCATCCTGGGCGATCGCATCGGTCGCCGGCGATTGCTGTTGATCGGTGCGGCGGGGTTCGGCGCGGCATCGGTACTGTGTGCGTTCTCGACCAGCGCGACCATGCTGATCGTCGCTCGTGGGGTTCAGGGCATTGCGGGGGCAACACTCGCGCCGTCGACTCTCTCGCTGATTCGCAACCTGTTCTCCGATGCGAAAGAGCGAACGTTCGCCATCGGCATTTGGGCGACCAGCTTCTCGACAGGGGCCGCCATCGGGCCGGTCGCTGGGGGCTTTCTGCTCGAGCGCTTCTGGTGGGGCTCCGCCTTCCTGATCGGCGCGCCGGTCATGGCGCTGCTGCTCCTCGTCGGCCCCTTTCTTCTGCCCGAGTTTCGCGCAGAGCATCGCAGCTCGCTCGACTGGCTCAGCCCTTTTTTGTCCGCTTTCAGCGTACTGCCGATCATCTACGGCATCAAACGCGCGGCCTTGGGTGGCTCGACCTGGATCGCGACGGGCTCGGTTCTAATCGGTATCGCGGCCGGCGTTCTCTTCCTTCGCAGGCAGCGCCAGCTGCGAGAGCCCCTGCTGGATCTCGGTCTGTTCCGGATCCCGGAATTTACGACCTCGCTGGTGGTCAACCTGTGCGCGTTGTTCGCCACGTTCGGAAGCTTCTTGTTCTTCGCCCTGTGCCTGCAGCAGGTGCACGGGCTCCCGCAGTTCACTGCGGGCTTGTGCATGCTGCCGGCTGCCAGCGGCTTCATCATCGGCTCACAGCTCGCGCCTCAGCTCGTGAAGCGCTTTCCCACCGCACACGTGATCTGTGGCAGCCTGCTCGTCGCAGCCGCCGGTCTGGGTGTCTTTGCTCAGCTCGGGCCCGAATCATCGCTGGCTGCGCTCATCGGCGGCTCCGTACTGATGGCGCTGGGCTCGTCACCCGCGGTCACTCTCGTGACTGATCTGGTGGTGAGCTCCGCCCCAGCCGAGCGCGCTGGAGCGGCCTCCGCGCTCTCCGAAACCTGCGGCGAGCTCGGGGGGGCGCTCGGCATCGCCATCCTCGGGACCATCGCGAGCGCGCTTTACCGCGTGCGCATGGCTGAGCTCGGCGAGGTTGCACGAACCGGGGTCGAAACGCTGAGCGGCGCCTTGGCCAGCGCTGAAAGCCTGCCCCACGAAAGCGCCGTACTGCTGATCGCTCAGGCGCGAGCCGCGTTCCTGGACGGCGTGCGCGTGGCGATGCTGATCGCGGCGCTCGTCACGGTGGCGTCTGCCGTTCTCGTGTATGTGCGACTCGGGCGTCGTGGCCTCCAGCGCGCACCGAGCAAATCTTCCCTCGAGCAATGTCAGGGCGCGTAGCGCTGATTGCGTTCGCTCCCCGCTGAGTCCGGGAGCGAACGCGAACCGAGCTCGTCACTGTCAAGGTTTACGTTGGAACTGGAGATCGAGCGTGATCTTCACGGTATCACCGACGGCCACGCCCCCGGTCTCGAGCGCCGTATTCCAAACCAAGCCGTAATCCTTTCGGCTGATCTTGGTCGTAGCGGAAGTGCCCGCCTTGATCATTCCGAACGGATCTTTGGAATCGCCGCTGATCGGCTCGACGTCGAGCGTCACCGAGCGGGTGATGCCACGGATCGTCAGATCGCCGACGATGTCGAGGCTGCCGTCCTCTCGCGGCCGAATCTCCTTCGAGACGAACGTCATCTGCGGATGATTGGCAACGTCGAAGAAGTCCGCGCCGCGCAGGTGCTCGTCACGCTGGGTAACATGGGTGTCCACCGAAGCCACGTCGATCGCCGCTTCGACGCGGCTCTTCGTGAGATCGCTGCGATTGAGCTCCAGCTTGCCGCTCACCGCGTGAAACTGGCCGCGCTGTTGCGTGACCATCATGTGGCGGATGCTGAAACCAACGTAGGTGTGGGTCGGATCGATGTCGTAGCTGGTCATGGTCATGCGAGTCTCCTTTGCCAGCGCCGAGCTTCGGCGCCTGGCAGAAGTACTCATTCCAGAGGAATCCGATTCCACCTTTCCTTTGCAGAGATATATTCCAAAATGGGCACATGGACCGACTCGCCGCTCTGCAACTGTTCACGCGCCTCGTCGAGCGCGGCTCGTTCTCGGCCGCTGCTCGCGAGTTGGGGATCAAGCAGTCGACCGCCAGCAAGTGGATCGCCGAGCTCGAGTCGCAGTTCGGCGTGAGCCTGGTGCAGCGCACGACGCGCTCGGTCCACGTCACGGAAGCGGGACAGCAACTGCTCGACGGCGCTCGTCAAATCGTGGCTGCCTACGACGAGCTCCAGAGCCAGCTCGAAGAACGCGCTCCCGAGCCCAAGGGCAGAATCCGCATCAGCGTGCCGGTCGTGTTCGGACGCTTGTTCGTGGTTCCCGCCGCGGCCACCTTCGTTCGACGTCACGCTCAGGTCGAGGTCGCTCTGGTGTTCAACGACCGCTACGTGAACTTGGTCGAAGAAGGCTTCGACCTGGCGATCCGCGTCGGCATTCCAACCGACACCAGCGCGCGCGGCAGAAAGCTGGCCGATAGCCGGCGCGTACTGGTCGCCGCTCCGAAGTACCTGAAAAAGCACGGCACGCCCGAGCGCCCCAAAGATCTCCAGCAACACGAGTGCCTGTTTCACGTGGACGCGAGCTCGCAGATGATTTGGCGTTTCGCGAAAGGAGCACAAGCCGAAATCCCCGTGGCGGTGCGCGGCCGGCTCGCCGCGAACAACAGCGAGGCCGTGCTAGCGCTGGCTCGTGATGGGCTCGGGATCGCGCTTCTCGCCGATTGGCTCGTCGGCGATGACCTGAGGTCGGGCAAACTGGTGCCGCTGCTCGAAAGCTTCAGCACGCCGCCGGCGCCGATCTACGCGCTGAGCCCAGCCGGTCGCTTCACGGCGACCGCCGTACGAGCGATGATCGATCACCTCGTCGCAGCCATGGCTGAGCGCCTTCCGGCTCGAGCGTGAGCCACGGTCGGGCTGAGCTCGTGCACCGCGAACGTGAACCTCAGCGCACGAGCGCCGGGGAGCGGAGACCGAGGGCCATTCCCAAAGTGACCAGCCCCACTCCCGAAAGCCCCACGATCGATGGGATTTCGCCCAGGAGAGGAATGGCTGCTAGCGTCGTCAGACAGGGAACCGCAGCTGTGAAGAGTGAAGTCGTTGCTGGGCCCAGACTCGCGACGGCGCGCGTGTACACGAAGATCGATAGCGCGCCGACCAGCACGCCCTGCACGGCCGCCTGCAGCAGGAGCTGACCGGCTCCGATCGCGAACAACGCCTGGTGCGGAATGAGCGCGTAGATCGGCAGAAAACAAGCCATCGACAGCACAGCGACCAGCGCGGCCGCGTGCCCCGGAGCAAGCTTCGAGCTCCGGGCACGCACGCCGTACGCGGACCACAGCAGTGACGCGACGAGCAACGCGCCGTCACCGACGAGCTGACGACCGCGCGCCGCGGCGAGCGAGTCGTAGGCCATCGCTAGAACCCCGCTCGCAATCAGTAGCGTGGCCGCGGTACGGCGATGCCGCCGGCCACCGGCAACCGACGGGGTCAAGCATTGGGTGAAGATCGGGATTGTTCCGTGTAAGAGCACCGAGCCGTGCGCGGCCGGCGCGAGCCAGAAGCCTGCATAAGCGAAGAATGCGAATCCGAATCCTCCGCAGAAAGCGAGGCCGAGCGCATCCCGACAGCGCAGCGCCGAGAAGCCCCGCCGAACGAGTACCGGGCTGAGCAGGACGCCCCCAATCGTGAAGCGCAGCGCTGCAACGTCCACAGGCCTCAAGCCTGTCGCCAGCCCCAGGCGTGAAAAGAGCGTGAAGCTCGCAAATAGCAGCACGGAGAGGGTCGCGTAGCACACGCCGACCCACTGCTCGCGGTTCGCAGACATGGGCTTCCTCACGGGCCGAGCCAGCAGCCCGTCCCGAGTTCATGGTTGAGCTGGCCGGCTCAGCGAGCGGCGCTGGGGTCAGGCTTCGCCGGCGAAGTCCGCCTCGATACAATCGTAGAGCGCCTTCTTGGCACGGTGTAAAAGCACTGCAACGTTGCCCGAAGTCAGTCCGAGCTTGCATGCGGTATCTTCGGGCGTCAGTTCTTCCAGCACGCGCAAGGTAACGACGTGTCGTTGAACGCGACCGAGCTGACTGACGCAGCCGAGCAAAGCGATGTGCTCTTCCGCCATGGCGATCAGCGACTCGGCGTCGGGCAGCTCATTTGCAAGCTCGGTCTTTTCGTCCAGCGCAGCGTGGGGTTTCTTGCGATGGTGGCGGCGGCGCATGTTCCGCGCGGCGTTCCGAACCAGAACCGACATCAGCCGCTCGGCGCCTTCTTCATCCATGGCGAGCTCGCGGGCTTGAGGCAGATTCAAGAGCGTCGAAAACGCC
>DASSMT010000061.1:0-18752 GCA_035688655.1 Polyangiaceae bacterium | reverse complement strand
GCGCTCGGCGGCCTCTTGACCGAGGCGCGTCCAGCGCGCCCGCTCGACGTCGGGCAGCGTCGCGCGCTCGAGGATGACTTCGAGCGCTCCCTTCACGTAGCTCTTGAGCTCGCCCGCGGGCATGACCACGGTCGCGCGCATGTACTTCCAACGCGCGTCGAACGGGCGGCACGAAATTCTGGGATGTGCGCTGCGGATGGCTGCGACGTCGGTGCCACGATGCTGCACGTATTCCACGAGGCAACGCTCGAGCGGATCCCCGGCGTTGCTGACGTGATCAGAGTCGTTCGCCAGCGAAAGCGCGCGCAGCGCCTCGTCTTCGTCGCTCGCGTTCAGCTCTCCAACCGTCATGCGATTGAGCGTCAGCGTTCCGGTCTTGTCCGAGGCGATCACGGTCACGGCGCCCAGCGCCTCCACGGCCGACAGCCGGCGCACGACCGCGTTTCTGCGCGCCATCCGCTGCACGCCGAACGAGAGCACCAAGGTGACCACCGCGGGCATGCCCTCTGGCACGATCGCGACCGCGAAGGCCACCGCAAACATCAACACCTGGTTGAAGCGCCCGAGGCCGTCGGCCAACAGGCCACCGACCACGATCAGTAGCGTCAGCACGGCCACGTAGCGCGCGATCGTCGAGCCGAAGTCGTCCATGCTGCGTTCGAGCGGGGTTTTGCCGGTTTCGATCCCGGACAAGGCGCCCGCGAGTTTGCCCATCGCGCTCGCGGGGCCGGTACGCGACACGCACAGCTCGGCGCTGCCCTGCACGAGCAGCGTGCCGCTGAACAATTCATCGCCCTCGGCCTTCTCGACCGGCAGCGATTCACCGGTCAGGAGTGACTCGTCCACGCGCATGAAGGTCGCGTTTTCGGCGTTGCCATCTGCGGGCACCCGATCGCCCGCTTCCAAGCGAACGACGTCTCCGGCGACCAGCAATGACACGTCCAGGTGCACGAACACGCCGTCTCGCAGCACCCAGGCCTTCGGTGCGCCGAGCCGTGCGAGCTCCTCGAGTGCGCGCTCGGAGCGGTACTCTTGCAGTAATCCGAGTCCCGCGTTGAGCAGCAACACGGCCGCAACTGCCAACGCCTCGACGGGCAGGTTCGTCGCCCCGGCACGCAGCCAGCCGACCAAATCGACCGCGAGCGCAAACAGCAATAGATAGATCAGCGCGCTCTTGAACTGCTTGAAGAGGCGCTTCCACCAGCCTGCGCGCTTGGGCGGAGCCAGAGCGTTGGGCCCGGTTGCGAGCAGGCGCCGCGCGGCCTCGGCGGTCGTCAAACCGCGAAGCGCGTGTTCCGCTGGTGGCGCCTGCGTCATCTCATGGGTCCTCAGAAGAAGGAGCGAACAGCGTGATAGGCGGTGCCGAGCGCCGGCATGGCCACGAACGCTTGCTCGCGAATTCGGCTCGTCAGGTCGGTCTTGAAGCGGTTCGGCAAGAAGGTGATCTGCCCGCCGTGAATGTCGTACGGATCTTCGCGAGAGCTGCCGCCGTCCTCCCAAGTGAAGGCCAGCATCGGCCTCGGCTTCTCGGTGCGATTGGGCATGCCGCGATGCCAGAGCGCCGAGGTACGGATGACCACGTCGCCTGGTCGCATGCTCACGCGGATGCGCTGCGGGCGCTCCATCAGGATCTGCCAATATTTGTATTCCGCGCGATGCGTGCCGCGCAGGATCTCCATTGCGCCGTTCTCGAGGTTGGTGTCGACCGCAGCCACGTTCACGACGAGAAACGGCTGGCTCGCGTAACCGTCCACGTGCTCATTTTGTGCGTGGCTGCCCGGCAAATTCAGGTTGCACCCGATGTTCGGCGCGCGCGTTGCCGAAGGCGACAGACCGCGCACGATCTCCACGATGCCCGATTTGCACAGCTGCTCGTAAACGAAGCGTGACGCGGCTCCGGGAAAGCAGTTGAGGTGTCCACTCAGAGTTCCGCCGCCGGAGAACAGACGCCCCTCTTGCCGCTGCTGGTCGTACGCCTCACCGATCCGCTGGCTCAGCTCCGTAAGCTGCGGTTTCGAAATGACTCCGTAGAATGTCAGGTAACCCTCGTCCGCGAAGGTCTTGCGCAGGCTGTCGGTCAATACGTAACGGGTGCCGGAATCGTGTGAATCGGAGTGGGTTTGCATGGCTGTGGACCTGTCGAAGCAAGTCGGATGCCAGCGCAGACTGCCCGCGGGCGCGCACCTTTCGCGCGAAGTTTGCGTGACCCGCGCAGATTCTGCGCCGACCGGCATGAGCGCTTGCGCCGGATTTTCCGTTTGCGATGCTGGCACGATCCTCGCTGAACGCGCGCCCCATGAGTGATCGGGAACGAGTGATCGTGATTGGAACTGGACCCGCGGCCGCTGCCGCGGCGGTCATCCTCAGCCAGGCGGGCCGGGAGCCGCTGTTGCTCGAAGCAGGTTCGGAGCACGCGAAGCTCGGCCTGACAGCGCGCGTTCGCGGCCTGACCGTGGCCAAGGTTCGTCCGTCGCTCGCGCGTCGTTCCGATCTGACGATGACCGGAGATCCGACGGCGGAGCTGTTCGAAGAGTTGGCGCCTGGTGGGCTGTCGAATCATTGGGCGTGCGCCGTGCCGCGCTTCTCGCCGGACGACTTCGAAGACGCCGCTCGCGCCGGAATAGAATACACCTGGCCGATTGGCTATTCGGATCTGGCGCCCTGGTACGATCGCGTCGAGCCGCTCTTGCACATCGCTGGCGCCGTGGCGGATGTTCCGAGGCTACCGGCGGGCAGGTTTCGAGATCGCTGGTCACTCGGGCCCGAGTGGTCGGCGGTCGCCCAAGAGGTCTCCCAGCACGCTCGAGACCTGGTCGCCATGCCCTACGCCTACGGCTCCGAGACCATCCTCACCCGCTCCGCGACCGCATTCAACGCATATACCCGCCTGCTCAAACCGATTGCGCAGCGCCGCGGACTCTCCGTGCGCTACGACACCCAAGCCCTGAGCCTGGAATGGTCCGCCATCGAACGCCGAGTGGTTGCGGTGCACTGCCGAGACACGCGCACTTCTGCCTTGCTGCGCATCCCGTGTCGCGCCGTCGTGATCGCCGCAGGAGCGGTGAACAGCGCGCAAATCTTGCTCGAATCGACCAGCACCGAGTTTCCGGAAGGCCTCGGCAATCGGCACGGCGTGCTCGGCCGATATCTGCACGATCACCCGCTCGCCAAAGTGGTGGTCAGCTTGGGACGGCGCGTGACGCTCGCGCCCGCAAGCTACGTCACGCGCCCCTCGCTCGAGCGATCGGAGCCGCTGTACGCTGCCGCCTGCATGCAATGGAACAGCGCCTCTCACATGGCAAAGACCGTGCTCGCAGGCCACCCCGGACAGACGAGTCGGCTGGGGTTCAGCGTGTTCGGCACGATGATCCCGACTCGCGAAGATTACGTCGCCGTGGATCGGCAAACTGCCCGCAGCGCGTCGGCAGCGCGCGCACCGCTCTCCTTTTCACTGCGCTACCCCGAGCGCGCCGTGCGCGAATTGGAGCGAGCGCGCGACGAGCTATTGAGCTGCCTCGAGCGCGCAGGCTGGCAACCGAAGCTCGAGGTATTCAAGGTGGAGGTCCCCGGCAACTCGGTGCACTACGGGGGAACCTGCCGCATGCATGAATCACCGCAGCTCGGCGTGGTCGACGCTCATTCGCGCGTGCACGGGGTCCCCAACGTGGTCGTGGCCGACTCGGCCGTCTTCACCACTGGCCCCGAGAAGAACCCGGTGCTGACCGCGATGGCGCTGTCGGCGCGCGCCAGTGATCGCCTCGAGCAAGACCTACGAGCTGGCGCCTTTTGAGCCGAGCTCGCAGTCGAGCTTCCTCGAAGCGTTCGTCTCGTACGCCAGCGCAGCGGGCTACTCGCCTTCGCCCTTGATCAGCAGCACGGGTTGGCGGACGCGCCGCACCACCTCCTCGGCTTGAGAGCCGAGCAGGAGACGAGCCGCGCCCGTGCGCCCGTGCGTCGACATGCAAATCACATCGATGCCGAGACGCGCGGCTGCGTGTTCGATCGCCGAAAATGGTTCGCTGCCTTCGATGACGTGAGTGCGAGTTTCGATACCGCGCGCTTCCGCCCCCATCGGGACCAATGAACGCAAGCGGGCTTCCAAGTCCGGCGCTGGCTCTCGGCGCTCGCCGCTCAGCACGTGAACCAGATGCACTTCGCCGCCGTCGGGCAAGAGCCCGTAGCCGGCGCTGAGCGCACGGTTGGCCAGGGCCGAAAAATCAGTCGGGATGAGCACGCTGCGAAAGTTCGTGATCGGTTGCTTTTCGGCCGTCATCGAAGCCGCGCGCGGCACGCAGGCGACGTTGCCAGACGAGCGCTGCACGACGCCACGAGAAATGGAGCCGTGCCAAACCCGCGCGGCCCAGGCGCGCTGATGAGTGCCCACGACCAGCAAGTCCGCCTTGTCTTCGTCGGCCAGCTGCGCGAGCTGCTCGTCGAAGCGCCCCCAGCAAGCGCTGATCGAGAGCGTGGTCCGGCCCTCGCCCGCAATCGTCCCGGTCCAGGCGCGCAAATCACGCTCGAGTAGCGCCTGCAGCTCGGGCCGCAGGCCCTCGAGCGAGATTGGGCCTTTGATTTCGAAGCGAGCATGCTCGCCGATGGGCCAACAGACCTGAACCACTCGCACGTCGCAGGGTTTGACCAGACGCAGTGTCTCGACCCAGCGCAGCGCCGCGCGCGCGCTCTCTCCGAGATCGATGCCGAGGAGAATTCGCAGCCGTCGCTTGCCCTCGGCCCACTCGACGATTGGAGTCGCTTGCCGCACCACGAGCACCGGAATCGTCGAACGCTGCAGCACGCGTTCGGCGACACTACCGAGTCGCAGATGCTCTTTCTTCCGAGCGCCGAGCGAAGAAATCACGATCATCTTCGCGTTCTCACCGCGCGCGAATTCGACCAAGCGTTGATCTGCGGGACCTTCGAGCACGATGGGCTCGACCTTGATCGCAAACTCGCGCGCCAGCTCGGCCGCCTGGTTGCCGAGCACCTCTTGCAGTGGTGCGAAGAAGACCCCGAGCGCGGGCACGCCAGCGGCGGCGGGATCGCCGAGCACGTGCACGAGCTCGAGCTTGTCGTCCAAGCAGCGCGCAATGCTCGCCGCTGCGCGGACGGCTTGGGCAGCAGCCTCGGAAAAGTCGGTTCCGCAGACGATGGTCATCGGATTGGCTCCTTGCAGGAGTTCGATTGCTCGATTGCCGAATTGGGTGGTTGCACGAAGCAGGCCAGCCTCGAAGAGTGAGCATAAGTCGGAAATCACAGCCGCAAACGCAGCTTTTGCGCGCGGTACTGGCTCTGCCGCAGGGATTGCGTAGGGCGTCGCGCAACGCGAACACTTGCTGCGCGGCCTTCCGTTTGGCCCGTCTCTTGCGTTTCGATGTCGGTCAATGAACTCGAAAAGCGATCGCCTACCGCCCGTTTTGCGTACTCAAATTCTCGTCGTGGGCGGAGGCCCGGTCGGGTTGTTCGCCGCGCTATGCGCGGCGCGGCGGGGCCTGCAGGTGATGGTCATCGAGCAAAACTTTCGCAGCACCGCGCCGGGTCATGCATCCATCTTGCACCCTTCCACGCTGGGACTGATGACCGAGCTCGGCCTGTCCGATCGGTTGCTTGCGGAGGGCAGGATCATCGACCGCATCGAGCTCTACATCGACGGAGCGCACACGAAGAGCTTGGAGCTCTCGCGCCCCGCGCTGACCATTGCGCAGAACGCCTTCGAAGAACTGCTTTTGAAGGCCCTGCGCCAAGAAGACGTCGACATGCGCTCACCGTGTGAGGCAACGTCGATCACCCCGAATGTCAGCACCGTGCAGGCGCGCGTGGTACGACGTGAGTTGCGCACGCTCGGCTCCCCACCTCACCACGGTGAATGGGAGCCGATCGAGACTTCCTTGGTCGATGCTGACTTCGTGATCGGTGCCGATGGCTACGACTCACGCGTGCGCGAAAACCTCGGCATCGAGAATCTGCACCTTGGCTCGACCGAAACGTTCGCGATGTTCGAAGGGCCACGGCAGCTCAGCGACTCCACGATGAACTTGGGATTTCAGGGTGGCTTGGGTAGCGTCTCCTTCTCGCTGCCCAGCGGACGCGGACGCTGGGGCTTCCAGCTGGCGTCGGAGTTCAGCACGCTGCCCGATCTCGATGAGCTGCGCTCCCTGCTCGTCGAGCGCGCTCCCTGGCAGGACTGGCAACCGAGCGAGCTCGAGTGGAGCACGGTCACGCATTTCGAGCGCCGTTTGGCCCGTCGCTTCGGCAGCGGCCGGGTTTGGTTGGCCGGGGACGCCGCACACATCACGAGTCCCTTCGGTGGCCAGAGCATGAACATCGGGCTCAGCGAGGCCAGCGAGTTGGTCGAGCGCATGGCCGGCTGCGTGCTCGCCGCTCAACCGCTCGCCTGCCTCGAGCAATTCGCGGCAGTGCGCGAGCGCGAATGGCAACGGCTTCTCGGATTCGACGTCCGGGTCGAAACCGTGGGGAATGCTCCCTCCTGGTTACGCGAGCATGCGCTGCGAATCCTGCCCACTTTACCCGCCTCTGGCCCCGACCTACACAAACTCTCGTCGCAGCTCGGACTCAGCGTGAATTGACCTGGCCAGTGCATCTTCTGGCACGAAGCATGCACGCGAAGTATCCAGGCGGAGAAGAGACCATGAACGCGAAGAACCTACTCGTCAGAGACGTGATGACAACGGACGTTGCGACCCTCGACCGCAACGAAAAGCTCGCCGTCGCCGAAGACGTGATGCGGCTCGGGCGGATTCGTCACTTGCCGATCGTCGACGAAGATGGCTCCTTGGCGGGCATCGTCAGCCAGCGTGACTTGTTCCACAGTGGCCTTCTGCGGGCGTTGGGCTACGGCTCTCACGCCAAGGATCGAGCGCTGGAGGTCTTGGTCCTGAAAGAAGCGATGAAGACCGAGGTCATCACCGTCACCCCCTCGGCGCCGCTGGTCGAAGCCGCCAAAATCATGCTGGAGCGCAAGATTGGTTGCCTCGTCGTGGTCGAGGGCAAGAAGATCGTCGGCATCTTGACCGAAAGTGACTTCGTGAAACTGGCGCTGCGCAGCTGAGCTCAATCACCCACCGGGGTGGACGTGAGAGCGTGCGCCAGATGTAGCTCGTGTGAGGAAGATCGCGCCCGTGACAGACGTAACAGCGCAACCAGTAGAAACTACTACGCCCGGAGCGATTGTCTGGTTCACGGGCTTGCCCTCTTCCGGCAAGTCACGCCTGGCTCAGCGAGTACGGGCGCGCTTGCTGCGTGAATGCTCGCCGTGTTGCCTGCTCGACGGCGACCGAGTTCGCGGTTTGATCCAGCCACCGCCCGGGTACTCGAGCAGCGAGCGCGACGACTTCTACTCGACCCTGGGAGCGCTCGCGCTCGAACTGGCCGAGCAGGGCTTGATCGTGCTCGTGCCGGCGACTGCCCACCGAAGGCTGTATCGCGATCGGGTTCGAGCACGGGCCCCGCGCTTCATCGAGGTCTGGATGACCGCGTCGCTCGACGAGTGCCGAGTTCGCGATGCCAAGCGACTCTACGCCCGATTCGGGACTGGTGACGTGCACGGCTTGCCCGGAGAAGACGAAGCGTATGAAGCGCCTGAACTGGCGGAAATCACGGCCAGCGGCGGAGACGACGACGCAGCCCTCGGCAAAATCGTACAAACATTGACGACGCCTAACCGAGTACCCCTCGCTTGAGCGCGCCTATTTCTCACCCAACCAGTTGTCGCATCGTGTTGAGCGGTGGCCCCGGCGGCGGAAAGACGACGGCAGCCGACTTGTTTCGTCGCGAGCTCGGTCCTCGGGTGGTGATCGTGCCGGAGTCGGCGACCATTCTGTTCGGGGGTGGCTTTCCGCGCTCCCTCCAGCTCGACGCGCGCCGCTCGGCCCAATCGGCGATTTATCACGTGCAGCGCAACCTGGAGGACGTGCAGGCCGCGCAGTATCCCGATCGCATCTTGTTGTGCGACCGAGGAACCATCGATGGTGCTGCCTATTGGCCCGATGGCGGCGACGACTACTTTCGAGCCATGAACACGACGCTCGAACAGGAGCTCGCGCGCTACGATGCCGTCGTCTTCTTCGAAACTGCAGCCGTCGCCGGCTTGGGCATCGAAGGCGGCAATCCGATCCGGCGAGAATCCCTGGCGCAAGCTCGCGCTTTGGATACCGCACTGAGAGCGTTGTGGTCTCACCATCCTCGCTTTCTATTCGTACCGCACGACCAGTCGTTCTTTCGCAAGCTCACCACCGCCTTTACTCTCCTGCAGTCCATCACAGAAGAGCTGACCGCTTGAACGGCGCACTTCTTGCTCCCCTTCGGCTCCATGGAGAGCAAGATGTCATTCGCTCGGATCCTGGTAGCTACCGACTTCGGCGAAAGCTCGCGGCAGGCGCTCGAGTGGGGTCTTCGCATCGCACAGCAATTCGGCTCTGAATTGACGTTGATGCACAGCTGGGATCCGCCGAACTATTCCTACGCCGCAGGTCTGTACTTACCGGTCGACATCGTAACGCCCATCGAACGCGCGGCCGCAGCGCGTTTGGAGGAGAGCATCGCCGAGCTGAGGCAGCGCTTTCCAGCCGCAAAATCGCTATTGTGTGAGGGCGCACCGTGGGAACAAGTGCTGGACGCAGCGACGCGCCTGAATGCCGATTTGATCGTGATGGGAACTCACGGCCGGAGCGGGCTCGAGCGCGCGTTACTCGGCAGCGTGGCCGAGAAGGTCGTGCGCATGTCGCGAGTTCCCGTGCTCACCGTGCACGAAGCGCGCGGAGCGCTGGAGTGAAGAAGTCATCGATCTCCCAGCTCCGAACCGATACGTCACTCGGCTTCTTCGGTGCCGCCGGCACGGTCACGGGCTCACGCTACTTGCTGGAACACGGCGGCGAGCGCGTGTTGGTCGATTGTGGTCTCTTTCAAGGCTACAAGAAGCTGCGTGAACGGAACTGGCGAGAGCCCGGCTTCGAACCGGCAAGCTTGAGCGCCGTCGTGCTCACGCACGCGCATCTGGACCACAGCGGGTACTTGCCTCGACTGTGCGAGAGTGGCTTTCGCGGACCGGTTCATTGCACGCCCGGCACGCGCGACCTGCTGCAAATCTTGCTGCCGGATTCCGGATTCCTGCAAGAGGAAGAGGCCAAGCACGCGGCCCGCTTTGGCTATTCGCGGCACGCCGTACCGAAACCGCTGTACACCCGGCAGCAAGCCGAGCGTTGTTTGGAACGACTGCAGCCGGTGCCGTTCGGCCAGCGCTTCTCCGTCGCTCGCGACGTGACCGCGACCTTCACGCGTGCGGGTCATATCGTCGGCTCTGCTTGCGCGGCGTTCCAAGTCGGCAGCACGCGCTTGACCTTCTCGGGCGACGTCGGACGCCCGAGCGATCCCATCATGATGCCCCCGGAAACGCTCTCCGACATGGATTATTTGGTCATCGAATCGACCTACGGCGACCGGCGGCACCCCGAGCAGAACGCGAACGAGTTCATCGCCGGAATCGTCAATCGCACGGCAGAGCAGGCGGGGGTGTTGGTGATCCCGGCCTTCGCCGTGGGGCGCGCGCAACACCTGCTGCACATCTTGGATGTCCTCAAAAACGCGCGCCGGATCCCGGAGCTGCCGGTGTTCTTGGACAGTCCCATGGCGATTGACGCCACTCAGGTATTCCGCGCGCACGAAGAAGAACACCGCCTGACGCGCGAAGAATGTCGCTCGATGTTCGAGCTTGCCACGTTCTCCAAGACCGCAGATGACTCGAAGGCGATCGACGCCGGGAACGGTCCGATGATCATCATTTCGGCGAGTGGCATGGCCACCGGTGGCCGGGTCTTGCATCACCTGACCCGATTCCTCCCAGACCCACGCAACACCGTGCTCCTGGTTGGCTACCAGAGCGCGGGCACGCGCGGCCGCTCGCTGGCCGACGGCTGCGACGAACTGAAGATCCACGGGCGCTACGTGCCCGTGCGGGCGAAAATCGCTCAGGCAGAGGCACTCTCGGCTCATGCCGACTACGCGGAGCTGTGCGCCTGGCTTTCGCAGGGCAAACTTTCGCCCAAGCGAGTGTTCGTGACTCACGGCGAACCGGGTGCCTCCGACGCGCTCCGACGTCGCTTGAAAGACTCTTTTGCCTGGGATTGCGTCGTGCCCGACGACCGCGCGCTGTTCGCCCTCGGCTGAGCAGGTCGAGGCGCGGGAGCGGACGTCGGGAAATGGAATTGGTCCGCGCAGGTTTTGCGCGCAAAACGCAGCTCATGCACGGAAAGCCGGAATTTGTCGCGGAAAAGTGCGCTCGCTTCCGCCGCCGAGCGCTTGGCACGTGCGATGCAGCTACGCCTGTTCGGAGGATGAGATCATGGACAAGCCGTACGTCTCGCTAGTCGGAATGGACTATTCGGAGCTGGCCGATCGTGCCTTACAAGAAGCCTTCGCGCAAGCCTCGCAGCGTGCGAATTCGGAAGTTCACGTGATCTCCGTGCTACCGGTCACCACTGACTTCCCCGGAGATGCAGTTTCGGCCTACGCGACGCTGGACGAGAAACCGCTCTTGGAAAAGGCGCTCCAGCGGCTGCGTGCGCACGTCGATCAAGCGCTCGAGCGCTTTCGAGCCGATTATCCGCAGACGCCAGTGCAGTTCCGGGTGATCTCGCATGCGCACGTCGACACCCCGGTGCATGGCATCGTCCAGCTGGCGGCCGATATCGGCGCCGACTTGATCGTGGTCGGCACTCACAACCGCAAGGGCCTCGAGCGGTTCTTGCTCGGCTCCGTTGCCGAAGGGACGGTTCGCAACGCGCGCTGCCCAGTGCTCGTCATTCCGTCGCCGCCGCGGGCCGAGAGCGAAATTCCGCTCGCGCCCCCTTGTCCCGAGTGCGTCAAAGCGCGCGCAGCGAGCGGCGGCAAGGACTTCTGGTGCGAACAGCACAGCCAACGTCACGGCCGCAGGCACACCTATCATCAATCCGATCGCAGCGGCGGCGAGTCCAATTTCCCCCTCGTTTATAGGTGATCCAGTGAGCAAAGCCATCCCCACCATCCAAAAGTACATGACCACCAGTCCGCATACCATCGGCGAGGATCAGCCGATGTCCGTCGCGCACCGCATGATGCGCGAGTATCGCATCCGCCACTTGCCGGTCTTGCGCGGGTCCAAGATCGTCGGCGTCGTCTCGGATCGCGATTTGAACATGGTCGAAACCTTGAAGGACGTCGATCCAGACAAGGTCTTGGTGGGCGAGGCCATGTCGCAAGATCCGTATTTGGTCTCGCCCGACGCGGCGTTGGATGAGGTCGTGTCGACCATGGCTAGGACCAAGCTCGGCTCGGCAGTCATCACGCAGCACAACAAGGTCGTCGGCATCTTCACCACCGTCGACGCCTGCCGCGCCTTCTCGGATCTGTTGCACACACGTCTCGCGCATTAGTCACATGCGGTCAGCTGCCCACGTGGCCGTGACCGAGCAGTAGCCAGCACGAACGCGCATCTGCTGAGCTTGGACAACTCAGCAAGCGAGCCGCTCGTGCTGGCGGCTGCAATTTCGCCCCAACGGGCGGCTGCAAAGTTCCTGATTCGAGCGAGCCAGCACGCGCTCAACCAGCCGTAGCGAAAAGCTCGTTGGCCGAGTCCGGATCGAAGGTCGTTGCGCGCAAGGAGCGAACCACGAAACGTAGCAGCTTTGCCCGCGCAGCAGCTGGGACATGCGGGTACCAGACCGGGTTGGCGAGCACCAGGCAACGCCATGCCAAGAACGGCGCGACGACCTCGAACAGCGCGGAATCTCGGGATTGCTGGACGTACTCGGTCCAGAATCGCTGCCAAAGTGGCTTGAAGGCGGCCGACCAACTCGACGGCTTGTCGAGCGCAAAGAACAAGTAGTTCACCGCCATGGCAGTCACGTCGTCCGCGGCGTCGCCCGCCGAACCGCGACTGGCGTCGAGCAGACGCAGCTCCGAGCGTTCGTCGAACAGCACGTTGAACGGGTGAAAGTCGCCATGAATCCGAACCAGCCTCGGATAACGATGTTTGAGGCGCGAACGCCAGCCGAGGCACAAGGATTCGATCGCGTCGAGCTGCTCAGGAGACGTACCCTCTGCGTGTGCAGGGTAGCCATCGACGATGCCGAAGATCCCTTCACCGCTACCAACCAAATCTCGGATCGAGCGTGTATAGAGGCTAGCGTTCGGAAGCTTGATCGAGTGGGTGTTGACCAAGTAGCGCACGAGCACGTCCACCCGATGCAGATCCTCCGGGCGCAAGCTGCCATACTGCGATATCTGGCGCAGATCGTGGGCGTACGGGCGGCCCTCGGCGTATTCCGTCAGCAGGTAGAATTCGCCGGTTCCGCGCAGTGAAACGAAGTCGTCAGCGCGAAATGCGCCCACGTCGAAGACCCGGGTGTGCTTGGGCACGAGCTCGAACGTGTCTGCGGCGATCAGCATCTCCTCGGCGCGGTTCGCGCGGTACTCGTGGCCGAAGGGGTTGGGCGTCGCGCTGTGCAGGACCAGGGACTTGAGCTCGCCTTCGTGGCGCACATCGATGCGCAGCGGCGCTCCGTAGCCGGTGTCTTTCGCCGTAACCGTCGTTTCCGGGACGTCCGTTCCGAGCGCGGTAATCTTCACGATCTCGGCCCCCTCGAGCGCGGAAGCGACCAGGCGCTCGAGCCGTGAATCACAATCGACGACTCGACGTCCGTGGCTGAGGTGTGACTTGCTCATGACGCCAACTCCTTTCGCCAAATCCTTTCAAAAAGCGTGCCTCGCGTGCGGACCTGCACAAGGCGCGCGAATCCGCTCGGAGCGCGCACCGTTTGCGCGGCGGCCACGAAAGACCGCTGATGATTGCGGATTTGCGGCGGCACACGCATTGCTATCCGGATCGCGAGTCGACAGCCGAGGAGCACGAACCGCCATGGCAACAATGCGAGCAGCGTGTTTCGAAAAGCAAGGATAGCCGCCACGACCAACCAGGCACTGCCGCGCTGACCTGAAGCAGATCGGCAATGCCAGCGAGCGCCGCTCGCCTGTCACTCAGCAGTGCTCGGGAGGAACACTCATGAACCCCAAATACGAACCGGTAGCGTACTTGATGAGCACACCCGCCGTGACGCTCGATCCGAGTACCCATGTCGGCGAGCTGTTGCAGCTCGCCGAGAGCCTGGGCATTCATCACTTTCCATTGGTCGATGCGTCCGGGCTACTGGGGCTGGTCTGCACGTGCGACGTGGAGGGGGCGCGGCCAGAGCAGACCGTGGCTCAGTTTGCCCGCCGCGCACCGGTCACGGTTCGTCCCGAGGCCATGGCGCAAGAGGCCACCGCGCAGCTCATCACGCACGGCGTGGGCTCCGTGGTCGTGGCCGACGAAGAAGGAGTTTGGGGGATCCTGACTCGCGCCGATTTGGCAGCCGCGGTGCCCGAGCTGATGCAAGACGTTCATTGCGTCTACTGCGACAGCCGCGATCACCTGCGGCCGGGTCATGCAGACACTTGGATCTGCCGAACCTGTGCCCCCCTAGACCCAGGCTGATCGGGGCGTCAGCGTCCGCGCGGCACCACCACCCCGTACTCGTGAAGTCGATATTGAATGGTGCGCACGCTGATGTCCAAGATCTCGGCAGCGCGCGTGGTCGAGCCCTGTGCGGCCTCCAGCGTGGACAAGATCGCGTATTTTTCGATCTCGGCCATGCTGGCACCGGGAATGCGCACGCCGTCCGTAGTCTCCGGCATGCCGTCGAACGGCAGCGCGTCCGGCTCCACGGTATCGCCCTCCGTGAAGACGACCGCGCGCTCCATGGCGTTCTCCAGTTCGCGCACGTTCCCAGGCCAGCGGTGGGCAATCAGCTTCGCGCGAGCAGCCGGGCTCAGACCGTCGATCTGC
Source organism: Polyangiaceae bacterium (assembly GCA_035688655.1). GTDB lineage: Bacteria > Myxococcota_A > Polyangia > Polyangiales > Polyangiaceae > PMG-095. Next base: position 4,879 of record DASSMT010000061.1, on the reverse strand, counting down.
CGATGATTCTCGCGCGCGAAGCGGCGCAGGAAATGGTCCGCGAGCACGATCACGTCCGAGCCACGCAGGCGCAGCGCGGGCATGTCGATGTGGACCACGTTCAGCCGATAATACAGATCCTCTCGAAAACGGTGTTCGCGAACTTCGGTCGTCAGATCCTTGTTCGTGGCGGCTACCACGCGCACGTCGACCTTGATCGGCTCGTTGCCGCCCACGCGCTCGAAGGTCTTCTCCTGCAACACGCGCAGCAACTTGATCTGCGTGGCCGCGGGAATTTCCCCGATTTCGTCGAGAAAGAGCGTGCCGCCGTCGGCCTGCTCGAAGCGTCCGACGCGACGCTTGTCCGCGCCGGTGAAGGCACCCTTTTCGTGCCCGAATAGCTCGCTCTCCAGCAAGCTCTCGGCCAGCGCCGCGCAATGCAAGGAGACGAAAGGCGCTTTCGCGCGCGGGCTCAGGGCGTGGACCGCCCGCGCCAACTCACCCTTACCCGTGCCGCTCTCACCGGTGATGAGCACGGTCGCTCGTGACGGCGCAACCTGCTTGGTCATGGCATAAACGCGCTGCATCACCGGGCTCGTCCCGATCAACCCTTCGAGACCGACTTGATCGCGTGTATGCAGCTGCCGGCGAAGGTTCTCCGCTTCGGAAGCGACCAGGCGCCGCTGCAGAGTGCGCTCCACCGAAAGCAACAGTGCTTCGAAGTCGATGGGCTTCGTCAGGTAGTCCTCTGCGCCTGCGCGCATCGCCTGCACCGCGACCGACACCTCTCCGAAGGCCGTCGTGACGATCGTCGGGATGTCCATGCCCTGCTCGCGAAGCTTGGCCATCAGCCCCATGCCGTCCAAATTGGGCATTTTGAGATCGGTCACGATCAAGGCCGGGGGCGACTCGGCAGCCATTTCCAGGGCCTGCACACCGTCGGCTGCAGTGTCTACCGTGTAGCCTTCTTGAAGGAGCAACTTGCTGAGCCCGGTGCGAGCGCTGGGTTCGTCATCGACGACTAAGATTCGGGCCTTGTTCATGGCGTGCTTTCTGGTGCGTCATTCAAGGGCAAGCTGACGCGAAATGTGGTCTTGCCCGCTTTGCTCGAGACATCGATCGAGCCACCGTGGTCAGTAACGATGCGGTGGGTGATGGCCAGGCCGAGCCCGGTCCCCCCCTCCTTGGTCGAAAAAAAAGCGTCGAAGATCGGTGCGTCTAGCGACGGCAAGCCCGGACCGTCGTCCTCGACTTCGATGGTCACCGTGCGCGGGCTTCGACGACTGCGCAGAACCACGCTGCCCCCGCCGCTCGAGCCGGTCGATTCGACTGCGTTTTGCAACAGATTGAGCAGGACCTGTGTCAATTTTGCTTGGTCGGCCTCGAACTCTAAATCCACGCTCGGCAGATCGCAGGACAACGACACTCCTGCGGACTCCGCCTGTGCCTGGACCAGCGATCGCGCATGTTCGCACAGTTTGAATAGGCTGACTGCCTTGGGCTGGAGCGGCTTCGGCCGCGCAAAATCCAAGAATTCCGTGACCAGGTTGGCTAGGCGCGTGATCTCGTCGCGCACCACCCGAGTCGCTTCGAGCATGTCCTGCTCACTCGACTTTTTCTTGATCGCGCGCTCCAGGAAAGACACGTGCAACTGGGCGCCGTTGAGCGGGTTGCGGATCTCGTGCGCCAAGCCGGCAGCCAGCGTGCCAATGGCCGCGAGCTTCTCCGCTTGGCGGGTGCGCTCTTCCATGGCCCGCGACTCAGTCAGGTCTTGGCCGATTGCAAACAGCACCACGTCGTCGCCCTGGTGCGCTCCAGCATAGCCGAAATTCCATACGACGTCGCGGAACTTACCCGCTCGCGTCCGTATCGTGCCCTCTTGCACGTCGGATGGCGCACGACCGGAAAGCGCTTCAGTGAGGCGGGTGGCCAAGCCATGACCACCGTCGTCCGAGCCCAACAGGCCGACGAAAGGTTTCCCCAGCATTTCGTCGCGTGCAAAGCCGGTGATCCGCTCGGCTTCACGGTTGAACAGCAGAATATTCCCGTGCCGTTCCAAGCCGATGATCATCACCTTGGCCAGCTCGACAGCGTTCACGTAGCGCTGCTCGGCTCGGGCGAGCGCCCGACCGAGGTCCAGCCGTTCTTGCAGTTCCACCGCACGAATGCGCTCGACGTAAGATTCCTTGTAAGTCTCGAGCATCACGGCCAGCTCCAGATCCAAGATCCGGATCAGCGCCTCGCGCGTGGGCGCGGCGTCCTCGCCGAGCGCGCGGTCCGCGATCTGCAAGAGCGACAAGCGGATCAGTGCCATGGCCGTCAGCATGTACCGCTGCTGGAGGCCGATCTTTACGTGGATGCGGCCAATACGCGCTGTCTGCTCGTGGTACGCCTCGTCGTAAGTGCCGCCACAGACGCGCGACAACCACGCCACCAGCGAGTGCTGCAAGCGCACGATCTGCTCTTCACCGGTGAAGACATCGTGCGCGTCGGCATGCTCGCGGATCCGGTCGTAGAATTCGCGCGCAATGCGCGGGAATTCGGGCTCTGCATACACGCGAAACGCGGCCAGCAGCTGCGCGTCACGAGCGTCGAACCGCACGTACCGTTTCAGCTCCTGAAAGCGTGTTTCTCCTGGCATTATCGAGCACTGGTTCTAACCCAGGGTTGGGTTTGGAGTCTGCACCACCAAGTGCGGGCTGCGCTTCATCCGACTTCGAGGGGTCGAGCGAGTCCCGGAGGGCTCCCCGTAAAATCAGGTAATCCACCGGCTTCGTGAACAACAAGGCGGGCGGGCCCCCAGCGAAAGCGCTCGGAACGAACAAATTAGGGTAGCCTGTGAGGACCAAAACCGGTATTCCCGGCCGCTGAGTTCGGGCAAAGCGGCCGATCGCCACTCCGTCGGCGTGTGCGGTCGTGAGCTCGGTCACCAGAGCGTCCGGCACCGGAGAGCGGGAGAGGCGTGCCACTGCCGCGGCCCCATCGCGCGCAATCTCGACCGCAAAGCCGTCCTCGCGCAACATGTCGGCCATACGCCGCGAGGTGCGCAAGTCGTCGTCTACCAAAAGCACGACGTAGGGGCGCGGAGCTTGGATAGCGGACATCTGTTCCGTCCATTGCAAATCATCGGCCAAGGGTCGCAATTGGCGGGCAGCCCCCGAATGCCGCTGTTCGGGCAGCGGAATTGGCGCGTGTCCGTGGAACCGCCGGCCCGTTGCAGATCTGCCTGAGTCCCTCTTGGACGCGGATTCTGCGCTTGGACGCAGATCTTGCGCATTGTTGGGCTCATCCCCGCTGGTTCTGCGGAAAAGTGTGGGAGGCACGGCTTTTGCGAATGCGCGGCTCGAATGTCTACCCGCATCGAGAAATTCAACTACGACGACGACACCGTCCGTAAGTTCGTCTTCGCTACTGCGTTCTGGGGCGTCGTCGCGACTTTGGTTGGCTTGTGGCTGGCAGTGATGCTGGTCGCGCCTTCTTTGAACTTCGGCCTATCCCAACTCAGCTTCGGTCGGCTACGCCCGTTGCACACGAATGCCGCCATCTTCGCCTTCGCGGGCAATGGCATTTTCGCTGCCATCTACTACTCGAGCCAGCGCCTGCTCAAGGCGCGCACCTTCAGCGATGCGCTGAGTAAACTACACTTCTGGGGTTGGCAGGCGATCATCGTCGCCGCAGCGCTCACGCTACCCTTCGGTATTACTCAGTCCAAAGAGTACGCCGAGCTGGAATGGCCGATCGATCTGGCGATCGCCGTGGTTTGGGTGGCCTTTGCCGTGAACTTCTTCGGCACGATCGCCAAGCGGCGCGAGCGGCACATCTACGTCGCGATCTGGTTCTACGTGGCGACCATCATCACCATCGCCATCCTGCACATCTTCAACAACTTGGCGTTGCCGGTCACTCTGACCAAGAGCTACAGCGTTTACGCCGGCGTCCAAGACGCGTTCATGCAGTGGTGGTATGGGCACAACGCGGTCGCGTTCTTCCTGACCACGCCGTTCCTCGGCCTGATGTACTACTTCTTGCCGAAGGCCGCGAATCGCCCGGTTTATTCGTACCGGCTGTCGATCCTGCACTTCTGGTCGTTGGTCTTCATCTACATCTGGGCGGGCCCCCATCATCTGCACTACACGGCGCTGCCGGAGTGGGCCTCCACACTGGGCATGTTGTTCAGCGTGATGCTGTGGATGCCGTCCTGGGGCGGCATGATCAACGGTTTGATGACCCTGCGTGGAGCTTGGAACCGGGTCTCCGAGGATCCCGTGCTCAAGTTCTTCGTCGTGGGCATCACGTTCTACGGCATGGCTACGTTCGAGGGTCCGCTGCTGTCGATCAAGAGCGTGAATGCGCTCTCGCACTACACCGACTGGACGATCGCGCACGTTCACAGCGGCGCGCTCGGCTGGAACGGGTTCATGACCTTTGGCATGTTGTACTACCTCGCGCCGCGCATCTTTCAGACCAAGCTCTGGTCCAAGAAGCTCGCCGAGCTGCACTTCTGGTTCGGTACGATCGGGATCCTGCTGTACATCGTGGCCATCTACGCGGCGGGTGTGACCCAGGGCTTGATGTGGCGGGCCTTCGATTCCACGGGACGCCTGGCGTACCCGGATTTCGTGGAGACCGTGGTGCGCATTCTACCCATGTATTGGGTGCGCGTGCTCGGCGGCACGCTGTTCGTCGCCGGCGTGGTCATGGCCTTCGTAAACATCTTGATGACCTGGCGCAGTCGCCCCGCGAGCTACGCGGAATCGAGCGACGAAGCGCTGCCGCTGACCCCCTACGAGGGCCCCGTCACCGAGCTTTCAATCCCCGAGCACAGCACGATTTCGAATGCCGGGCACTCGCTGATCTACTTCGTACAAGCCAAGTGGCACCGCGTTTGGGAGCGCAAACC
>DASSMT010000048.1:0-36813 GCA_035688655.1 Polyangiaceae bacterium | reverse complement strand
CAGGTTTTGCTCGAAGAAGTGGATCACCTGCGGATGGTCGAAGTTGATCATCGCGCCCCACTCGGTATCGCCGTCGAAATAGCTCTTGGACGCGACCGCCCACAGCGCGTTGTCCCCCGTCCCGGCGTGGTTGAAGACCACATCCACCAGCACCGCCAAGCCGCGCTCGTGGCAGGCATCCACCAAGCGCTTCAGCGCGTCCGGCCCACCGTAGCTCGATTCGACAGCGTAGAAGAACGAGGGATTATAACCCCAACCGTAGTCCATCGCGTACTCTGCGACGGGTAGCAGCAAGAGCGCCGTGGCACCGAGCCCGCGCAGGTAGCCGTCGTCCGCCGTCAACTCGCGCGTGATCGCGTCGAAGCCCACTGCCTGATTCTGATCGGCAAAGCCGTTGGGGTGCGCCTGATACACGATCAGGTATTCCCAACCCGGACGTTGCCAGCCGTTGCTGCGCCACTGATAGCTGCCGTGATCCACGAGCTGCGACTGACTGGACGGCGCCGAGTTCTCCACCCAATCCGCGGCTGGATCTTGCACGAAGCGCTGTTGATTGATGAGAAACTTGTAGCCGACGCCGTGAATGCTGGTGCGGCCGAGCGGCCCCGTGATGGAGCTTGCATCGATGCGGCCCCAGAAGAAGGTGCCGTCTCGTGTCGAACGCAACGGGATCGGATGCCGCTCCCAGTTGGTCCATTCCCCGATCACTTCCACGCAGGCAGCCGTTGGGCAATGCAGCACGAAATGCACGCTGCCATTGTCGAGCCAGGCGCCGGGGCGGTGCAATTCGAAGGGCGGATCCGCGAACAGGTCTGGGATTGGCGCGCGCGGCAACGCGTCTGCGCGACCGAGCACGACGTACACGGTCGTCGGCAAGTCGTCGTCCTCGTCGATTTTGACGGTGTGGCGCTCGATCGGCTCGCGCACACCACCCGCACGGAAAACGAACGAGGTCACGACCTCTGAATAGGTCTGAAAGTACCAACGACCATCGGCGTCGGGAGCGAGCGCCTCGTACAGCTTGGTTCGAGCGTGGTTCACCCAGACGTCGAGCGTCAGCGGTCCGCCGTTCGAAAATGCGGGATCGCGCGCAGCGATGCTGACCACGACCTGTTGCTTTCGCTGCGGGCGCGCACCGAACAGCTCGTGGTCGCCGTCGAGAGTCCACAGCTCGGCCTTCGACACCTGTCGCCGATTACCGTCGCCAGTGACGGTCCAAACCGCGCCATCGCTGCTCAGAAACACGTTCCGCTGAGCTTCGTCGTCTTCCCAATAGTCGCCTGCGCGGCTTCGAAACATGAACCTGTACGGCCGATCGGCGTAAACCAATGACTCGAAGCGCAGGCTGCCATCCGGAGCGACGGTCGCATCCAAATCAGCAATGAAATCAGAGTCCTCCTGCCACAGATGCAGCTGCGCCTTTGGGGCCTCGATGAAGGGCAGCGTGCACACCCTGAGCGGGACTCGACTGGGCGGCGTCGAGCTCACCGCCGCGGCGAGACTGTGCACCCAGATCTCCGCGCCGTCTTGGGCGCACCACAGGCGATTGGCAAACTCGGGCTCGGGAGTACCGTCTGCGGCGACGAACTTGAACGAGAACCAATGTCGCTGCGCGCCGCTCAGATCGAGCTCGAAGACCGGGCCGTATTCGTCGACACGCGACGCCGTAACGGGCTGAGCCTCGACCCCGGGTGACCAATACCACAACTGTCCCCCGCGCAGCCGGCGCGCAGTGACCAAGTGCACGGTCACTCGCTCGTGCTCGGCGTCGAACGGGTTCTGCGTCAGCACGCGCGCCGCGCCCTCGACACAATAGAGGACCTCGGGGAACTCGTAGTTCGCAGTGCGCGGCACGGTCTTGGTGTGCTCGTCGCGCTCCCAGAACTGCTGATCGTCGGGGCCACCATGGATCTTGAAGTGCGCCGGCTGATGTTGCTGCGCGTCCAATTCCAAATCGAAAAGGCGCAGGCCACGGTCATCGAGACCACGATCCACCGCTTCGGACGTCGGCTGCGGCCCGCCATCCCGCGCCGCGTCACGCCACAGATGCAACTTATCGTGCCCGGTCGAACACAGCGCATAGATGTGCGTCAAGGAGCCTCCTCGCGAAACAACACTCGCGTGATGACTCTACTTGGATGCGCAGCGCTGAACCATAGAGAATCCTTCGAGCAGCAAGTGGCGTGGCAAAGCGGGGCAGATTTCCGTCGGACCCGAAGCGTCCGTTCAGCGTCTCACTCTCCGGGCATTGCGACGGCCTCGCTCGGAATCACGCTTCTTCTTCTGCTGCCGAACCTGCGCAACGTCGTAAAAAACACCGGAGTCAGTAGTAATCCAAAGCACGTCACGCCAATCATCCCAGCGAACACCGCGACGCCCATGGCGTGGCGCATCTCCGCGCCCGCACCGTGTGACGAAACGAGCGGCCAGACACCCATGATGAATGCGATCGAGGTCATCAAGATCGGCCGCAGGCGCAACCGGCAGGCTTGCAGGACCGCGCTCACCGGATCGAGCCCGGATTCCTCTTGTTTGTCCTTCGCGAACTCGACGATCAAAATCGCGTTCTTGCACGACAGACCGACGAGCACGAACAGGCCAATCTGCGTGAAGATGTTGTTGTCCGTGCCGTCGACCCACACTCCAGCAATTGCCGCCAGTAGGCACATCGGCACGATCAAAATCACACTGAGCGGCAGCGACCAGCTCTCGTATTGCGCGGCGAGCACCAGGAAAACCAGCAGCACGCACAGCGGGAACACGAACAGCGCGGTGTTTCCGGCCAAAATCTGCTGATAGGTGAGATCCGTCCATTCGTATCGCATGCCCGGGGGCAACTCGCGCGCGGCGATGGTATCGATCGCGGCGAGAGCTTGGTTCGAGCTCGTGCCCGGCGACGGAGCGCCGTTGACCTCGGCGGCGGGGTAGCCGTTGTAGCGCGTGACGCGGTCGGGGCCGTTGGTCGCTTTCACGGTCAGCACGCTGCTGAGCGGCACCATCGCCCCCTGTTCATTGCGGGTTTGTAGGGTGCCGACGGCTTCTGGGGTGAGTCGGTGTTTGGCGTCGGCTTGGACGGTGACTTGGAACGTGCGGCCGAAGCGGTTGAAGTCGTTCACGTACAAGGAGCCGAGGTACGCTTGCATGGTCTCGAACACGTCGGTCACCGCGATCCCGCGTGATTTGGCTTTCGTGCGATCGAGGTCGGCGAAGAGCTGCGGCACGTTGACCTGGTAGCCGGAAAAGAGCCCGGCAAGTTGTGGCGTTTGGTAGCCCGCAGCCAGCAATTTCTGGGTATTTTCGTACAGGCCATCCAAGCCGATGTCGCCGCGATCTTCCACGTACAGTTTGAAGCCGCCGATCGTGCCCAGGCCTTGCACCGGTGGCGGCGGGAACACGGCCACGAACGCGTCTTGGATTTGCGCAAACTTCTGGTTCAGGGTGGCGGCGATCGCGGGGCCGTACAGGTTTTTGGTTTTGCGCTCTTCGAACGGTTTCAGGCCCACGAACACGATGCCGGCGTTGGGCGTGTTGTTCAGGCCGGCGATCGAAAGGCCGGGGAAAGCAATTGCATGCTCCACGCCTTCGGTTTCGAGCGCGATCTTCGACATGCGGCGAATCACGTCGTCGGAGCGGTCGAGTGACGCGGCATCCGGAAGCTGCGCGAACGAAACCAAGTATTGTTTGTCTTGGGTGGGGACGAACCCGGAGGGCACTTTTGCGAAGCCGAAATAGGTGAGTGCCAAGAGTCCGCCGTAAGCGACGAGCGCAAGGCCCGAGCGGCGGAGCAAGCGGCGCACCACGCCCACGTAGCCGTTCGCGGCCGCATCGAAGAAGCGATTGAACGGACGGAATAGCCAACCCAAAGCTCGATTGAGGAAGCGCGTCGGCAGATCTTTCGCCACGTCGTGACCGCGCAGCAGCACGGCGGCCAGGGCCGGGCTCAAGGTGAGCGAATTGAACGCGGAAATGACCGTGGAAATGGCGATGGTCAGCGCGAATTGACGGTAAAATTGCCCGCTCAGGCCGGGGATGAATCCGATTGGGATGAACACCGCGCACAGCACGAGCGCGATGGCGATGATCGGCCCGCTCACTTCTGCCATCGCTCGGTGCGTCGCATCCCTGGGCGAGAGACCGAGCTCGATGTTGCGTTCCACATTTTCGACCACGACGATCGCGTCATCGACGACGATGCCGATCGCCAGCACCAAGCCGAACAGCGAAAGCGCGTTGATCGAGAAGCCGAGCAGCTTCATCACGGCAAAGGTGCCGACCAACGACACGGGGACGGCGGCGATCGGGATGATCGACGCGCGCCACGTCTGCAAGAACAAGATCACGACCAGCACCACCAGGCCCAGGGCCTCGAACAACGTGCGCACGACTTCTTCGATCGAAGAGCGCACGAAGCGCGTGGGGTCGTACACGATGTCGTACTTGATGCCCTCCGGGAAATTTTTGGAGAGCTCGGCCATGTTCTTGCGCACCGCATCGGACAGCGCGAGCGCATTGGAGCCGGGTGCTTGGAAGACCGGGATGGCGACCGCTTTTTGGTTATCGAGCAGGCTGCGCAGAGCGTATTGATTGGCGCCGAGCTCGATGCGGGCAACGTCGGAGAGCCGCACATTGGCGCCGTCGGCCGAGGTTTTCACGATCACTCGGCCGAAATCGGCTTCGTCCACCAGGCGCCCGCGCGCATTGATGCTGAGCTGAAAGCTGGCGTCGCGCGGTGAAGGTTGTTGGCCGAGGGTGCCGGCCGCCACTTGCACGTTTTGTTCGCGCAACGCGCGCACGATGTCACTCGCGGTGAGCTTGCGCGCCGCCACTTTGTCCGGGTCGAGCCAGACGCGCATGCTGTAGTCGCCGGAGCCGAACAGTTGCACGTCGCCCATGCCGGGGATGCGGGCCAAGGTATCTTTGACCTGCAGCACCGCGAAGTTGCGAATATAGGTTTCGTCGTAGCGATTGTCCGGCGAATACAGATGCACGACCATGGTCAGATCGGGTGAGCTCTTGCGCGTCACCACGCCGAAGCGGCGCACGTCTTCCGGTAAGCGCGGCAGCGCTTGCGCCACGCGATTTTGCACCTGCACTTGCGCGAGATCCAGATTGGCGCCAATGCGGAAGGTCGCGGTCAGTGTCATCGTGCCGTCGGCGTTGGACGACGAGTTCATGTACAGCATGTCCTCGACGCCGTTGATCTCTTGCTCGAGCGGCGCGGCCACGGTCTCGGCGATCGTCTTCGGGCTGGCTCCCGGATACTGCGCGCGCACCACGACCGTGGGCGGCACCACCTCCGGGTACTCCGAAATCGGCAACAAAAACGCAGAAATCAGGCCCAAGACGAAGATCACCATCGACAGCACGCCCGCAAAGATCGGGCGGTCGACGAAGAAGTGCGCAAACTTCACGGCTTCACCTCGGCCAGCTTGTCGAGCTCCGCCGCGTCACGCATGCTGACGGTTTGGGCAGCCACCAACGCACCCGGCCGCACGCGCTGCAAACCGCGCACGACAATGCGCTCTTTTCCGGTCAGCCCTTCACGAACGATGCGCAGCCCGCCGTTCAGTGGGCCGAGCGTGACCGTGCGATGCTCGACCTTGCCGTCTTCGGCCACGACCCAAACGAAGCGCCGATCTTGGTCGGTGGCGACTGCCAGATCCGCGATCAGCAGCGCTTCGTGCGAGGTTTGTTCGGGCAACTGCACGCGTGCGAACAGGCCGTGCACCCAGTGTCCGTCCGGATTCTTGAGCACGGCGCGCACCTTGATCGTCCCGGTCTGCGGATCGACGCGGTTATCGACGAAATCGAGCGCGGCTTCGTGGGGAAAGCCATCTTCCCCCGAGAAACCGACGCGGGCGACCGCACCCGGAGTGCGGCCCAGGCGCAGCGCGCGCGTCTCGTCCACATCCACGTAAACGTAGAGCGGGTCGACCGAAACCACCGTGGTCAGCGGCGTCGCCAAGCTCGGCCCGACCAAGTTGCCCGGAGTGACCAGAAACCGCCCGATTCGCCCCGCTATCGGCGAACGCACCGAGGTGTAGTCCAGATCCAACTCCGCGGAGTTGACGGCGGCACTCGCGACCTGCGTGCGCGCTGCGAGCTGGTGAAAAGTCGCGCCGCGCGTGTCCCACTCCTGCTCGGAGATCACGTTGGCTCGAAACAGCTGCTCGCCGCGCGTGGCGTTCTTGCGCGCCAGCTCCGCGTCTACCCGCGCGCTTTCCAGCTCGGCGCGCGCGCGTGCCAGCGAGGCGCGATAGGGCCTCTCGTCCACCTCGAACAGCAGCTCGCCCTTTTTCACCAGGTCACCCTCGTGAAACGCGGCGCGCGTCAAATAGCCGGTGGCGCGCGCGCGGATCTCGACCGTGCTCGGGGCTTCGGTGTGGCCGGTGTGCTCACTGAATTCGGTGATCGTGGCCTGCGTCACCTGCGCGACCGTCACTTGCGGCCGCGCGCCACCGGCCTGTGCATGGGCCTCGTGCTCGATGCCTTTGCTGCAACCGGTCGTGAGCAACGACGCGGCGAACGTGCCGAGCGCGCACAGCGCGAACCAAGCGCCGACGCGCACGGAATGCGCGACATGCCTTTCATGCATTGCTTTCATGTGGCGGTACCTGGAGCCCGCTACTACAATAGTCAATCAACTATTTGAGTATACAAGCGGTAACAGAGCGCCGTGTTAGGCTTTAGGAAATGGTTTCGAAACCGATGAGCCCCGAAGAACGCGCCAAAGTGTTCAAAGCCCTCGCCGATCCGCGTCGCGTGGAAATCGTCGAGCTGCTCGCGCAAGGCTCTCAGTGTGGCACCACCCTGGCCGAGTCCCTGGGCATCAGCGTGGCGCTCCTCTGTCACCACTGGGAAGTGCTCGTCGATGCCGGGATCTTGAAGAAGGAGCGCCAGGGCCAGCTGCGCGTGTGCACCCTCGACACCGCGCGCCTGCGCGACGCCATGAACATGGGTGCGGCCCTGAGCCAGCCGCAAGCACCCGTGAAGCCCAAAGCGCCCCACGTGCACGGCGTGCGTGCGCGGCGCGCGCCGAAATCAGCGACCGGTTCGCAGGTCCCGCGCCCACCGGCCCCCAAATCAAAGCCGGCCAAGCAGCCGCGAACGCGCACGACGCCGTAACCGCGCACGCCCAAGCGGTCGCGAAGCTGTTGGTCGCCATTGCAACCCACGTTTGGTTTTTGGGGGGCGCTCACGATCCTGCAACGCAGCTCGCTGCGCGCTGCTGTTCTCGGCGTTGACGATTCGCGCATGAGCGCCGAGACGGCGCATCGGAACGTTTCACGATTGCGACCGGGACGTCAGCGATCTGCAGCAAGTGGTCAGTAGCGTCGCGCAGCAAATTGGCGCTTCGAAGGAACGTTTCTGCTGGAGGGCTTCGTCATGACCACTGATCGTCGCAAGTTCGTCAAAATGTTGGGAGCTGGGGCGCTGGCAGCCGCCGTGCCGGACAGCATCAAGCGTGCACTGGCGATCCCTGCCAATAACCACACGGGCTCGATCGAAGACGTCGAGCACATCGTGATCTTGATGCAGGAGAACCGTTCGTTCGATCATTACTTCGGCACCCTGCGTGGGGTGCGGGGCTTCGCTGATCCGCGGGCGGTGAGGCTGCCCAACGGCGAGCCCGTTTGGAATCAGCCGAACGGGACGGGCAAGGTGCTGCCTTTCCGACCCGACGTGCCGGACATGGGCTCCGCGTTCTTGGAAGACACGGCGCACAACTGGGCTGATACGATTCGGGCCTGGAACAATGGGAAATACGATCAGTGGGTGCCGCAAAAGGGCACCACCACGATGGCGTACCTGACGCGCAAGGACATTCCGTTCCAGTTCGCGCTCGCCGACGCATTCACGATTTGCGATGCCTATCACTGCTCGTTCATGGGCGCGACCGATCCGAATCGCTATCACATGTGGACCGGCTGGATCGGCAACGACGGCAAGAACGGCGGCCCAGTGCTCGACAACTCCGAGGCTGGCTACGATTGGTCGACCTATCCCGAGCGCCTGCAGAGAGCCGGGATTTCGTGGAAGGTGTACCAAGACGTCGGTGAGGGCCTCGATCAGGCGCACTATTGGGGCTGGGGGCCGCCTTACATCGGCAACTATGGCGACAATTCGCTGCTCTACTTTCATCAGTACCAGAACGCGGCCGAAGGCTGCCCGCTCGCGGAAGGCGCACGGACGGGCACCAACATTTCTAAGAGCGGTACGCTGTTCGATCAGTTCAAACAGGACGTGGCCAGCGGGCGTTTGCCCGCGGTTTCTTGGGTGGTCGCGCCCGAAGCGTACTCGGAGCATCCGAATTGGACGCCGAACTTCGGTGCTTGGTATGTGTCGCAAATCTTGGACGCGCTGACCGACAATCCGGAGGTCTTCAGCAAGACCGCGTTCTTCTTGATGTACGACGAAAATGACGGCTTTTTCGATCACATGGTGCCGCCCACGCCGCCCACCTCGCGCGCGCAAGGTGTGTCGACCGTCGATGCCTCACTCGAGATCTTCAACGGCAATGCCCAACACTCGGTGACTGGTCCGTACGGTCTCGGGATCCGCGTGCCGATGCTGGTGATCTCGCCCTGGAGCAAGGGCGGCTTCGTTTGCTCCGAAGTGTTCGACCATACCTCGTTGATTCGGTTCATCGAGCGCCGCTTCGCCACACGCCACAATCAGTTGATCGAGACCAACATCACCGATTGGCGCCGTGCGATCGCCGGTGACCTGACCTCGGCCTTCGACTTCAAATCGCCCAATTCGCGCAAGGTTCACTTGCCGAGCACCGCGGGCTACGCGCCGACCGACCAGCTGACTCACCCCGATTACGTGCCGGCCGTGCCGGCCGTGCAGTCGCTGCCGAAACAGGAACGCGGCCTGCGCCTGGCGCGCGCCGTGCCTTACGATCTCGATGTCTCGGCCGAGACGGACGTCGCGGAGGGCAAGGTGACGATCCGCTTCGGCAACTCCGGCAAGGCGGCAGCGGTGTATCAAGTGCGCTCCGACAACGGGCAAGAAGGGCCTTGGACGTACACCGTGAGCCCGCGCGCGCGTGTGGTCGAGAGCTTCGACGTGCGCGGCAAAGGAACGTCCAAGTACGATCTCTCCGTGTACGGGCCGAACGGCTATTTCCGGCTGTTCAAGGGCAGCGTGGAGAGCGGGGACAAAGCCAACCTCAGCATCGACACCCATTGTGAGTCCGACCACGGCCTCACCCTGGACATCCGTAACAAGGGTCGCGAAACGGCGCGCATCCGCATTTACGATGCGTATGCTAAGCGCACGCTCGAGCGCGCAGTCGCCGCCAACCAGAACCTGGTTTGGCACTGGAGCCTGGAAGACTCCTACGGTTGGTATGATCTGACCGTCACCGTCGAGTCCGACTCCAGCTTCAAGCAGCAGCTCGCCGGTCACATCGAAACCGGAAACGACAGCGTGAGCGATCCCTTGCTCGGCGCTTGACGCGGCACCCCCAGCGAACGCCGTGGCGCGCGCGATACGAGCGCGCGCCACGAGCTACTCCGCGTCGGCGCGACTGCCGCGTTTTCGCCGCAATTCACGGCGAGATTCGGGCACTCGCTCGCCTTCCTGGAACTGACGTTCGACCATGTCCGCGTACGCGCCGCCGCGCTGCACGAGACAATCATGATCTCCGACTTCGACAATCCGCCCGTGGTCGAGCACCACGATCATGTCGGCGTTGCGAATCGTACTCAGCCGATGCGCAATGATGAACGTGGTGCGATTGGCCAAGAGCTGCTGCATGGAAGCCTGAATCAGCTGTTCGCTCTCGGTGTCGAGGTTACTCGTGGCTTCATCCAAGATCAGGATTTGGGGATCGGCAAGCACTGCGCGGGCGATCGATAGGCGCTGGCGTTGACCGCCGGAAAGCTTGAGGCCGCGTTCCCCGACCAGCGTGTCGTAGCCTTCGGACAGGCGAGAAATGAACTCGTGAGCATTGGCCGAGCGGGCCGCATCTTCGATTTCTGCTTGGGTCGCATCGCTGCGTCCGTAGGCGATGTTGTCGCGCACCGTGCCGTCGAACAAGAACGTCTCTTGCTGCACGATGCCGAGCAGCTTGCGGTAGCTCTGCAAGCGAATGTCGCGCAAGTCGACGCCGTTCAGTCGGACTGCGCCAGCGGTCGGATCGTGGAAGCGTGCCAGCAAATCCGTGATCGTGGTCTTCCCGGCACCGCTCGCGCCGACCAGGGCCACCACCGAGCCCCCGGGCACTCGCAGCTCGAAGTCGCGAATTACGGGCACGTCTCGGCGATAACCAAAGTGGACGTGCTCGAAGTGCAATTCCCAGACGCGGGCGGGCGCGTCCACTGCGCTGGGGCGGTCCGGCTTTTCTGCGGGTTTGTCCAGCAAATCGCAGACGCGCTCCAGCGCAGCCAGCCCGCGCTGAGTCTCGCTGTTCGACTTCACCAGCTCCGTGATCGGATCGATCAAGCGCAGCAGATAACCTTGGAATGCCATCAGCGTGCCAACCGTGGCTTGGCCACGAAGCACCAGATATCCTCCAAAACCCAGGATCGTCACCTGCGTGAGCGGCATCACCAAATCCCACACCAGCGCGACGCCACGCTGCGTCTGGGTGGCCAGGCTGTGCTTGCGAATCACCGTGTGCTGCCCGAGCAAAAATGAGCACTCTTCGCTGCGCTCGCGAGCGAAACCGCGCACCACACGCAGACCGTTCAGCCCCTCGCTCACTCGCGCGTCGATCTCCGCGCGATCCTGGCCCATTGATTTCCAGATCCAGCGGCTCCGCCGAAGCCACAGGTTCTGGGCGATGACGACCGGCGGCACAGCCAACAGCACGGCGCCGGCGATGCGCCAGTCGAGTGTGAAGATGATCGCTAGGGTCACGATCAAGCGCACCGTCGACAGCACTGGATTCAGGAGCGCGGTCTGCAGCAGCGCAGTGGTTTGATCCACGTCGCTCGATAGACGCGAGATGACGCCGCCCGTCTTCAGCTCGTTGATGTCAGCCATCGGCAGGCGCAGGACGCGGCGGAACAGCCGGGCACGCAAGGCCGAGGAAAAGCGCGAGTCGAGCAGCTGCGAGCGAAAGCTTCGCCACAGATCGAACAGCGAGTTTGCCACGAACAACGCGCCGATTGCCGCCGAGATCAGCAGCAACTGGCGCAACTTCTCCGGCACTGGCAGCCCGGCGCGAAGCACCACGCGATCGATCAAGTGCCGCGAAACCAGCGGCCAGATCATATCGATGGCGATGCTGGAAAAGCCCAGTGTCAGCACCAAGGCCAAGGTGCGTCGATGCGGGTGCAGCCACTCACGGCAGGCGCGAAGGCGACGCACGGTCCGCTCATCGAAATTGAGCCGCCAGTGTTGCTCGAAGGCGGGCTCCCCTTCGTTCCGACTCGATTCGCAAAAGGCGGCGAAGCGCTGCTTTGAGGTAATCGGCATACGGTTCATTGCTGCAGCGTGAGCGCCAGAGTCGGCTACCGCGCACCTACGCTAGCACCGTAGAAGAGCTTCCGCAGAGCACCCTCGGCTGAGCAATTGTGCCTCAGTGATGCGCAACACTTTCACGCCACAGCTGGAGCTCGAGGCGATAGTGCCATGCTCGACTCGGCAGCGAGTCGCTCCACGCGAATGCGGAAGAATTTTGGCGCACGCTGCGGGCTTGGTTTTCGCCAAGCCCGCGTCTGCGTGCGAAGTGCTCAGAACTCGAACTTGCCGAACGCGCCCAGCTCTTTGAAGGCCTGAACCAGGCGAGCCGCTTGGCCCTTCTCACCCAGATGCATCCAGGCGCGCGGGTCGATCACCTTCTTGTTCGGCTTGTCCGGACCTTCGGGGTTACCGAGCTGCGCTTGCAGGTAGGCGCTCTTGTCGTCCATGTATTTCTTGATCGGCTGAGTGAAGGCCCACTGCGTATCAGTGTCGATGTTCATCTTCACCACGCCGTAGGACACCGACTCGGTGATCTCTTCCGGGCTCGAACCGGAGCCGCCGTGGAACACGAAATCGAGCGGTTTTGGCCCGGTCTTGCGCTCTTTCTGCACGTACTTTTGCGACTCGTCCAAGATCGAGGGCGTGAGTTTGACGTTGCCCGGGGCGTACACGCCGTGAGTGTTGCCGAACGAAGCCGCGACCGTGAAAGGACCGACCGGATGCAGCACATCGTACGCGCGCAGCACGTCCGAGGGGCTGGTGTAGAGCTTGGAGTGGTCCATGCCCGAGTTGTCGACGCCATCTTCTTCGCCGCCGGTGACGCCCAGCTCGATTTCGAGCGTCATCTTGATCTTGGCCATGCGGGTCAGGTACTTGCGGCAGAGCTCGAGGTTGTGATCGAGGGGCTCTTCCGACAAATCCAACATGTGCGAGCTGTACAGCGGCTCGCCGTTCTTGGCGAAGTACTCTTCACCCGCGGTCAGCACGCCGTCGACCCAGGGCAAGAGCTTCTTGGCGCAGTGGTCGGTGTGCAGCACGACCGGCACGCCGTACACGGCGGCCAAGGTGCGCACGTGCAACGCGCCGGCGATCGAGCCGGCGATCGACGCCTGCTGCGCAGAGTTGTCCAAGAACTTGCCAGCGTAAAATTGCGCGCCGCCCTGCGAGAGCTGAATGATGATGGGGGCTTTCGCCTCGCGCGCCGCTTGCAGCGCCGCGTTCGCAGTGTGGGAGCCAATGACGTTGACCGCAGGCAACGCGCATTTGCTCTCCTTACAGTAAGCGAACAGCTCCTGCAGGGCAGTTCCAGTGACGACTCCGGGCTTTAGTTTCAGTGTTGCCATGTGGGTATGCGCCCCTGGTAGCATAACTTTCCGGCCGCCGGGAGAGCCCCCGAGGCCCGACACGGTCGCTCGAGCGCGAAACCTGCTCGCTACAAAACCCCGCACCGACGCGACGAGTCATGAGGAGAAACCGCAGGATTCGACGCCGCGCGTCGCCGGCCGGCAGCGAGAGTGCAACGCCAAGCCCTCAGCCCTGCACAAAATCAGGGTGCAATTGCGGCGGCGGCGGCTGAGCTCGGCTCCGCGCTCTTCCAAGCGAGCTCGACGGCGACCGCCAAGTGGTCCGAAAGAGGCTTGCCTTGGTGATCCACGAAGCGCCGGTCAATCGTCCACTTCCGAGGGCTGAACGTCAGCGTGGGCGAATTTCGATAGAACACGCGGTCGATGCGGCGCGGCTCTGGACAGTGCAGCCTCTCACAGACATTGACCAGACCGGTGCTTTCTTCGAAGCGCGCCAGTGAATCACCCGCACTACGCAGATTCGTATCCCCCGCGAGCAGGACTGGGCGCCCCTGTGAGCGGTGCGCAATTGCTTCAGCCAACTGATCGAGTTGCGCTTCGCGAGCGCGCTGGTCCTCGCCACTCGGTCCTGCGTCGAGGTGCACGTTGTAGACGTCGATCTCCACGCCCTCGGCAAGGCGTTGCCGGGTCGAGGCGAAGCCCTTCGGTGTCAGACAATCGTAGTAGCTGTCGACCAGACCGTGGCACGCGCGCCATGGTTCGCGTTGCAAGCCAGTGAAAGCACGATTTGCAAATTGGCTCAGACCATCACCGAAATGAAAGCGGCCGGCGCGCTCGAACGCGGGAGTCTGAAACGGCAGCGTGACGCTTTGCCGGAGCAGTGCTCCGTACACGAAATCTTCCTGAATCAGCGCAAGATCGTAGCGCGCGAGCCGGGCTCCGATCTGTGGCATGTTTGCGCTCGGATGCGGTGTCATGAAACCGTCCGGCAAACCGGCGATGTTGTATGTCAGCACTTTCAGGTGGCCGGAGGCGGCCGCGGCGAGCCCCGACGACGCGCTGATGAGCGAGGCGGCAAGCAGCGCCAACGTGCTTCGCATCATGGCGCAGCTTAACACGCGGCCCTTCCTGCGCACGCCACGTCTCACGGCCATTTTCGTTTGGGCGGCTATCTTCAGCCTGCTCTGCGGTTCGCGCAACGCCTACGCCAACGGCCGCTACCCCAAGGCCGATCAACTGGTGATCGCGCCCGACGACGCGCGCTTGCTGACCGCACGCACGACCTTCGGTCTTTTGCTGTCCCGCGATTCGGGCCAGAATTGGGATTGGGTTTGCGAACGGGCGATCGGTTACTCCGGCGTGCAGGATCCGATGATTGGGCTGATGGCGAATGGCACGATCATCGCAAGCCTGTCGGAGGGGATCGCGCGTTCCACGGATCGAGGCTGCAACTGGGCCTTCAGTGACGCGCCTCTGAATGGCTCGCCCGTGATCGATCTGAGCGTGCGCAAAGCAGCGCCGAATCAGGCCGTGGCGCTGGTGTGGGACGCGCAGCAGATCGGTTACAGCTCTCGCATCCTGGCCAGCGAGGACAACGGCCGTTCGTTCCGGGCCCATGGCAGCCCGATCGATCCGACGGTGTTGGTGACCACGCTCGACTCGGCAGCGGGCGACCCGCATCGGCTGTACGCCTCCGGCACGCGTTCGGTCGACGGCGTACGCGCTGCGCTGCTGTTCACCTCGGACGACGACGGCGAGCACTGGAGCGAGTACCCGCTGCCATTCGACCCCAAGCTCGAGCAAGGCGTGTACATCGCCGCAGTCGATCCCGAAGATCCGGATACCGTCTATCTGCGCACGAGCAGCGCCAGCGTGAGTCGGCTGCTCGTGACTCACGACGCCGGGAAACGAGTGTCGGAGGTGTACTCCGGTTCGTTGCTCGCGTTCGCGCTGTCCACTGATGGCAAACAGCTGTATTTCGGCGGCGAAGACGGCCTATACGCTGGGCTCGCCAGCGCGATGACGTTCGCAAAGCGCGCGAGCTTGCGCGTGCTCTGTTTGGCCGCAACCGCCGACACGCTGTACGCCTGCTCCGACGAACACAGCGGCTTCACCGTGGGCGCGTCCAGCGACGATGGCTTCAAGTTCCAGCCACTCTTGCACCTGAAAACGGTGCGCGGCCCACTCGCATGCAGCGCCGCCGAATGTGAAAGCGATTGGCCACTCGTGCGCGCGCAGCTCGGCATCCCGCTGCCGAGCGACCCTGGCGCCGCGGGCCAGGCAGGGAGCGATGCCGGGCCGAGCGCCGCGGGCCGCGCCGGTAATGCCGAGAACGACGGCGCCGCCGGCGGCAGCTCCACACTGCCCCAACTCAGGCCGGCTGGCTCTTGTGCCCTGGGTTCGGCGCGAGCCCAGGGTGCGCTCGCGGCAACGCTGCTCGGACTCGCGCTGATGAGCCTCAATCTGCGACGCAAGTCACGGGCACGGTCTCGTCTTCAGGCCAAATAGCGCCGTAGTAGAGGCCGTACTTGCCGCCCGGCTCGTGTTCGTCGCGTGCCTCTGGGCACTTGAAGCTGACTTTCACCCCCTCGCTCGTGGGCAACGCGGCGGCCAGCGCATCGCTCTCGGCGCAAGCCACCGCCGCACCGAGTACGCTGCTGCCTTCACAGATGCGCAGCGCTTGCGGTGCGGCTCCGTTCGGGCTCTTGCACGTCAGCTGAACGGTCGCGCCCGGCGTGCACGAGCTGAGCTGCGCTGCGTAAGTGTAGCCGCAGTTGCGCTTCGGACCGAGCTGACCGCGCGTGCACGGCTCGGTGATCATGCCCTCGCCGGGCACGGGCAAGGTGACCGCGAGCTCAGCATGGTTGTTGGCAGCGGCGTTCTTCACGAAGTCGCACTTCGGGCGATCGACGGTGTCACCGCTTTCGGTCTTGAATTGGGTTCTCTCCCACACCTGATCGCCGTTGGCGTCGAGCACCGGGGTGCCTTCACACAAGAATTGATCTGGATTCGACTCCAGACCGAGGGGCTTGGTGACCGGGCCAGCCGAGGTGTCGATCGTCGTCACGTCCACCCACTGACACTCGATGCCCGCGTTGTATTGATCACCCCAGCCTGGGCTGATGCCTTGGTAGGCGCAGCTGCCGTAAGGCGACCAGGTCGGGCTTTGCTCGTGGTTCGAATAGCGCGCCACGCTCTCCAGGCAGAACGCGCGCTTCGAGCCGAGACTCGGGTCACCGCCATAGCTGAAGGTGGCGAAGTGATTGAAGTGATAGTGGTGATGGCACTCGCTGTACTCGTACACGTGGTGATTGGCGTTCGGATTGTCGTTCTTCGTGTCGTCGAGGTAGTAGTTCACGTCTCCGATGTCCACGGCTTGCGAGCCCACGTTCTTCTCGCTGGCGTTGAACTGGAGCAGCCGCCGCCAGCCCGTGCCGCCGACGCACTTTTCGGCCAGGGAGCAAGCCTTGTCGTCGATGTAGCGATAGGTCAATCGGTTGACCTCCAGCTCCTCACCCACCACGGCCAGGTCCGCGCCCGCCGCTGTTTCCACTTTGCCGACGCGCGCCGCATCCGCCGCTTCCGCGTCCCAGGGAACACGCTCGAAGATCATCGCCACCGCCACACTGCCGACCGACGTCGAAAGCGCGTCGAGGCAGGACATGTCGGCGAGCTTGGTCAAATGACAGCCCTCCGTGCTGAGCTCGGGCTCGACGTCACACTCCTGGTCGTAGAAGAATTCGACGTCTTCCGTGTCGACACTGTTGGGCGGAAACTCGGCTTCGTCCATGCAGGCAAAGCCGGTGCGCTGCACCAGTAACTCGGGATCGACTGGAAACACGAAATCTTCCTGCCAAGTGCCGCCCACCTCGGCCAGCGCCGGCTCGGAGATCCCCGGCGATTCCAAGTCGGTGACGACTGTCGCATCGAGATCGTAGTCGGCCAGCACGTAGTCGTGGCCTTCAACGGTCGCGCGATAGGCGAGCTTGCCCTGGTGCTTCTGAAAATGAATCGCTTGCACTTCGGGGGGCGGTAGCGGCAGTTGATTCTTGCCCGAGTCTTCTTCGTAAAAGGCCGCACGGAAGTTCAAGCGATAGGTCGACAGGGTGAGCTGACGTCGCGCGCGCGCCTCGTAGAACGAGCTCGGCTTGGCGAGCAAGGCGCTCGCCACGCGCTCGCGAATCGCTGCCGGCACTTCATCGAGCAGCACACCGACCTGCGACGTCGCGGTGACGTGAACCAAGGCTCCCGGATCTGCATCGCCAGCCACTGCGCCCGCAGCACCCCCGGCCCCCGCATCACTCCCTGACTCGCCGCCCGAGCCACTCTCGCCGCTCGAGTCGGGCACGCCCGCAGCGCCCGCGCCGCCGGGACTGCTCGGCGCTGGCTCGTCCGAGCAAGCGCTGCTCACGAGCAGCGCCGTCAAAATCAGCAAACACCCACCGCCGGTCCACGTCTTGATTCCCATGGCGGGTCGCACGCTAGTGGAGAGCGCTGCGCGATGCCTACGACTTTGTGCGCCTTGCTTCGACCCTGAGGCAGAACGCCGTGCGGGAAACGGTTCGGAGCCGCGTTGAAACATTGGCGGCATGCGCCTGACGCGCGTCCGCTCCGGCGCCTATTTCTTCCCGCTCTCGTCCGCCGACGCTGGCCGGGCGCTCGACTCGAGCGAATGAAGGCTCGAAAGCGGCATGGTGACGATGAACGGGACGGATGGCGCCGGCATGGAAGGCGGAAAGGGCACGTTCGGCGGTGGCAGCGTGCCAGCGAAAGGCGTGTCGTCGGTCGGGCTGTGATACAGCACCACCCGGTTGCGGCCGTTATTTTTGGCCTCGTACAATGCCAGGTCGGCCGCTTTCACCAAGTCTTCCGCGTGACCCGAGACCACGTCGGCATTACCCGCGCAGCCGACGCTGGCGGTGATCTGGATCCGCTCGCTGCCGAAGGTGAACTCTTGCTTACGCAAATTGTCGAGCAAGCGCTCGGCCACGATTTTCGCGTCATTCTTGCTGGTGTGCGGCAAGAGCACCGCGAACTCTTCACCGCCGTAGCGCGCCGCGAGATCGACTTCGCGCACGCTGCCGGCGATCCGCAGCGCGACCTCTTTCAAGACTTGGTCACCCGCGTCGTGGCCAAAGCGATCGTTGATTTGCTTGAAGTGATCGAGATCGATGAGCAGACAGCTCAATGTGTTGCGATAGCGCCGGGTCACCGCGAATTCGCGCTTGAGGACGTCCGAGAAACGGCGGCGGTTGAATAGCCCTGTCAGCGAATCGGTGACGGCCAGCGCTTCCACGCTGTGGAGCATCGTTTCCAGCTGTTGATTGCGGCTTCTCAGATCGGCGTGTACGGCTTTGACCCTCAATGCTGCAAAAATGCGCGCCTCGAGCTCCTGATCGTCGAATGGTTTGGCCAAGTAGTCGTCGGCACCGATGGTCAAGCCGGCGATGCGGTCGGCAACCGCGGTGCGCACGGTCAGCATGATGACCGGAATATCGCGGGTGTCTGCGTTGACCTTGAGCCAGCGGCACACCGCGAAGCCGTCGATGTCAGGCATCACCACGTCCAACAACACCAAATCAGGCGCTTTCTCACGCGCCAGGCGCAAGCCCTCGGCGCCCGAAGAGGCACGCTGCACGCCGTAACCCAGTCGCTGGAGGGCTTCGATGATTTGCGAGCTCTGCGCCTCGCTATCGTCGATCAAGAGCAGGTTTGCTTTCATCGCTGTTCTTCGCCCATCGCAGACCCCGCGTCGACCCAGCAAGGTAGGCTGTCCCGAAGAGCTCGACAACGGGCAAGTGCGGTTTCGGCGCCAGCCCGGGTCGTTTTGGTGATTCAAAAGGCTCCGAACCCGTGTGTTCCATCCGCCGCTCCTCGCGAAGCAGCCCGCGAAGCCCACCCGCACACTCTGCGCGCGTCGAGCACACGCGCGGATCGCTATTTTTCGAGCCATCGGGCACAATCCCTCGAGCCCGACGCTGAGTTCACTCGCCCCTCTCGCTCCTCTGGCCCATGCACCCGACGCGACCGACCGAACAAGACGCGGCCTTTCTCAGAGAGCTCGAAACGCTCCGCGTTGGGGAAGCGGAGTTCAGCCTCATTTTGGGCGACATTCAAGACCACGCCGTGTCCCTGCTGGATGCAGACGGCGCCATCGTCACCTGGAACGCGACCGCCGAGCGGATCAAGGGCTACACGCTCGATGAGGTTCGGGGAAAGCACTTTCGGCTCTTGTTCACGGAGCGGGACCAAAACGCCGGCATGCCGGAAACGGAGCTGCGCATCGCCAAAGAAACCGGCAAATACCAGGGCGATGCCCAGCGTTTGCGCAAAGACGGCACGCTCTTCATCGCCAACGTTTCGCTCTCGGCGCTGCGAGACGAGCAGGGAGTTCTGCGCGGCTTCGTCAAGGTCACGCACGATATCACCGCGCGCGTTCGGGCGCAGAACCAACTCGAAACCTCGAGTGAAGCGAGCGCTGCTCTCACGTCGCTGCTCGATGAGCCCGCCATGCTCGCAGCGTTCACGCGTGCACTCGTGAAAAGGTACGCCGATTGCAGCGCGGTCGACTTCATCGATGAGAAGCGAAAGCTTCGCTACGGTGAGCTTTCGCACGTCAATCCGCTGGTCGAGAGCGCGCTTCGTCAAAAGCGGGCCCGCTCGCTGCCGCATCTGACGACGCACCCGGTCGCCCGAGTAATGGACGGCAGCGGATGCATCGTCGAGGACCCAGGCGAGCTGCTACGCGGCGCGAACCTCGATCTCGACGGCGAGCTGCAGAGCGCGCTGATCTTGCCCTTGATCGCGCGCGGAAGTGTCTTCGGTGCGCTCGCGCTCGGCAGCCGCTCGCGCAAAAACTACGATGCCAGCGACCTCTCGTTGGGCATTGAGCTGGCACGCCGTTTGGCACTCGCGCTCGACAATGCGCGTTTGTTCGAGCGGGCGCGCGCCGGGGAACAACGCCTGGCGGTGGCTCTGGAGGCCGGCAAGATGGGCGCGTGGGAGTGGGAAATCGCCGCGAATCACGTCACCTGGTCGCCGCTGTTGGAGGACATCCACGGCATCCCGCGCGGTAGCTTCCGGGGCACGTTCGAAGGTCATCGCGACGATATGCACCCGGACGACGTGGAACGGGTTTCCGCCACGCTCGAGCGCACGTTGCGGACCGGGGAGCCCTACTTCGTGCAGTATCGCATCATCCGCCCCGACGGGCAGGTGCGCTGGCTGGAGGCGCGCGCAAACTTGCTGCATGATGCCGAAGGCCGGCCCCTGCGCCTCGTGGGAGTGTGCACGGACGTGAGCGAGCGAAAGCGCGCGCAGGACGATCTGGCAGAGAATGAACGCCGACTCGGGCGATTGTACGAGTCGGAGCAGGAAGCGCGTAAGAGCGCGGACCTCGCAAACAAAGCCAAGGACGATTTCTTGGCCATCGTGTCGCACGAGCTTCGCACGCCGTTGAACGCGATGCTCGGCTGGACCCGCTTGCTGCGGTCCGGGACCCTGCCTCCGGACAAGCAAAGCCACGCGCTCGAGACCATCGAAAGAAATGCCGTCACGCAGGCCGAGCTGGTCGAGGATCTATTGGATGTGTCGCGCATCGTCAGCGGCAAGCTCAGCCTGGAAATGGGGGCCTTCGACCTGCGAGCCCTGGTCGAAGAGGCGATCGACTCGCTCAGACCCGCGTGCGCCGCGAAGGAGATCGCCATCGCGACCGCGCTCGACGCCCCACCCTGTCGTTTGCATGGCGACGAAAAGCGGCTGCGACAGGTGGTGTGGAACTTGTTGACCAACGCCATCAAGTTCAGCGAGAGCGGCGGTCAGATCCGGGTCGGCCTGGAGCACTCGCCGGAAGAATTGCACCTGACCGTCTCGGACAGCGGCCGCGGCATCGAACACGAGCTTCTCCCTCACGTCTTCGATCGCTTCACCCAAGCTGACGGGGTGACCACGCGCGCCCACGGCGGTCTCGGCTTGGGCCTGGCCATCTCGAAGCACATCGTGGGGCTCCATGGCGGGACGATCGAAGTCGAAAGCGAGGGGCTCGGCCGCGGCGCCACGTTCCGCGTGCGGCTGCCAGTTTCGGCCCAGGCCCTGGCAAGTGCGCATGAGAGTCCGGTCTCAGAGCGACAAACGCGAGCCGTTCACCAGGAGCTCGCGGGGCTACACGTCCTGGTCGTCGACGACGACCAAGACGGACGCGAGCTCTTGGTCACGCTGCTCGAGAACAGCGGCGCACAGGTCACGTCCGCCGAGAACGCCTCGGATGCACTGCATGCAATTCGACAATCGACGCCGCACGTGTTGCTCTCGGACATCGGCATGCCCGGCACGGACGGCTATCAACTGATGCGCAGCATCCGCGCGCTTTCGCCGCATCCGAGCGCGCGCGTGCCCGCGGCCGCGCTCACCGGCTTCGGTCGCACCGAAGACCGACGCGAAGCGCTCGCGGCCGGATTTCTGATGCATCTCGCAAAACCACTCGACCCGGCAGAGGTGATCGCGGTCGTTTTGAAATTAGCTCACTCTAGCCTGCACGTCAGTCCACGAAGGGATTCCCCATGAGCCTGATCAAAGATTTCAAAGAATTTGCAATCAAAGGCAATGTCGTCGATCTCGCAGTCGGTGTGATTATCGGCGCCGCCTTCGGGAAGATCGTCAGTTCTTTCGTCGCGGACGTGATCATGCCGCCCCTCGGGCTACTGACGAGCGGGGTCGATCTCAAGCAGCTCAGCGTGACCTTGCGTCCCGCGGTGGACAAGACGCCCGCGGTGGTCCTGGCCTACGGCGCGTTCTTGCAGGCCGTGTTCGACTTCTTCCTGGTAGCCATTGCGATCTTTGGCATGGTTCAATTGATCGCAAAGTTGAAGCGCGCAGAAAAGGTCACGGCGCCTCCGCCTGAACCAAGCAAGCAAGAGCTGCTGCTCGAACAGATTCTGAACGCCATCAAAGCGCAGCAGAAGTAGTGCAAGATCACGCGCAGCGGTGCGGCCGTCACGGATGTGTGGCGAAGCACGTCACTGAGCGTGCGCGCAGAGCGCTCCCGACTCGCTCTGGAAACGGATGACGGGTCGCGCGAAGACGGCTCGACCGAGTCTGTTTCTGACGCGTATCGAAAGCGCTCTGCCAGGTTGCCATATGGTCAGCGAAAAAAAGATCGCGAGCGCCTCGAAATCGTGACCTTCCTCGGCAAAGACTTCAGCTACAAGTAGGGCCATGACGCGCCCGGTCAGCGGCACCTATCAACGAGTCGACCGCGTTCAGGCCATTCCCGGTACGCTCGTGCGGCTGCTGCTCGAAGGCTCCGGCCGACCACAGAGCGCCACGTTGCACGAGCTCGGCATGTCCGATCTCCTGCTTTCCGCCCCGGCCGTGCCACACTTGGGCTCGCGGCTGAGCGTGGCGATCACCCTGCCGGGTCGTTATCTCGAGTTCGAGATCCCGGGCATGGTCACTTGGCATCTCCATGGCAGATTCGGCGTATCTTTCGACTACCTGAGTGCCCGTCAGACCTACGGCCTGGTGCTGGCCATCGATGTGATGAGCCGCGCCGGCGAAGCAACTCCGGCTCAGGCGCAGGGCGGAGAGCGCTGAGGTAAGGGGCGGTCTGCTGGGCGTCGCGAGTCGAGTTGCCGCTGGAACCGTGGTTCTAGCGCTGCTGAGCACGGCCATCCTCGCGGAGCGCAGCGCGATGGGCGAGAGGCGCACCCGCGCCGAGCAGGCGTTTCGTCGGGCGCGAAAGTGCGCGCTCGCGTGCCTCGAAAGACATAGCCCCTCGCCCGTGGAGTCTCGCCGGCAGTGCAGCGAAGCGGCGCACAGCGCGGCCGAAGCGTCCTGGGAGCTACCCGAGCGCAACGCGCAGCAACTGGAGCTGCAAGCGGCTCTCGATGAGCTCGCGCGGGCGCTCGAAGGTGAGGACGAGCAGCGCTTGTCGAGCGCGCTCGCTCGGTCATCGCGCGCGGGCAACGCACTCGGCTGGCGAAACACGGACACGAGCGCACGCTGAGCCCATGCCTCGCCCCAATTTCTTCTTGGCCTTTCCGCTGGACGGCAAATTCGTGCTCGAGCTCCCGCCATTGCCCAGCAATTTTCGGCGCTTTCACCCGGAAGACGTGCACCTGACCTTGGCCTTCCTCGGCGCGTGTGGAGCAGCCGCTGCCGAGCGCGCATTTGCGGCATTGGAGCAAGGGCTGGACCAAGAACCGCGCTCGCCGATCGACATTTCCCTGGGCGAGGTGGTCGCGATGGGCGGCTCGCGCCGCACGTACTCCGCGCTCTCCGCGCTGCTCACGCGCGGGCGCAGCGAAGCGAGCGCGTGCATCGCCGCACTCCGTGATCCGCTCACGCAAGCCGCGTCGGGGCGGACGGAAATGCGCGCGCCGAAGCCCCACGTCTCGCTCGCGCGCCCCCGTCATCGCGCGAGCGCCGCGGATCGAGACGCAGGTTTGGCCTGGGCGGCGGGGCTCGAGCTGCAGGGCCTGCCCGCGCGCCTCGATCGCATCGCGCTCTATACTTGGAGTGACGCGCGCCAAGAGCGACTCTTTCGGATCGTCGCCGAGCGCCGGCTCGCGTAGAGTCGGCCGGGCGATGAGAGCGTTCCGGACCGCCACGGCCAGCCAGCGCGCAAGGCTGTTGCTTGCGCTGGGCGCCGTGTCGCTGAGCGCGTGCACGAGCAGCGCAGCGCCTGAAATCAGCGATGACTCGGAGCTGCCGCCGGTTGCGGACGATTCCTGTGCGCGCTTCGGTTTTCAGTTCACCCTGGACGGCTGCTCCGCGGCGGCGTGCGCCGAACCGTTGTGCACGTGCGCCTCCACGATCGCGTGCATTCCCGGGAAAAACGAGCGCTGCATGACCGGGGTCGACTGCGGAGTCGCCTGCTCGGCCGCTCCCGAGACCCTGTTTCGATGCGCGATTGAAATCGCTCCCTGTCGTATAGACGCGGATTGCGGCGAAGGCCTGTGCGTCGTCGAACCCGGCAAGATCGACGGTGAATGCCAGAGCGGGCAACGCGGCGCTCGCTGCCGCGAGGATCGAGACTGCAAAGAAGGAAACTGCGTGGCTGGCGACGGCGGCAACCGCGCTTGCTCTCCGGGTGAGGCAGACGACTTATGCAACCGCGCAACGGATTGTCGGAGCCTGCACTGCACGCTCGCTCCGTCTGCGCTGGTCGGCACCTGCCAAGGCTAGTGCCCGAATCCACTCACGTCGCGACGGGGCTCAACTGGGCGCGCTCCGCTGAGCCCTCTTTCTCCAGCTCTTCCGAGCGACGGCGATGTTCGCGCCCCACCAGCACCACCATGAATATCCAAACCAAGATCAGCACCAAGTTGATGGCAGCAAATACCGGCGTCGGCAGGAGCAGCTTACTGCCGACATAAACCACGACTGCGGACAACACGTCGCCGAAGCGCACGAAGAACGAGTCGACGGCGATCTTGCCGACGTACTTCTCGACGCGGGTGGCGACCAGGTACAGCGCTTGGCGCGCCGTGTTTTGTATCGAATAGTCGATGCTATTTTCGGCTACCTTGGCCAGGCGAATCAGCGAGAGCACGGGCGTGATCAGCATCACCGTGTAGCCGCTGAACGCGACCACCGGCAAGAAGAACAGCGCCGCGCGCACGCCCCACTTGTCTAGAATGCGCGACACCGCGAACAGCTGCAAAAGCACGCCCGCGATGTTGACCAATTCGAAATATTCAGCCTTGAACTGACCGATGAACACCGTCGCGTTCTCGTGCTGGGCGGTTCCGGCAACGGCCGCCAGCAACGTGCGGTCGAGAATGTATTCACCCGTCGAGTTGCACCAGTTGATGAGCAGCGTGAGCACGGCGATCAGGATCAAGAACTTGTCATGAACCAGCAGAGAAAACGCGGACTCGTGTGAGAGCGGCTCGGCGTCTTCCTTTTTGGCCGCGGCCGGGACGGGTGCCTCGGTCCGAGAGTTGACCCAGAGCAAAAGCCCACAGCAGACCCCGAGCAGCAGCGCCGCACCGAGCATGAGCGCGTGCGGACCGAGCGGCACGATCAGCTTGGCCAAGTGGGCGCCCGCGACTGCGCCGATCGAGCTGCCGACCCCGATCACCGAGAACATTCGCTTGCCCTGCTCGGGCGTGTAGACGTCCGAGGCGTAGCCCCAAAACTGAGCGATGGACGTGTAGTTGTACACGCCTACCCAAAGGTAAAAGGGCACCGCGACCGCCACCCCCGCGCCGGCCAGCGCCGCAAACAGCAGCAGGTTTGCGGCGAAAAACAGATACACGCCCAAGAGCAAGCGCATGCGCCCGACCTTTCGAGCCACCCAGCCGTAGAGCTGAACGAAGCCGAGCAAGAGCAGCGCTTGCCCCGCGGCCGCGTACGACTTCACCTCTGCGCCGCCGTGCAGCAAAATCAGCGGTTCACGCGCGGTCTTCAGCAGATAATAGGCGGTGAGCAGCAGGAAGATCGTCAGCGTCATGACCAGCGCGTTCAGCGCCTCCGACGGCTCGACACGAGCAAACGGACGAAGCAAAACGGACAGCGCGCGATCCATGCGCGATTCTTTGGTCATCACGGGTTCGGCGCGATCCTGCGGTTCATGCGCCGATCATAGGAGGCGAACCCACGGTTGTCAGCCCAGCGGATGCGGGAAATTTTCAGAATCGAGCGCCGGCTGAGGCGTTTTGACAGATTGATGTCGCGCGCGTTTCGACCCACCCGCCCCCGGGTCCAGCCAGTGCCATCTCTCGAGTCGCTGCTCAGCGACGAATGACTGCGTCCGGTAGCTCGTTGCTGTCGTCGGCTGCTCGGGGTGCGACGAGGGCCAAGCGTGGCTCGAGATCAGCGATGACTTCCAGCAGGCCGTCCTTCAGGCGGCCTTCACGGATACGGCGGATGACACGCTGCACTTCCTCACTCCAACCCGCCTGCCCCAGCTGCTGGTGAATGGTGGCGTCCCCGAGCAAGACGACGCGGCGCTCGAGCTCGGAGACGAAGATCAAGAGCGCGGTGCGGCCCTTGGTGCCGTACAAACCGCGTTCGGCGAACAATTGAAAGGCGCGCGCATGCGCCGCCTGCTCCGCGGCGCGTGGTGACACGAGAAAGCGCTGCAGCGGTGCGAAGCCGAGCACCAAGAAGCTGAGCCCGCCCACGGCGGCCTCGACGAACAGAGCGAGCGACGGAGCGCGCGCGGGCATGAACTCCAACACGCAAAACGCCGCGGCCATTGCCCACGCGAGCGAGACCAGCATTCGGCCGCCCCAGTGGTCAGCGCTCCGCGGTACCACCGCGACTACCAGTTCTGCCGCCGTGCCGCTCTCGACGCGTTTCACCGCGGCCTCGACCTCGCGCGCGTCAGCCTCCGACAGCAGCGAGCTCACCACGACCCCGATGCGCCACCGCCGCCAAAACCGCCGCCGCCGCCGCCTCCGAAGCCACCGCCGCCACCTCCCCAGCCGCCACCTCCCCAGCCGCCGCCGCCGCCCCAACCGCCGCCGCCCCAGCCGCCACCGCCCCAAGGGCCCCCGCGACCGCCACCACCGCGCCTGCGCGCCAGCAGCAGCGGGATCAAGAACGGGGAAATGAAGAACAGCAGCACCAGCCAACCAAACGGGCTCGAGCTGCGCCGGCGCGGCTCTGGTTCGGCGACGCCTTCGGGCGCAGGCACGTTTTCACCCGACGCCTTCTGCATCAGGATCGTGAAGGCCTGATCGAAGCCGCCGGCAGGATTGCCCGCGCGCATGGCGGGCACGAGCACGTTTCGGATCACGCGCGCCGAAAAGGCGTCGGTGATGTCACCCTCCAAGCCGTAGCCGACCTCGATGCGCAGCTTGTGCTCTTTGTTGGCCAAGAGCAGCAAGAGCCCGTCGTCTTTGCCCTTCTTGCCCAATTTCCAGGCATCGACCACCCGGATCGAGAAGCTCTCGAGGGCATCTCCCTGCAGCGAACCGATGGTGAGGAGCGCGAACTGATGACCGCTCTTGCGCTCGTAATCGCTGAGCTTTTGCTCCAGCCTTTCGCGCGCGGCGGGCGAGAGCAGGTTGGCCGTGTCATTCACATGGGCGACGAGCGGGGGCACCGCCCGCTCCTCCGCTGCCACCGGCAGCGCGAAGAGCAGCGCGAGCGCCAGGAACGGCACCCCGAGCAGCCACAGCAGGGCTCGTGGCAGCGAGCGCTGCACTGACCTCGAGCGAGTCATACGCCTCACGACGGAGGGCTCAGAACTTCACTTGCGGGGCGTTTTCTGCTCCCGGTGCGGCCTCGAAGGTCGGGCGCACGGCACGACCACGCATCGAAGCACCGATGCTGGTCGGAAACTTCTGCACGACCGCGTTGTACTGGGCCACGTCCTCGATGTAGCGCTTGCGGGCGACGGTGATGCGGTTCTCCGTGCCTTCCAGCTGGGACTGCAGATCGCGATAGGCTTCGGTCGCCTTCAGCGCCGGATATTGCTCGGACACCACCAGCAGCCGAGACAGCGAACCGGAGAGCTCGTTCTGTGCTGCTTCGAACTTCTTGAGCTTCTCCGGATCGTCGATGGTGGAGCTGTCCACCTTGAGCCCTGCCACCTTGGAGCGGGCCTCTACGACCTTGGTCAACGTGTCTTGCTCGAATTGACCGGCGGCTTTGACCGTGCTCACCAAGTTTGGCACCAAATCAGCGCGGCGCTTGTATTGATTTTGCACCTCCGCCCAACTTGCCTTCACTTGCTCGTCACGATCGATGATCTCGTTGTAGCCACAAGCAGCCGTGGAGCTGGCGAGAGCGCCTGCGAGAAGCAAGCTGCTCAACCACCGAAAGCCCGGAAAACCTGCTGCGCGCTCCAGAAACCGATCCTTTTTCATGGCTCGCTTCTACATAAGTCGGCAGAGGGCCCCGAGCAAGGTGCACTTTCGTGAAGTTCTTTGAGGTCACTCTTTATGCTTGGGGCGAGCTCCGGAAGCGCGCTTTCGCGGCGCTTCCGCCGACCTTCAGCCTCGTCTAAGGTCCGTTCATGCCGCTCCCCGATCACGCCGTCGTTCAGGCGGTCCTCGATTTTGCGCTGGAAAAGGCGCGCCGAAACCGTGAGGGCGAGCCCGCCAGCTACATTCCGGAGCTGGCATTGGTGCCGCTCGAGCAAACCAGCGCCGCTGTAGTGCTCGCCAACGGGGATACGTTGCTGGCCGGCGATGCGCCGAGTCACACGTTCACATTTCAGAGCTCGGCCAAGCTGCTGACGTTGATCGGGTTGTTGGAAGAGCGTGGCCCGGTCGAAGTGTTCGACATCGTGGGCTCCGAACCGTCGGGCGACAGCTTTGGCTCAGTCGCGCGGCTCGAGACACACGGACCGAAGCCGGCCAACCCGCTGATCAACTCCGGCGCAATCGCGCTCTGCGGTCAGCTCCCGGGCAGCGTGGAACGGCGCATCGCTTGGCTGAGAACGTGGGCCGAGCGTTTGTACGGGACGGCGATCGAGATCGACGAAAAAGTGCTGGCGAACGAGCGCGCCTCGGCCGACCGCAACCGCGCCATCGCCTACTTCTTGAAGCACGGCGGGGTGCTCAAAGGCGACGTGAACGAGACGCTCGATGTGTATTTTGCGCTGTGTTCGTTGAGCGGCGGAGTGCAACAAGCCGCTCATTTGCCCGCCATTCTCGCCAACGGCGGCGTGCGCCCCGGCAGCGCGGAGCGCGTGCTCTCGAAACAAACCGTGGCCATCGTCGTCTCGATCATGGCCACGTGCGGCATGTACAACGAGTCCGGCAACTACCTGACTGCCACCGGCATGCCCGCCAAGAGCGGCGTGAGCGGCGTGATCGTGGCGGTCGTTCCCGGCGTTGCCGGCGTCGCCGTGTCGAGCCCACGCTTGAACGACAAAGGTGGCAGCGTGCGCGGCCATGTCATTCTGCGTGAGCTATCGCGACAGCTCGGCTGGCATTTCGCCCTCTCCGCCGAGCGAAATTCCTGATTGTCCCTGCCTGTGGCAAGCTGCACCCATGTTCGTGATCGAGCTCTTGTACAAGGCCGACCTGTGCGAAATCGACGCGCACATGAAAGCGCACGTCGCATTTCTGAAGAAGTACTACGCCGCCGGTAAGTTCCTGGTCTCCGGACGAAAGATCCCGCGCGACGGTGGCATCATTTTGGCGGTCGGCAAAGACAAGCACGAGATCGAGACGATCGTGCGGGAAGATCCCTTTTGCAAGCTCGGTCTGGCCGATTTTCGAATCATCGAGTTTCGCGCCAGCCAGCGCGCGGACGATATTCAAAAGCGCATCGAACGCTGAGCGCTGAGCTGTCAGCGACGAAATGGCAGCAGCGCGCGCAACCGTTCTTCACGCAAGAAGAGCCCGCCCCAGAGCAAGGCGCCCACGTAGACCGGAAACAGCACGTGACTGAATAGCGGGTCACCGATGCGAACGTGAGTGGAAACCGCGCCGCCCAAGAAACCAGTGAGAACGATCGCACCGAGGATCGCCGTGCGTGGCAGCAAATACAGCGTGAGGCAGGCGATTTCCAGCAGACCAATGGCACGCGCCAGCGACCCGGGATAACCCAGCTGCGCAAAGGATTCGACGACGGGCTGAATCACGATCAGCTTGATCACGCTGTCGAATAGCAAGAAAGAAACGGGCAGCGCGCTCAGGCCCACGCCGACGCGCTGCTGCCGTTTGGCAGTGCGGACAGCGTCCGCGGTGGCATTGGCTAGAGTAACGGTGGCTTCCATGACGAGGTTCTCCCAGATTCGGCAAGCCGAGATTGGCTTCCGTAGGGACGACAAACGAGCGCGTCGCGCTTCGACGGCAACGCTAACTTTTTTTGCCCGCCGCCTGGGCGCAGCCCTCGGCGCGCAGCAGCAGACGCTCGCGCTGGCGGGCATTGCGCGTCAGCTGTGCTGCGCGCTCGAACTCCGCCTGTGCCTCCGAGAACCGCCCGAGTTTGCTGAGCAGCTCGCCGCGGGCGCTCGGCAAAAAGTGGTAGTTCCGCAATGAAGAGGCGGCGCTCAGCGCGTCGACCAGCGCGAGCCCCGCCGCAGGCCCGTCGGCCATCGACACGGCGACCGCGCGGTTCAGCTCCACGACCGGAGAGCGAACGAGCGCCGAAAGTTCGCCGTACAAATCGGCGATGCGCCGCCAGTCGGTCTCTTCCGGCGTCGCTGCGCGGGCGTGGCAGGCAGTGATTTCTGCTTGCAGCAGGTACGGGCCCCGGGCGCCTCCCAACGCCTCGGCCCGTGCCAAGGCGGTGAGGCCCTGGCGAATCAAGGTTCTGTCCCAGCTCGAACGATCCTGCTCCAGCAGTAACACGGGTTCGCCGGAGGCGAGCGTTCGGGCCGCCGCGCGCGAGGCATTGATCTCCATCAACGCCAACAAGCCGTGAACTTCGGCTTCGTCCGCGGCAAGCTCAGCCAAAATTCGGCCCAAGCGCAGCGCTTCTTCGCACAGCGCAGGGCGCAACAAATCTTCTCCAGCGGTCGCCGAATAGCCCTCGTTGAAGATCAAGTAAATCACCTCCAAGACCGAGGCCAAGCGCTGGCTGAGCTCAGGCCCGCGCGGCACTTCGAAAGGAACCTGCGCTTCAGCCAGTGTGCGTTTGGCGCGCACGATCCGCTGGGCAATCGTCGGCTCACTCGTCAAGAAAGCGCGCGCGATCTCTTCCGTGGTCAGGCCGCCCAGCAAGCGCAAGGTCAGCGCGATCCGTCCTTCACTCGAGAGCAGCGGGTGGCAGGCCGTGAACATCAAGCGCAACAGGTCGTCGCCCAGCTGCTCGTCGAGCTTTGCCTCAAGGTTTGCCAGGACCTCCTCCTGCTCTGCGTCCGCTTCGTATGCGAGCTCCGCGTGCTTGCGCTCCAACATCTTTCCGCGTCGAAGCAGGTTGATGGCGCGGTTTTTCGTGGCGCTCATCAGCCACGCCGCGGGATTGCGCGGCACGCCCTCGGTGGGCCACTGCGCAAGCGCTGCCACGAGCGCATCCTGCGCCAGCTCTTCGGCCAAGCCGACGTCGCGCACGATGCGCGTCAGGCTCGCGATCAGCTTGGCCGATTCGAGCTTCCAAACCGCTTGGATCGCGCGTTCGGTTTCGGTCGGCGGTCGGGGGCTCGTCACCCAGCGATCACAGCATTTGAAGCGCTCCCTGCAAAGCGCTCACGCCCAGCGCGGCGCCGGGCTATTTGTGCGGGATTTCGGCGGCGTCGAAGACCTTCAGCACCTCGGCCTCGCCATCGCCGGCAACCTTCATGAAGCTTCGAGCGTGCTCGATCGCCTCCGCCATCGAGTCTGCGCGGATCAGCGCGAAGCCGTCGATCAATTCCTTGGTCTCGGCGTACGGTCCATCCGTAATGGTGAATTTCCCCGCGCTCAGCGTCAAGCGCGTGCCGCTGCTCGGGCGGACCAGACCGCCGGTCATGAGCAGCACTCCGGCTTCGCTCATCTCTTTCCCGAACTTGCCAATGGCGGCCATCTTTTCGGGCGTCGGGGGGGCCTTTTCATTGGCGGCGTAGGTCATCAAATATTTCATGGCTTTTTGTCCTTTTGTCACTGCCTGCATCAGGACGTCAAAGCGCGAGCCGCCGGATCGACATCGGGCCGGATTTTTTTCGCTCCCCCGTCAGGCCGAGGCCGGCTTGGCCAGGCCGACGTCGGTGCTGCCCGCTACCAGGCGAACGACGGCGGTCAAGTCGACCGGTTTGACCAAGTGCGCGTCGAAAGCTGCCGCGCCGGAGCTCGGGCAGAGCTCCTCATGCCCGGTCACTGCCACGAACTTGCAATTCAGAAGTTCGGGCCGCTCCCGCAGGGCATATGCCAAGTCATAACCATCCATGTCTGGAAGACCGATATCCAAGAAGGCAATGTCCGGCTGGAACGCGCTGGCGACCGCGATCGCCTCTCGACCCTCGTGAACCATACGCGTCTCGTGACCTTCGCGCTCGAGGAGCAGCGCCAAGAGCTCGGCGGAATCATGATTGTCGTCGACGATGAGCACCCTTCGAATCACAGATATCGTTCTCATTCCCGAAGCCCGTCTCGTATTCATCGTGCTCAGCTTTGATCCGTGGCCACTGATCGGGCAAGCCTGAACGACGCACATTTATTCGGAGCCGTCCCGAAACCCAGCGCCAGAATTCGAGCAAGGTTCGAGATTTCGCCGAGGCGCTCTTGCACCGAGCGCGTTTGTCTCAGGAGCGCTCAGTTGCTCGCGGGAGTGTGGCGAAATGGCACGAGGGGGGCCACGCTAAGTGTTCGAACATGCGACGAAAATGAGGAGATTTCTGGCTCGAATTTCGGCATGAGTTCTGCACTTCTGGATGGGCATGGGTACGACGCTTTCTGCCAGCCCCGCTGCGCTGGAAAAGACACCAAGCGGCATCGCTGGCTTCGATCAAATAACGGGTGGTGGGTTACCTGCTGGGCGAGCGACATTGGTGTGTGGCGGGCCCGGCTCCGGCAAGACGATCTTTGCAATCGAATTCTTGGTCCGCGGGGCGCAGCTCGGCGAGCCCGGAGTGTTCATCAGTTTCGAGGAATCAGCGTCCGATCTAGCAGTCAACGTGGCATCGCTCGGCTTCGATCTCGAGCGACTCGTTGAGCAGCGGCTGCTCGCGGTCGATTACGTTCACCTGGACCCAGCAGAGATCGAGGAGGCTGGTGGCTACTCGCTCGATGGCCTATTCGTGCGGCTCGAACACGCGCTCGATTCGGTCGGCGCCAAACGCGTCGCGATCGACACGCTCGAAGTCTTGTTCGGCACACTTCAGGACGATTTCGTGGTGCGCGCCGAAACACAGCGCCTGTTTCGCTTTCTCAAGGAACGCGGCGTCACGGCGGTGGTGACGGCGGAAGCGGGCGGCGATAGCCTCACTCGACAAGGCCTGGAAGAATACGTCTCGGATTGCGTCGTGTCACTCGGCCAAAAGGTGTTCGATCAATCGGCCACGCGCTACCTGCGGGTCGTCAAGTATCGCGGGTCTAGCCACGGCACGAACGAGTACCCGTTTCTGATCGACTCCGGCTTCTCGGTCGTGCCGGCGACCAGCCTGCAGCTCAACTACGAAGTCAGCGAGGAGCGCGTTTCCTCGGGGATCCCCAGTCTGGATGGCATGCTGGGTGGCAAAGGCTTTTACCGAGCCAGCACGATCATGGTCTCGGGTGCCGCGGGTTCCGGCAAGAGCATCCTGGCCGCGCATTTGGCGCACGCCACTTGTCAGCAGGGCGAGCGCTGCTTGTTGTTCGCGTTCGAGGAATCGCCGTCGCAGATCGTGCGCAACATGCGCTCGGTCGGGCTTGATTTGACGAACTGCTCGGAGCGCGGACTGCTGCAGCTGCACGCGACGCGCCCGAGCTTGTACGGGCTCGAGATGCACCTCGTGACCATTAACAAGGCCGTGTCGGAGTTCAAGCCTCGAACCGTGATCATCGACCCAATCTCGAGCCTCTTGTCCGGCGGTTCTGCGCAGCAGGTCAAGAACATGCTGATGCGTCTGTTCGACTGGTTGAAGACACAACAGGTCACCGCGTTGGTCACCTGCTTGACCCCAGCGAACGCCGACGCGACGGACATCGGCATCTCTTCTCTCATCGACACTTGGATCGAAGTACGGGATCTGGAAGTCGCGGGTGAGCGTAACCGGGCCCTCTACCTGTTGAAGTCCCGAGGCATGAATCACTCCAATCAAGTGCGAGAGCTCGTCATCTCGGACAACGGCGTCTCACTGGCGGACGTCTTCTTCGGCGCGGGTGGGGTGCTGGTCGGCTCCGCGAAATCGACCGAGCTCCTACGGCGCGCGCGAGACGAACAAGAACGCGATGCCGACGTCGCGCGCAGCGAACGGCTCTTGGAGCTGAAGCGCGAGACCTTGGAGGCGAAAATCGCGGCCTTGCGCGCCGAATATGCGACGCACGTCGAGGAAGTCCAGCGCCGGCTGCGCGGCTCACGCGAGGCGGCCGACGCGGTGCGCCTCGATCAAGATTCATTGGCTCAATTGCGCACGGACTCAGGGAAGCGCACGAACAGCAACGGGGGCAGGGCTTGACCATGAGCGACTCCCCGTTCCGAACAAAAACGCCTCGCCCGTTCAACCGGGTTTCGCTCGACGATGGCGAGGGCGTCGAGCGTTGGAATTTACGGCTCTATGTGGCGGGCGAAACGCCGAAATGCGTGCAAGCCTTCCAGCACCTGAAGCAAATCTGCGAACAGCACCTGCAGGGGCGCTATTCAATCGAAGTCATCGATCTACTGAAAAATCCGACCCTGGCGCAGGGCGATCAGATCATTGCCATCCCGACCTTGGTGCGAAAGCTGCCGCCGCCCGTAAAGAAGATCATCGGCGATCTGACCAACACCGAGCGAGTAGTAGTCGGACTGAACTTGGTCCCAATCAAATCAGAAGCTCCAAGCAAGCCAGAAACCCGACGTGCCACGTGAACAAAGCCAGACCGTCCACCGCGGCCTTCGAGACCGCTGCCCAAAATGCGGGCTCGGAACAGTACGTGCTACGCCTGTACATCGCTGGCACCACGCCTACCTCCAGCAGATCCGTGGAAAACCTGCGCGGCATTTGCGAAGCGCATTTGCAGGGCCGCTACGAGCTCTTGGTGATCGATGTCTTCCAGCAGCCGCTGTTGGCGAGAGACGAGCAGATCATCGCCGTGCCCACGCTGATCAAGAAGTTTCCGGCGCCGACTCGGCGCATCGTCGGTGACCTCTCCAATGAACAGCGAGTGCTCGTAGGCCTCGATTTGAAGCCCAAGGAACATGGTCGAAGAACTCGTCCCCCCTCACGAAGCGGCTGAGCCCGCAGTCGACGTCCCGGCGCTCCTGGCAAGGCTGGAAGAAGCCGAGTCGACGCTATTGGCGATCCGCAATGGCCACGTGGAGGCCTTGGTGGTGTCGTCCCCCGATGGACCGAAGGTGTACGCGTTGGAAGGCTCGGAGCATCGCTATCGGCGGCTGGTCGAGACGATGAACGAGGGCGCGCTGCTGGTCAGCGCGGCGGGGGTCGTGTTGTATTCGAACGCGGCCTTCGCGGAGATGGTCGCTGCACCTTTGGAGCGCGTGATCGGGAAGACCTTGAGCGAGTTCGTGGTGCATCGCCAAGAGCACTTGCTGAGCGCGCTGCTGGACGGTGCGGGCGCGCGCGCGTGCTCGGGAGAGCTGATGCTGTGCGACGCGCTCGGCAACGAGCGGCCGGTGTACGTGTCGGTAGCGGGCCATGGCCCCGGTGAACAGCCCGGGCTTTCGGTGATCGTGACTGATTTGACCGAGCAGAAGAAGAATCAACAGATCGTGGCGTCCGAGCGCCTGGCCAACGCCATTTTGGAGCAAAGCGCCGAGCCGATCATCGTGTGCGACGTGAACGGCTCGATCATCCGAGCCAGCGGCGCAGCGCGCACGGTCGCCGGCGCACGCGTCTTGCGGCGGCATTTCTTCCACGCTTTCCCATTCCAGACGCGCGCGGACGACGAAGAGCACCCGGTATTGGCCGCGCTACGCGGTCACACCACTGCCGGGCGAGAAATGACCTTGGCCGTCGCCGGTCGACCGGTGCAATCGTTTTTGTGCACCGCTGCGCCGCTACTCGACGACACCACGAAAATCTTGGGCTGTGTGGTGGCCCTGGTCGACATTTCGGACCGCAAGCGCGTCGAAGCCGCGCGCAATAGCTTGCTGGACGCCGAGCGCGCGGCCCGCGCGTCTGCCGAGCACGCGCGCATGGAGGCCGAAGCCAGCAGTCGCGCCAAGGACGAGTTTTTGGCCACGGTCTCGCATGAACTGCGCACGCCGTTGAACGCCATGCTCGGATGGTCGCAGCTGCTCACGAACAACACCTTGCCGGCCGACAAACTCGAGCACGCGTTCGAGGTGATTCAGCGGAACGTGCTCGCTCAATCGCGCCTCGTCGAAGATCTGCTCGATGTCTCACGCATCGTATCCGGCCAAATGCGCCTGGACGTGCATCCCGTCCAACCCATTCGGGTAGTCAGCGCGGCCCTCGAGAGCGCCAAGCCGGCGCTGGAGGCGAAGCACATTCAGCTCGAGGTCGATCTGGATCCGAACGCCGGCGAAATCTTGGGGGACGCCACGCGCGTACAGCAGATCGTCTGGAATTTGCTGTCGAATGCCACGAAGTTCACGGACAAGGACGGCAAGATCACGGTGCGTGTCGCGCGCGTCGCGGGCAGCGTCGAAATCGTCGTCAGCGATACCGGGCAAGGCATCGACGCGGAGTTTTTGCCGTTCGTGTTCGATCGCTTTCGGCAAGCCGACGGCAGCTTCGCGCGGCGACACGGGGGGCTCGGCCTGGGGCTGGCGATTGCCCGCCACCTGGTCGAGCTGCACGGCGGCACGATCAAGGTCGAAAGCGCTGGGCAGAACTGCGGCTCGCGCTTCATCGTGCGCTTGCCGTACGCGGGGTCTCGCAACTCACCCGTACCTTCGGCGGGCAACGCTCTGCTCGTCGATTTCGAGCCTCCGAGCCGGCTGACAGCGCCGGAACTGCGCGGCGTCCGCGTGCTGGTCGTCGACGACGACGACGATTCGCGCGATCTGGTGGTCAGCATCTTGGAAAAGTGCGAGGCCGTCACGTTCGCTGCCTCGTCCGCAGAGCAGGCCCTGTCGATCATCGTGCGCGATCATCCCGACGTGCTCGTCTCCGACATCGGCATGCCGGGCATGGACGGTTACGAGCTGGTGCGTGCGGTTCGCGCGCTGCCCGACGAACGCGCGCAGCGCGTTCCAGCGGTGGCGGTCACGGCCTATGCTCGACAAGAAGACCAGCGCCGCGCGCTCGCCGAGGGCTTTCAGTTGCACGTTGCGAAGCCGATCGAACCAGCCTCCTTCGCGCAAGCGGTCGCGCGGCTGTCGCGCGAGACGCAGCCCGAGCTCCGGCCCTGAGCGCTTTGGCCATTCGAATACGCAACTTTTCGGTTGCGCATTTGGCGAGCTAGCGCTAACCAATAGGCAACCTAGGAGTTGCACATGACCGAGCCCGAAAATGACCGCATCGAAAAGAAGATCCTGATCGCGGCGTCGCTTTCGCGAGTCTGGCGCGCAGTGAGCGATGCCGCAGAGTTCGGGCAGTGGTTTCGCGTCCGGCTGCAGGGGGCATTCCGCGCGGGCAGCTCCATCTTCGGGCAAATCACCT
>DASSMT010000485.1:0-2494 GCA_035688655.1 Polyangiaceae bacterium | reverse complement strand
CTGGCCGAGGTGTTCCGGCATGAGCTCGCGCACGTGGCCCTGCACGACGCGCTCAACGGCCAGCCGGTCCCGCGTTGGTTCAACGAGGGCTTCGCCGTGTTCGCCTCCGGAGAATCGTCGTACACGCGCATGAAGACGCTGCTCATGTCGACCGTGGGCGGCTCCTTGATCCCGCTGCGCGATTTGGAGCGCGCCTTTCCCGACGACGAAACCAAAGCTCAGGTGGCCTACGCGGAGGCCGTGGACGTCGTGCGCTTCCTGGTGCGGCGTGAGGATATCCATCGCTTCCGCGCGCTGGTCAGCGAGCTGCGCGAAGGCAAGAGCCTGGATCAAGCCGTGCTCGATGCCTACGCAGTCGACCTCGCAACGCTGGAGCTCGAATGGCGAGACGACGCCTCGCGCCGCTACACGTTCATGCCCATTCTGCTCAGCGGCACCTTCTTCTGGGTGATCGCGCTCGGACTCGCAGTTTGGGCCTGGCGGCGGCGCAAACGTCGCGACAAGCTCACGCTGCAGCGCTGGGCTCGTGAAGAAGCCGTCGAAGATTTGCAGCGTGCACGCCTCGCCCTGCGCAACGAAGCCGCACGCGTGCACATCGTGCTGGCCAAAGGCGCAGATTTGGGCGTCGCTCGCCTGCCCGCCTCGAACGAAGTCGAAGTCCCCGTCGTCGAACACGACGGCTCCTGGCACACCCTGCATTGATTTGCGGGAGAATGGGCGCCCGCGCCCCTGCAACGCACCTCGAAAACGCGCGCTGTTCCCGACGCAGCGCGCTCGGCTCGGAGCGCACTCGAGCTCGTGATCGAACCGCGCGAAGGCTCAGTGCGCTCTCTGAGTTACCGCCAAGACGCCAAGACGCCAGAAGAGGAAGAGATCTTGGTTCGCTCAGTGCCGCGGCTCGCGTCATAGAGCGTTCGCACTGCGGCGTTCTTCGTTGCACACACGAAGTGCAAAAGGTGCGCGACTGTGACGGAGCTGTGTGCACACAGTCAGGAGTTCATCTGGCGCACTGACGCACGAACCCCCAATTCCCGCTTCTGGCGTCTTGGCGTCTTGGCGGTTAATCCCTCTTCCGTCGTCCGCGACGCCGAAGGCTGGGCCGCGCTGCGCTGTGGCGCGTGACCATCAACCAAAGATCAGCTGTGCTTGCCCATGTTGTGCTGTTCGATGCGGCGCGATTCGTCGATCAGGCGTTCGAAGATGCGGCGGACGGTTTCGGCGTCGAGCGGTTCGGGGGCCTGACTGCACAGGCGCTCGAGCATCTTTCGCTCGCGTTCGGGATCGTAGACCGCGATGTTGTTTTCGCGCTTGAATTGACCGACGGCGAGCACGACCTTCACGCGGTCAGCGACCAGTTGCAGGATGCGGCCATCCAACTCGTCGATGCTTTTTCGTAGTGCTTCGAGCTCCGGGGCAGGCTTCACGCTGCGGACCGTAACATCAGAAGCGCTTCGCGTCAGCGAACTACCGTGGGACAGCCGGACAAGACCTGGACGTTCAGGACGTCTCCCGAGACGAGCTTGTCGCACGTGGCACCCACGAACTTTATCGTCTGGTCATCGCTGTAGCGCCAGCCGTCGTCGTCGCTCTTCGGCACCACTTGGTCGTCGAAGTATACGTTGACCAGCTCGGGGTTCTCGGGCGCTTCGCTGAGCGGCAGATCGCAACTCAGCGCCACCTGCGCCCCGATGCTGTGCAGCGCGAGGGTCAGCTGATCGGTGTCGGAAACGGCGTAATATTGGGTGTTTCCGGGGCGGGCGGTGTTGCCGGCGCTGGCCAAGCGGTTGAGCACGCCACGGTAGGCTTCGCTGCCCGGCATGCCGACCACGAAGGTGTCGATCCCGGCCGCTTGGTAGTCGGCGACGGCCTCTTCGCTGGCGTCTGAGTCGACGCAGTCGCCAGCGCCGACCTTGGGCGCGCAACAATTGAAGCTATCGTCACACGTCACACCCGACAGCGTCAGGTGCTCGATGTTCGGAATGCACTCGTCCACACCGCAACGGAGCGCCAGGTTGCAATTTGGTGCGCCGTCGGTAATCAGCACTACGTAAGTCTTCTTGCCGTCGAGGCCCACGATACTCGGCTCGAGCTCGCGCAATGTGGCGGCCGTGGGGGTGCCGCCCGAGGGCGGGTTACTGCCGAGGCGGGAAAGCAGCTCGCTGAGCACCGGTCCGTTCTCGCCCTTTGCGGCATATTTGGGCGAATCGCCGGCCGTGATCGGGAAGATGGCTTGGCCGGGCGCACAGCCGTCTTCGTTGAGCAGCGCTGGATAGACGGCGGCCGCGTAGCGCACGCGGTGACCCACGGCGCGCAGCATCACGCTGATGGCGATGCGCGCATTCTCGTATTTGCTGTACGGGCTGCCGGACAGCGGGTCGGCCATGCTGCCGGAGCGATCGACCAGGAAGTACAGGTTTGGGGGATCGCTGATCGCGGGGATCCGCTGATCGCCGCACAGCGCCGGGTCGGTGCTGGCGTCACCGACGTTCAGCCC
>DASSMT010000481.1:0-4359 GCA_035688655.1 Polyangiaceae bacterium | reverse complement strand
CGGTGCACAGCGCCAGCGAAGCCGCCCAATATGAACGCTGCCAGACAGTCGTCGGGGACCTCAGTATCCACGGCTCCGATTTGAGTCACCTCGACGCGTTTGCCGCCCTGCAACGTGTCTCTGGCACGCTCGAAATCTCCGACAATCCACGGCTCGGCGATGTGCGCGGACTCGAGCGCTTGGAAAGCGTGGGCAGTCTTGCCATCAGCGACAATCGCGGGCTCGATGGGCTGGATGCGCTGAGCCATCTCGAAAGCGCGCACGCGGTCGTGGTCCGCAACAACCCCAATCTCGACACGTTGCGCGGCTTCGAAGGTCTCGCCGAACTGCAGAATCTGAGCGTCGAGCACAATGGCATCATCAACACGGTCGGGCTCGAGAACCTGCGCACCGTCGGCAGCTTGGCCGTGAAGCGCAACTCCAAGTTGATCAGCTTGGCCGGTCTGCGCGCGCTCGAACAGGCGAGCTCAATCGAGATCAGTGGCAATCGCCTGCTCGCCGCCTACTTCGGTCTGCTTCCTCGGCTGCAACCGGTCGGCGGACGCGTGCTGCTACGCTCGAACGACGGACTCGCCGCGCATGAAGTGCGTGAGGTGCTGGCCCGGGTTGGACACGTTTCTTCGGCGCCCACGCTCGCCAAGCGCGCTGCCAAGCGTGAGGTGTCGCTGCGATGACGTCGAGTGTCGGGTCGCACCGCGCCCGGCTGCGGTTGGACTCAACTTGGGGGCTGAGTCCCGACTCACAGCGATGAATCGAGCCCGCGAAAATCCGAGAGCAGTCGGGTGAGTACGCGAA
Source organism: Polyangiaceae bacterium (assembly GCA_035688655.1). GTDB lineage: Bacteria > Myxococcota_A > Polyangia > Polyangiales > Polyangiaceae > PMG-095. The sequence goes on along the minus strand of DASSMT010000481.1, from coordinate 3,564 downwards.
TCATCGGGGCAACGTCGCGGCTGGCGGCCATCTCTCGGCAGGAGTGCATGCTGAGCATCGGGTTGCCGACGTCGACCGTTCGCAAGCCGAGCCGCGCCGCCGAGATCGGGCCGATGGTGCTGCCACAAGGCGAGTCGTTACGGGAGCTGAAGTACTGCGGCGCGACGTCCACGGCACGGCAAGCAGCCCGGAAGGCGGCAATTGCCGGACCGTCGCTGGCATATGACTGATTGACGTTGACCTTGATCACGGGTCCTTCACCCAGCATCGGGCGGTGTTGTTTGTCGTGCTTGTCCGGGTAGTTCGGGTGCACTCCGTGCGCCATGTCCGCTGAGACCAACAGTGAGCGGGAAAGCGCGCGCGCCAGCGCGCTATCGTCCTTCGGAGAGTAAGCGCGCGCCAGCCGTTCGAGCAGGTCCGAGAGAAACAGCGAGCGCGCGCCGGAGGCGCTTTGGCTGCCCACCTCTTCGTGATCGTAAATGGCCACGACGCGCGTGGCTTCCGGATCCGGAGCCGCGCCGAGCAGCGCACAGAGCGCGGCGTGGCAGGAGGCCAAATTATCGAGCCGACTTCCGAACAGGAACTCACGCTTGTTGCCCGCAAAAGCGGCCCGTTGGGTGTCGTACAGACACAGATCGAAGCCCAGCACGTCCTCTGCTCGTGCGCCGCTGGAGGCAGTCCGCGCGAGCCCCTCTGCCAAGAGTTCGTTGAAGCCCCCGCTCTCGGACTCCAAGCCGAGCACCGGCACGAGATGCGTCTGCGCATTGAGCACGAGCCCCGCGCTGTTGACGTCGCGATTCAGATGAATCGCCAGGTTCGGCACGCGGCAGACGACGCGCTCGAGATCGATCAGCTGCGCATGACCGTCCGCGAACACGACGCGCCCGGCGACGGACAGATCGCGATCGAGCCAAGTCGACAGCAGGACCCCGCCATAGATCTCGACCGAGAGCTGGCGGTAGCCGACACTGCTCAGGTCTGGCACGGGTTTGAGCCGAAGGTTCGGCGAATCACTGTGCGCCCCGAGCAGCACGAAGCCCGCCTCGGACGGCGGCTTGCTGCCCGTCTGGAAGGCCACGATCGAGCCGCCGGAGCGGACCACGAAGCCGCGCGTCCCCGGTTCCAGCTGCCAGGCATCCGACTCTCGAAACGCTCGAAAACCAGCCGACGTCAAGCGCCGAGCGATCTCCCCAACCGCATGGTACGGGGTGTTCGAAGCGTCCAAGAATGACGCCAAGTCGCTGGCTTCGGGGGTTCTGTCCTGGTCAAGCATGGCCTGTGACTATACTCCCTGCGTCGTGATCACGCAGGACGTCTCGCTCGAGGGCTTCACCGCAACCGATTGGCAGCGCTTGGCAGACGTGTTTCGCGCGCCCAACCTCGGCCCCGCCGAGGAGTCCGGCGACGCGCAGCGCGGTGGGGTGGTGGCGGTCACGACCGGAAATCGCCTGCGCAAGCTGGTGCACACGAAGCGTGGGCGGCTCGACCTGCGATCCGTGGAGTGGCCAATGAAGTTGCCCGAGCTCGCGGGGCGCTACCACGCCAGCTGGGCCGTGGAGCTCGCGGCTGGTGCACTCGAAGAGCTCGTGGAGCGCTTCTCCGAGCGCGTGCGGCCACGAAAAGAGTACCTGGAGCAAGCCCTGGAGCTTGCGCGCGCGCTACGTGAGCTCGAACAAGAGGGCTTGGTCGCGATGTGGCCCAGGCGCTTTGCCGATATTCCGGTGCCCGGATCGCGCGTCATCAACACCGCGCTCGACATGTTCTGCAGCGAGGGGCGCGCGATCGCCCTGGGGGTATTTCGGCATGGTGAGCTGTACACCGGGCTCGTCGCGCGCCGTCGTGGCTTGGGCTTCGACAAGATCGTGGGCCCCGATGAGCTGCGCCCGGAAATGGGTCTGTTGTCGGGTGACTTCCGGCGTGACTATCGCCACTTTGCAGCCGCTGCCGAGCGTGAGGTGGCCCCGCTTTCGCTGGGCGTGTTCGGCGAGCTGTTCACCTTTCAAGCGCTGGCCCGAGATCCGGCGCCCGGGGCGTTCACTCTGGCCGTCGCCGCGCGTGACCTTCTGATCTCACCCGCCAGCCCCGGTTTAGCGGTGCCGCTCGGCGTCGACGTGGGGCGCGCGGCTTTTGCCGGACTGCGCGGAATTGCCGAGCGTTTTGGTGCGGGCAGCGCGATTGCGCCGATGCTCGGCCGGGCCGAGGAGTTCATGGCGCGCGATTTGTCCGCGCTCCTGGGCTTCGATCCATGGGCTGCTCTGGTCGGTTTGTTCGAGCGCGACCGTCAGCCGCGGGAGCGCGATTAGGTGGCCGCGTCCGGTCGCATTCGGCGTCGCTTGGCGCTCGCGATCGTGTTGACCGCGCTGATTCCGTTGCTGGCGGCGGTTTGGCTGGCCGAGAGCACGGTACGCCGTACCTCCGAGCGCTTCTTCATTCCCGACGTCGGCGCGCACCTCGACAAGTCGCTTGGGCTCTATCAAGAGCTCGCGCGCAACGTGAAAGCGCTGATGCGCCAAGAGGCTGCCGAGATCGCGCTGCGTCCGGCGTTGCGCCGCGCAGCCGCCCAGAGCGATGCGCGCGCGCTCGAGCTCGAGCTGAAGCGGGCCTTTGCCGATCACCAAAGCTTGGTCTCACTCGCGGTTCGGGATCCGGAGGGCAAGCCGCTCGGCGAGGTGAAGCGCGACAAGCCGCTCGATCCGAATCGTGAAAATCGCTTCGAGGTCGAAAAACCGCTCGGCGACGGCGCCGACGCGGATGACGCCGCGCAGCTCTTGGCCGTCTTTGCCGCCGACAAGGGCCGCTTCGACGAGCTCACTGAAATGAGCCAATTCGTCGACACTTATCAGCAGGTCGAGCGGCGTCGTGGCGCCGACGAGCGGAGCTACCTGCTCGCCTTCACGGCTCTCTTGTGCATCACGATCGTTGCTGCCATCGGCGTCGGCAACCTGCTTGCGCGCGGCGTCTCGCGTCGCATCGCCGAATTGGCGCGAGCGACTCATCTGGTCGGAGAGGGCGACCTGAGTATCCGCGTGCCCGAAGGGGGCGGAGACGAAATCGCCGATCTCGCGGGCGCCTTCAATCGCATGCTCGGTGAAGTCGAGTCCAGCCGGGCGCGCATCGAGTACTTGCAGCGCATCAGTGCATGGCAGGAAATGGCGCGTCGACTCGCCCACGAGATCAAGAATCCGCTGACTCCGATTTCGCTCGCCGTGCAGGAGATCCACCGCCGCTATTCAGGCTCGGATGCCGAATATCGACGTTTGGTCGATACCACGCTCGAAGTCGTCGAAGACGAGGTCGGAACCTTGCGGCGCTTGGTCGGTGAGTTTTCGGACTTTGCGCGGCTGCCTCAGGCGAGCCTCTTTCGAGCCGACCTGGCCGAGTTCCTGCGCGAACAGGCGCCCCGCTTGGGTGGCCGCGGCGCCTCTCGGGGAGCTGCCGAAAGCTCGCTGGAGGAACTGCTCTCGCTCAAGCAAGTCAATGATATCCAAGTGGAATTCGTCGTGCCCCCCGGCGTGTGTGAAGCCTTGATCGATGCTCAGATGCTGCGCCGCGTGTTGTTCAACC
>DASSMT010000504.1:0-6037 GCA_035688655.1 Polyangiaceae bacterium | reverse complement strand
GCCCTGTGAGAAGGAACCCAAGGGCAGCTCGGGCGCTTCTTACTGGGGCTATCGCATCTCGGGCAATGACGTGATCGTGTTCGTCGAAGGCGCGCGTGCCGGTCGGCCTCGCCAAGGCGCAGCGATCATTCCGAAGCCAGTCGCAGATGGTCAGGTGTACATTGCGCCCGCCAAACGCAACCTGCCCTACGGCAAAGCGGTAGATGGTGATGCGACGAAATGTAAGATTGGAAATGTCGCAACCAAACGCGTCACGCCCTTCACGCCGGGTGAACTGGGCGACACCGTGTTGCGAGACCCCGATGCTGTTCCAAGTGTCGACACTGGGGAATAACGCGGCGTGGAATAACGCCCCGCGCGAGCGGCCGAGCGCGTCGACTCGCGTACGCCGAAAATAAAAACGCGTCTCGCGCACACAATCTAGTGGCTGAAACCGTTCAGCTCGTGTGTGCTGTAGTCGTGGACGCGGCCGGGGTGCACCCTCCCCCCACCACCAAGTGCCCTCGGTCGCGTCCCCATTGAGAGCTCGGCGTTTCTGCCCGCAAATTCCTGCGCGTTTGGCCTGACCGAGCCCGCGGCGTCGAAGTGATGTTAGCCTGTCACAGTGACCGTGCTGCCGATCCCTCGAGCCAAACGTCACTGCTCGGCTCTGCTCCTGAGCGCACTTTCGCTGAGCAGCGGTTGCGCGGGCGAAGGCAGCGCGCGCAAGCCGTGCCCGAGCGAGGCGTGGGTCGGCAAATGCAAGCTGCACGATTTGACGAAGGTCGAAGAACGCGAATTGCCGATGCCGTACGTGGTGTACGAAGCCATCTACACGCCGCAGGCGAACAGCGAGTATCCGGAGTTCACGCCAGGTGACGTCCGAATGCGCTTCGGCACACCGGCCATGCACGAGTTCGCCCTGCTCGATCACCTGAAGCTGCAGCAAGAGGTCGCGTGTCGCTCGGCAGCCGCGCCCACGACGTGTCTGCCCCAGGAAGTGACCGCAGACGTGGCGCCCTTCGACGTCGAACACGCTGCTCCCGCAGCGGGGCCCGGCGTCGTGGGCTGCCCTGCAATCGACGCGGCCAGCGAACAAGATCGCTTGGCGCGCACCCGCACCGAAGGTGGCACGATCGACGAGCGCTTCACGTTCGGCGAAGGCTCGGCCGCGCTCTCCCCGGATGCCGCGAACACCGGGCGCGACATCGCCAAACGCATGAGTGAAGATCCGGGACTGGAGTGCGTGGGCTTGGTCGGGCAGACCGCCGCGGGCGAGCCGATCTCGCTCGCCGACGCGCGCGCTCGTGCCGTGAGGCAACTGCTGATTTCGCTCGGAGTCGATTCGCGCAGGCTGCTCACGATCGCCGCCAACGCGAGCGTGTCCGCGGCCAGCTCGAAGACGCCGGCGATCGACCAAGAGAGCCGACGAGTGTCGCTGCGGGTGTTGCTCCAGACCAACGCGAAGCCGGCTCCGTGAGCCCAGCACACTGGCGAAAGGCCGCAGCTTGGAGCTCGTTCGTGCTCCTCTCGACGGGCGCGGCAGCGCGCACCGAGTCAGAGCCGCCGAGTGCGCCGAGTGCGCCGAGCGCGCCGAGCGCGCCGGGCGCACCTGCGCCGGGCGCACCGGCACCGTCCGCGCCTGACGACATGCTGCCCGTGCCCGGAGGGACCTTCACCATGGGTGCCGATGGCGTGGGCGAACGCGACGAACAACCCGCGCACTCGGTCACTCTGCCCGGGTTTTGGCTCGACAAGACCGAAGTCACCAACGGCAAGTACTTAGAGTGCGTCGCTGTAGGCGCGTGCAAGCCGTATCGCGACAACGTCGCGCGCGGCTTTCACGCCGGTCCAGAGGCGGGTTTTCGGGGGCCGCAGCAGCCGGTGGTGGGTGTCTCTTGGTTCGATGCCAGCGCCTACTGCGCGTTCCGCGGCAAACGCCTACCGAGTGAGGCCGAGTGGGAGCGCGCAGCGCGCGGTGACGACGGCAGAAAGTACGCCTGGGGTGACAGCACTCCGGACCCCGAGCAGCTCGCATGTTTCGGGCGCAAAGTGGGCGCGAAGGGCGCGACCACCATGCCGGTCGCCTCGTACCCGCTCGGACGCGGTCCGTACGGGCACTTCGACTTGACGGGCAACGTCTGGGAGTGGACCGCCGATATCTACGATCCCCTGGCCTACAGCCGTGAAACGCGCGATCGCGGCGTGCCGGGCAGCTGTGAGCAAGTGCTCGAAACGCTGGCCTCGCTCCGCAAAGGTAAGCGTCAGGGCTACACCGGCTCGAACCCAATCCCCACGACCTGCGAGCGCGCACTACGTGGCGGTGCGTTCAACTACCCCGGCGCTGGTTTGCGCGCCTCGAACCGCGTGCACCACCCCCCTGAGTGGCGCATGCTCGTGGCCGGCTTTCGCTGCGCGCACGACGCGACCGACGCGCACGACGCGCGCGACGCGACGGACCAATGACGCTGGCACTTTCCCGCGGGAAATTTCTAGCCGTCTGTGGATCGCCCGAGAGCGTGCTATCGTGCAGAGCTTGACAGGAGCGTCGCGTCACATCTCGACTCAAGATCGCGTGCTCGACACGGGGCCTGCGCGGCTGATCGCCATTGCTGGTTCGCAGGCGGGGAGGAAGTTCAAAATCGGCGACTACGCCGTGATCGGGCGCAGCGGAGACGCCTCCGTGACGCTCGAGGATCCCGAGGTGTCGCGTAACCACGCGCGTGTCTCGAAGAGTGATCTCGGCGCGTACTTGTTGGAAGACCTCGGCAGCAAGAACGGCACCCAAGTCAACGGCCTGCCCATCACCCGCCATTTGTTGTCTTTCGGTGACAAAATCCAGGTCGGTCCGCACGTCATGCTGTTGTTCGCGCCCTTCGACCCGATCGAAGATCAGCTGCTGCAACGACAACGCTTGGAGGCGCTGGGCCGAGTCGGTGCCGGCGTCGCTCACGATTTGAACAACATGCTGGGCGCGATCGGCGCGAGCATCGACTATCTGAGCAAGCTCCCCGGCGAGCGCTCGCTGAGCAGTGAAGAAGTGCGCGAGTGCTTCGAGGATATCCGGCTCGCCTCCACGCAGGCCTCCGAGCTCACGCGCGGCATCCTCAAGTTCGCGCGCGGTCGCGCGCAGGCACACACGCACGTCGACTTGTCTGGTCTGTGCAGCGACGTGATGCGTTTGATTCGTCACACCTTCGACCGCGCGATTCAGATCGAGTCGAAGATCTATCCGGGGCTCTCGGTGCGCGGCGATCAAGCCGAGCTGCACCAAGTTCTGATGAACCTGTGCCTCAACGCGCGTGACGCGATGCCGCGCGGCGGTTTGCTGCGTGTCTCCGTGAGCACCTTCGTTCCCGGCACGGATGTTCTCCCCGAGCAACTGAACCCGGACGTGACGCATCTGGTGCTGTGTGTCGAAGACACCGGCGTCGGCATGGATGAAGCGACGCGCGCGCGCATCTTCGAGGCATTCTTCACGACCAAACGCGAAGGCGCTGGCTTCGGACTGGGGCTGGCGACCGTCAAAGAGGTCGTTGCGTTCCACGGCGGGCAGATCCGGATCGAGACCGCAAACGGCAAGGGCACACGCTTTTCCGTCTATCTGCCGATGCACGAGGCGGGTCACGATCAGCGCCAGGCGACCGGCGCGCACGAACCTCAACAAGCCGGCCCGCGCGGCTCGATCTTGCTCGTCGACGACGAAGAGGTCGTGCGTCGTAGCTTTGCTCGCCTGCTCCGCCAAGCCGGGCACGTGGTCGTGGAAGCAGCTGACGGGGTGAAAGCGGTCGAAACCTATCGCCAAGCCCACCCGCGACCCAATCTGGTGATCTTGGATTTGGACATGCCCGTGCTCAGCGGCGAAGAAACACAGGACCGCCTGCTCCAGGTCGATCCGCTGGTGCGCATCTTGTTCGTCTCCGGGCACGATGAACCCAGCCGTGAGTCCGCGGTGCACGCTCGTGGTGCGCTCGGCTTTCTGCGCAAGCCGTGCAAGGCCCAAGTGCTGCTGGGCGCCGTGTCGGACGCCATGGGCGGCCTGCAAATGCTGGCCGATCCCGAAGAACGCACGCGCCCCGTCTGAAGGCCCGCTGTTCGGTTCGCCACAGCTCCCAACAGGGACGCGCAGGGCGCGTTTTCCTCGCACATTTCAGGCGCAGAATCCCCCGCGATCTGCGGCAATTTTGCGAGTATTGCATTTTCGCAACGGTGAGTCGGAAATCACGGCCTAGTCGAACGCGCGGTCCGTGCCCAAACTCTGTTCACGCTTGCGATGGCGCAGCGCTTCGTCAGGAGTTTCACATGTCAGAATCGAACCAATGGCTCATCGACTCAACTCACTCGAACGTAGGCTTCACGGTGAAACACATGATGATCACCAACGTGCGCGGCGAGTTCACCAAGCTCGAGGGCAAAGTGAGCTGGGATCCCAAGAAACCCGAGGCCACGCAGATCGAAGCCGTGATTGACGTAGACTCGATCAGCACCCGCGAGGAGAAGCGCGACGGGCACCTGAAGAGCCCGGACTTCTTCGACGCCGCTCAATTTCCGAAGATCACCTTCAAGTCCAAGTCCGTGAAGGCAAAGGGCTCGGATGAGCTCGCCGTCACCGGTGACCTGACCATTCACGGCGTCACCAAAGAAGTCGTGCTCGAGGTGGAAGGTCCGAGCGCTGCCTCGACGGACCCCTTCGGGAACGTGCGCGTGGGCGCGAGCGCTCACACCAAAATCAAGCGTGAAGACTTCGGGCTGGTCTGGAACGCCGCGCTGGAAACGGGCGGCGTGTTGGTCGGTAACGAGGTGAAGATCGGCATCGACATCTCGCTGATCAAGCAGAAATAAGCCCGACATGCGCGGGAGGGGCGCGGAAGGCAACGCCGCGCGCCTCTCGGGTTAGTATCCGGGCAATGAGCGACCTGGATCTCAATGACGTGGCCGCGTTCGTGCGCGTCGTTGAAAATAGTGGCTTTGCCAAAGCCGCGCGCGAACTCGGTGTGCCGACTTCGACCGTCAGCCGTGCGGTGCAACGCTTGGAAGACGCAGTGGGCGTGCGGCTGCTCCACCGCACCACGCGCAACCTGAGCGTCACCAGCGAGGGGCACGCCTTTCATCAACGAGTGTCGCCGCTCGTGGCCTCGCTGCGCGACGCCACGCGCACGCTCGGCTCGGGCGGCACGGAACCGGAGGGGCTGCTGCGCCTGACAGCGCCGAACGACATCGGGTCGGCGTTCCTGTCCGAAGAGGTGGTGCGTTTTTGCGAACGCTATCCACTTTTGCGCGTCGAGCTGCTCCTGACCAATCGCAAGCTGAACTTGGTTTCCGACGGCATCGACTTGGCGGTGCGAGCAGGAAAGCTCGAGTCGTCGTCGCTGGTGGCACGCAAGGTGGGCACCTTGCACGTGGAATTGTACGCGGCGCCGAGCTATGCGGAGCGCCATCGCTTGCCGACCGCGCTCGCCGAGCTCGCCCGACATCAGATCATCGGTTTCGCTGCACGCGACGGCAAAGTCGGCTGGCAGCTCGAAGGGCCACGCGGGCAAGAGACCATCGAGCTGAGCTGCCGCATCGCCTGTGACGACTTCGGCTTCGTGCGGGCCGCGGCGGTGGCTGGCGGCGGGATCGGCTTATTGCCGCGGACGATCGCGCTCAGCGACGTGGCAAGCGGCAGGCTCGTGCGCGTGCTGCCGGACTACGGTCAAAAGGGCGCCGCGCTGTACGTGGTGTATCCGTCCGCGCGCCAAGTCCCGACCAAGGTCAGCCTATTTCGCGATTTTTTGGCCAAGAGCTGCAGCCAAGCGATCGCCGAATGAAGCTGCGCGCGGTCTCCGCGGTGCTGTTCGCCAGCAGCTGGCTTTCGCTCTCGAGCTGTCACCGTGCAGCCTCCGAAAGCGCGAGTGCGGAAAGCCCCGGCAGAAGCGCGGCTCATCCCGGGGAAGTGCGGAGCAACATCCTGCGCACTGACTACGCGGGCTCGCAGATCTGCGCTGGTTGCCACGAACGACAGGCCGCGGCCTGGTTCGATTCGCCCATGCATCGCATGACGCGCAGCCTTTCGAGC
>DASSMT010000390.1:0-6937 GCA_035688655.1 Polyangiaceae bacterium | reverse complement strand
ACAGCTCTGTCGGTCCGGTCGCTCCTGAATTGCGAGCGCCGCGTCGTCACGCGGGCGGCGCCCGTCGTGAAGCGTCGGAACGCGTGCTGATTCGCGGCACCGATTTCGAGACCCACGGCTGGACGTTGAACGTCAGTCGCGGTGGGATTCGCGCGATCGTCGAAGATCCGCTCAGTCAAGGCAGCGAGTACCAACTCACGGTCGGAGACGAAGAGAGCGCAGTGGCGCGCCGTACCAGCGTGGTGTGGCTGCAAGACGAAGCCGACGGTCAAATCGTCGGCCTCAAGTATTTGGACGGCGATGTAGACAGCGATCCTCCAAAGGACGGATAACCGGCCGCCAGAATGCCATCTGCCGCGGAGCTATTGGGCCCCGAGGGGCCGCTTTCGCGAGGTCTGCCGGCCTACGAAGCGCGACCCGCTCAGCTGGAGATGGCGCGCGCGGTCGAAAAAGCGCTGGCCAACGACGGCGTGCTGATTTGCGAGGCCGGTACGGGGACCGGCAAGAGCCTCGCCTACCTGGTGCCTGCGCTGCTGAGCGGCAGGAAGGTGATCGTTTCGACTGCTACGCGCGCGCTGCAGGAACAAATCTTCTGGAAGGATTTGCCGTTGATCGAGCGCGCGCTGGGCGTGCCCGTGCGCGCCGCGTTGATGAAGGGGATCTCGAACTATTTGTGTCGTCGCCGTTTCGCGGAGTTTCGCAGCAGCGAGGAGAGCCTGAGGCCGCGGCACGCGCGCTCGCTCACGCTGGTCGATGAGTGGCTGAAAGAAACCGAGTCGGGCGACTTGGCCGAACTTGCGGGGGTTCGCGAAGACGATCCGCTGCGCCGAGAACTGAACTCTTCCAGCGAAACGCGGCTCGGCGCGAGCTGCGCATACTTCAACGAGTGCTTCGTCACCCGCATGCGGCGCGAGGCGGAGTCGGCGCAACTCGTGGTCGTCAATCATCACTTGTTCTTTGCCGATCTCGCGCTGCGCGGACCACACCCGGCTCGGGTACTCCCCGACTACGACGCCGTGATCTTCGACGAGGCCCACCAACTCGAAGATATCGCCACGGACTTTTTCGGTTTGCGCGTGTCGCGCGCGCGCCTCGAGCGGTTACTGGGCGACGCCGAACGGGCGATGGGCGGAGGCAGCGCGAGTGATCCGTTGTTCGCGACCGCCCAGCAATCGCCGACCCTGGCCAATGCGCGGATCGCAGCCGAGGCGCTGTGGACCGAGCTTCGGCGCACGGCGCCGGCGGAGGACGCTCGCCTGACTTTGGAGCGGGACGCCTGGAAAGGACCGCTCGAAGAGCGCTACCACGCGCTCGACACGGCGCTGGAGGGGGTCGCTGCCGCGGCCAGCACGGCCGTGGGCCGCGCCTCTGCGATTTCGCCGGGGAGCAAACGAACCCCCGCCGCGGCGCTGGACGCGCTCCGGGCGATCGAGAGTCGTGCCGAGCTGGTGCGCGAGGACCTGGCCGCGATCGTCGGAGGCGCACCGGGGCGCATTACCTGGTTCGACTCGGGCGCACGCTCGGCTTCGCTGAGCTCCACGCCCGTGGATCTGTCGCACGTGTTTCGGGCACGTATTTTCGAGAGTGTGCCGGCAGTGGTGCTGACCAGCGCGACGCTCTCGATCGCCCCGTCGAAGAGCAACCCGGACGCGAGCCCGTTCGCTTTTTTCCGCTCACGAGTTGGGTTGAGCGGCGATGCGCTGCCGGTCACCGAGCTGGTGCTCGATTCACCCTTCGACTTCGCCCGCAACGCTTTGTTGTACACGCCGAAGGATTTGCCGCCCCCGGGTCACCCGGCGTTCACGGCCACCGCAGGTGAGCGCATCGCGCAGCTGATCGAGATCACCCACGGGGGTTGTTTCGTGCTCACCACTTCCCTGCGTTCCATGAGCGCGCTGCACGCGATGCTCGCCAAGCGGCTCCCCGGACGACGGATGTTCGTGCAGGGGGCTGCGCCCAAGGCCGCACTGATCAGCGCGTTTCGGGCCGCGGGCGATGCGGTGCTGGTGGCTACGATGAGTTTTTGGGAGGGCGTGGACGTGCCGGGTCGGGCGCTGCGGCTGGTGGTGCTGGAGAAGATCCCGTTCTTGGTTCCGAGTGATCCAGTCGTCCAAGCGCGCTCGCACGAGCTCGAGCGCGCGGGCGAAAACCCGTTCTTGCGGCTGCACGTGCCGGCGGCGGCGATCACGCTCAAGCAAGGCTTTGGTCGCTTGATCCGCACCCGCGACGACGCGGGCATCGTGGCCCTGCTCGATCCGCGTGTGCATCAGAAGGGCTACGGACCGCGCCTACTGGCCGCGCTCCCGCCCGCTGCGCGCAGCTCGGAGTTGGCCGAGGTGCGGAGCTTCTGGGAGCGCGTTCCGGCGCTCGTCTGAAAGGCGGTCACCGGGGCTCTCGCCCCGGTGTTCCACCCGGTTTCGCCAGCGGCTAGTGCGCTGAACTAGCGCTTCTTCTTGGCTGCGGGCTTGCCCGTCGCTTTGGCCTTGGCCGCTTTGGGCGCAGCCTTGGGGGCGGCTTTGGCAGCCTTGGGGGCGGCTTTGGCAGCCTTGGGGGCGGCTTTGGCAGCCTTGGGGGCGGCTTTGGCAGCCTTGGGGGCGGCTTTGGTAGCCTTGGGGGCGGCTTTGTTAGCCTTGGGGGCGGCTTTGGCAGCCTTGGGGGCGGCTTTGGGGGCGGCCTTGGCAGCCTTGGGCGGAGGTTTGGCAGCCTTGGGGGCAGCTTTGGGCGCAGCTTTGGCAGCCTTGGGCGTGGGCGGCGCGACCTTGGCTTTGGCGCCAGCTTTGACGGGCGGTTTGGCCGCTTCGCTTCCGGCCTTCTTCGCGGCCTTGGCAGCCTTGGGGGCGGCCGTGGCTTTGGCTTCGGGCTTGGCTGCTGCCGCTTTGCTCTTGGCTTCGGGCTTGGCCGGTGTGGCTTTGGCCTTGGGCTCGGGCGCTGCGACTTTGGCTTTCGCTGGGACTTTGGCCGCTGCCGGTTTTTCTTTGGGCTTGGCTTCGGCTTTGGGCTTGGCTTCGGCTTTGGGCTTGGGCTCGGCTTTGGGCTTGGGCTCGGCTTTGGGCTTGGCTTCGGCCTTGGGCCGCGCGACCGCTTTGGCCAACGCGGGCTTTGCGCTCTCCGGTGCTTTGGGCTTGGGCTCGGCTTTCTTGGCGGGCGCCTTGGGCGCGTTCTTCACGGGCTCTTCGTCGTCCGATTCTTCATCGTCGTCGTCCGACTCGTCGTCCACTGGCTCGTCATCGCCGTCTTCGAGATCGTCGTCTTCGAGATCGTCGTCTTCGTCGGGCTCAGCGCCGGGAGCTTCGTCGTCGTCCAGATCATCGTCACCGTCGTCGTCCAAATCGTCGTCGTCCAAATCGTCGTCGTCCAAGTCGTCCTCTTCTTCTTCCTCTTCTTCGGGATCAGGGCGGCCGAGCGCACCGGCGCTGCGGCGTGCGAGTGTTTCGCTGATTTTCTCGTCGAGATCGCCAAATTCGAATGGCTTGTCGAGATACGCATCCGCGCCATACAGCGGCGAGGTCATCTCGTTCAAGTTCTCGCCGATCCCAGTGAGCATGATCACACCGGTGTGCGCGAGTGAGACCGCCTCGCGGATCTTGCGACACACTTCCCAACCGCTCATGCCCGGCATCATCACGTCGAGCAGCACCAAGTTAGGCAGATGTTCGTGCGCGAGCTCCCACGCTTGATCACCGTCGGATGCTTCGAGCACGCTGAACCCTTTCGAGCGCAGATGACTCGACAGCATGGCGACCATGCTCGGTTCGTCGTCTGCGACGAGCACGACGGGTTGTGTATCGTTTGGCATAGCAGCAAGAACTCCGGCGGAAAAAATCGGTGGAGGGTCGCGAATTCATTGCCATTCGAGACCAGCGCACGGTGAGCGGTCAAGCCCCGTGACGCGCCGGACCGCACTTGGGCCGCGGGCCGTACCGGTGGACGGGGCGGGTGTAGTCGTCCTCGGTCGCTCGGCTGTCACCGGACCGCCCAAAGGCTGCCGGGGCTCGAGTGGTCCAACGCCTACATCGTGACCGCTGTGCTCCGCGCCGTTCGGGTGCTTAACTTGCGTTGGATGACCCCCAGCGACGGCATCGCTCAGCTTCGGCGCGCGGCACGAAGAGCCGGTCGCCGGGCGCGCACGGCCGCAGTTTTCAGGCAAATAGCCCTGCTTTTGCCCCTTCCGCTCGGGTACGCGGCGCTGGCCCTGACGCTGGTCAAGGTGCTGCGCCTCGACGCGACGGGTCAGCGGCTTTGGTGGGGGCTCGGGGTCCTGCCGGTCCTCGCCTTGTTGCTGGGCGTCGGTCGCGTGCTGTTCGCGCGCCACCCCGCCTGGCAGGGCTCGATCGCGCTCGACCAGTTTCACGGTCTGCACGATCGCGTGACCAGCGCTTTGAGCTTCAGCCAGGTCCCCGCGCCCGAACGCACGCCGCTGATGCAGGCGGCGATCGAAGACGGTGCGGCACTTGCCCCAAAGCTCGATCCGCGGCGGGCGGTGCCGATCGGCCTGCCCCGAGAGTTGGCTGTCACGGCCCTGCTGCTGCTCGGTCTGGGCGTGTTGTCACAACTGGAAGTGCGGCACCTGCTTCCGCTGCCGCCACCGCCCGCGTTCGAACCCATGGTGATGAGCGCAGACGACATCGATCTTTTTCGCGATGTCGCCAAAGAGCTGCAAGCGAAGAATGACGACCCGAATGCATTGCTGGCCGTGCGGCGCTTCAACCAATTGGTCGAGGACATCGCCGAGCACCGCTTGGATCGACACGAAGTCTTTCAGCGCATGGGTGAGCTCGAGCGCGACCTGAAGGGCAACTTGGAGCTCGATCGCGAGGCACGAGACGACGGCTTGAAGGGGCTGGCGCGCGAGCTGGAGAAGAGCGGCCTCGGCAAACCCACAGCCACCGCCCTCGACGAAAAGAGGCTTGCCGACGCGGAAAAAGCGCTGCGCGAGCTGGCCGAGAAGCTGAAGAAAAAGGAGGGCCGTCCGAGCGCAGCCGAGCTCGACAAACTGCGTCGAGCTCTAGAGAAAGCCAGCCGCACCAACCAGGAGCGAACGAACGGCATCGAGCAGCGGCGCCGTGAGTTGGAAGAGGAGCGGAAGAGCCTGCTCAAAAAGAAGAACAGCGCAACGCCCGACGCTGGTGCAACCCCCGAGCAAGACAAGAAGCTCGCGGACAACGAGCGTCGGCTCGAGCACCTCGATCGCGACAAGAACCGCGCCGAGCGCACGCAAAAAGAAATGTCGGAGCTCGACAAGCAACTCGCTCAGGCCGCGCGCGATCTGATGCGTGACGCGGGACAGAGCGCGCAAGACTTGGAGCAGGGCGCGCAAGACATCAACCGCATGGCCAAGCAGGAGCTCAGCGAGCAGCAAAAGCAACAATTGCTGGAAAAGCTGCAGGAAATGCGGGAGCTGATGCGCCAGCAGGGCAAGGGCGGCAAAGACCAGCGCGAGCGCATGCAGCGCTTTGGTCAGCGTGCGCGCGGTCAGAGCGGCTCTGGCCAAGGCAATGAGGGTGAGGGTGAGGTTCCGGGTCAGGGCCGGCAGGGTAGCCAGAAGAACGGCCCGCTTCGCTTTGGCAATGGCCCCGGCAGCATGCCGATCGAGATCCCCGTTCCGGTCGCACAGCAGAGCGCACAGGGGCAGGGTCCATCCGGCGCCGACAAACCGGGGGGCGCCGATCCTGGCTCTGGTCCGAACTACGGCAATGGCCATGACGACAAGCTCACCGGCAACGCGACCGACCTCAAAGGCAAGACGACGGACGTGACCGCGGCCGGCGTCGACACGGGTCAAGGTGCGGCCGCGTCGCAGGTGATCTACGGCGCCGCCGAGCGTGGCTTCGTGGGCCGCGGCTACAAACAAGTTTTCACCGACTACCAAACCGTCGCCGAACGAGCGCTCAGTCAGGATGAAATTCCATCTGGCTATCGTTTCTACGTGAGGCGCTATTTCCAGCTGATTCGGCCGCGAGAATGAGTTCGCACCCGATCGCTTGCCCGAAGGAGACCAGATGACGGATGCAGAGCATGCGCGCGAAGAAGTAGCCGAGTTTCAGAAACGGATTGGCGCCCTGCGCGAGGAGATTGGGCGCGTCATCGTCGGCAATCGTGAGGTGATCGACGGCGTGCTGTCGTGCATGTTGGGCTCGTCGCACGCGCTCTTGGAAGGCGTGCCCGGCCTGGGCAAGACCATGCTCGTGCGCACGCTGGCGGCGGTGTTGGGGCTGGAGTTTTCGCGCATTCAGTTCACGCCCGATCTGATGCCGGCCGACATCATCGGTACGGTCGTTCTGGACGAAGGCCCGAGCGCTGCGCGTTCGCTCGAGTTCCGGCGCGGTCCGGTCTTCGCCAACATCGTCTTGGCCGACGAAGTGAACCGAGCCACGCCCAAGACGCAGAGCGCTTTGCTGGAAGCCATGCAAGAGCATCGCGTGACCGTCGGCCGAACCACGCACGTGATCGACGAGCCGTACTTCGTGCTCGCCACGCAAAATCCGCTGGAAATGGAGGGCACGTACCCTCTGCCGGAAGCCCAGCTCGATCGCTTCTTCTACAAGCTTTCCGTCCCGTTTCCGTCGCGCGACGAGCTGCACGCCATCATCGATCGTACGACCACGTCACAGCACGTGGAGGTGAAGCGCGTGCTCAACCGCGACCAAATCTTGCAGATGCAGGCGCTCGTGCGCCGCGTGCCGGTCGCACGTCACGTGCAAGATTACGCGATTCGCGTGCTGCAAGCCACGCATCCCGGTGCTGAAGAAGCCCCCGAGCTCGTCAAGCGCTTCGTGCGCACCGGTGCCTCGCCGCGCGGCGCACAAGCCATGCTGCTCGGCGCCAAAGTGCGCGCGCTGTTCGATGGCCGCTTTGCGGCGTCGATCGACGACGTGAAAGCGACCGCGCTCGCGGCGCTGCGGCATCGGGTTTTGCTGAGCTTCGAAGGTGAGGCCGA
>DASSMT010000269.1:0-2291 GCA_035688655.1 Polyangiaceae bacterium | reverse complement strand
CGGGCGAGGCGTGGCCCTGGTAATATACTTGGTCACCCAAGCCGTCGCCGTCTTTGCCGCGGAAGAAGTGGTTGAAGCCAATTTCGTACAGCGTGGCGCTCGATGCGTACGTCGAGATGTGCCCACCGAGGCCGTCGTATTTCTTGTTCGCGCGGTGCACCATGGCCGCGGCGTTCCAGCGAATGATGCGGCGAATGCGGCGCTCGAGCTCTTCGTCGCCGGGGAATTGCGGTTGGTCTTCGACCCGCACCGTGTTCACGTAATCGGTGTTGAGTGGCAGCACGGGCGCAACGCCTTGGCGACGACCGTCCTCGATCGTTCGCTCGAGCAAGAAGCGCGCGCGCTCCCTGCCCTCGTGCTCGACCACGGACTTGAGCGAATCGAGCCACTCCCGCGTCTCGACGGGGTCTTTGTCTGATTCGGGCCTGTAGCTGTCCACGGAAGCTCCTGCTGCTATTGGGGTCGGATCCCAAACGATGGGGTCGGGAAATTCATTCGGCGTCGGCCTTCACCGGACGCGATGCACGCCCGAATACCTAGGCCGGTCGTGGCGGTTCTTCAACCCTTAGGTCGGGTATTTTGAACCCCTTGGCAGGTCCGTCAAACCACCGCATATTTCCCGGGATAAATGCCGCGCCTCCTCACGTTTGCCCTGTTTCTGTCGATCATGGTGCTGCTGACCGGCTCTGCGCACTATTACGTATGGTCGCGCTTGGTCCGCGACCCGGGTCTGCCGGCCACGGCCAGCCGCGCCCTGAGCTACTTGCTGTTTTTCCTGTTCGTGGCCATTCCGAGCAGTTTGTTTCTGCGACGTAGCGCGCTCGGCGGAGCCGTCGAGGGATTGATCTGGCTGGCCATGATTTGGCTTGGCCTACTTTTGTTTCTGACGCTCACTATTGGGCTCGCCGATCTGGCGCGCGGCGTGTGGCAGCTCGGTCGGGCCTGGACGAACGCCGAGCCGCTGTTGCCCGAGCGGCGCCAAGCGGTCGCGCGCCTGCTCGCAGGGACCGCAGCCTTGCTCGCGGTCACGCTCGGTTTCTCGTCCCTGCGCTCCGGCCTCGGGCGCGTGATGATCAAGCGGGTGGAGGTGTCTTTGGCGCGCTTGCCCCGCGCGCTCAGCGGAACGCGCATCGTGCAGCTGTCCGACGTGCACGTCGGACCGACCATCCATCGCAGCTTCATCGAGACGATCGTCGCGCAGTGCAACGCGCTCAGCCCAGACTTGGTGGTCATCACCGGTGATTTGGTGGACGGCAGCGTGGAAGAATTGCGTGAGCACGTGGCCCCGCTCGCGCATTTACGCACGAAATATGGCGTTTTCTTCGTGACCGGGAACCACGAATATTACTCGGGAGCCGCGGATTGGTGCAGCGAGCTCGAGCGCCTGGGCGTGCGGGTGCTGCGCAACGAACGCGTGACCATCGGCAGCGAGAGCGCCAGCTTCGACTTGGCGGGCGTCGATGATCATTCGGCCAAGCGCTTCGGCGACGGCCATGGGGAAGATTTACCCAAGGCGCTGCACGGACGGGATCTGAGTCGTGAGTTGGTGCTGCTCGCGCACCAGCCGCGCACGATTTTGGAGGCCAAGGATCACGGCGTGGGCCTGCAGCTGTCCGGGCACACGCATGGCGGACAGCTCTGGCCATGGACCTACTTGGTGCGTCTGCAGCAACCCGTGGTTGCCGGCCTCGCGCGCTTCGGCGATTCGCTCGTGTACGTGAGCCGCGGCACGGGCTACTGGGGCCCGCCGATGCGCCTCGGCGCGCCGTCGGAGATCGCCGAGCTCACGCTGCGCTCGACGTGAGCGGGCAGCGCGCCGTTCCGTGCTAATAGCGGTGGCTTCCGAAAACGGCTCGGACCCTTACCCCTCGGGATTACGGACCATGGCGAACGGCAATCGCATCGAGACGATCTTCCATCCGTCGGACTTCTCTGCTGCCAGCGAAGTCGCCTTCGCGCACGCGCTGAAACTCGCGCTGGCAACCGGTGCCAAGCTGCGCATGCTGCACGTCGGCTCGGACCATAAGCAGTTGGACGACTTTCCCGGAGTCCGCGAGACGCTCGAACGCTGGCAGCTCATCCCGCCCGGCAGCCCGAAGAGCGCCGTGGCAGCGCTCGGCATCGATGTCGCGAAAGTGGTGGTCAGAGACGATGACCCAGTGAGCGGTTGCCTGCGCTATCTCGAAGAAACGCCGGCCGACTTGATTGTCCTGGCGGTGCACCAGAACGAAGGCAAGATGCGCTGGCTGGATAAGTCGATCGGCAAACCGATGGCGCGCCGCGCGGGTGAA
>DASSMT010000188.1:0-8803 GCA_035688655.1 Polyangiaceae bacterium | reverse complement strand
CAACCCGTGCGCGACGTAGCGCACGACTCCCGGATGTGTGACCGCCGCGAGCGCAGCTGCCTCGCGCTCGAAGCGGCGCAGCGCGCGCTCTCGTGCGCGAGCAACGCTGGCCTCGGCGGCGGCGATGCCGGGCGCCCAGGTTTTCAACGCGACCGGAGCGCCCGACCTCAAATCCAAGGCACGGAAAATGCTGCCCATGCCGCCGCTAGCGACTTCCGCTTCGAGCTCGAAGCGCCCGGCGATGAGCTGACCTTTTTGCATCGGAGTGACGAAAGACGGAAACCTTGACCCGCGCTCGGCAGTATATTGAGCGAGTGGCAAGGGCGAACCACTTTCGACCGCCGTGGCGGCAGCGAATCGCGGCAGCGGCAGCTGCGCGGCTCCGCTGGCAGTGCGTGCTGCTGTGCCTGGTTGCCTTGAACGGTTGCGCGGACAACGCGAGCGGAGCGGGGCGGGACTCCGAGGCCCAAGTTTGGGTGGGTGAAGTGGCGGGCTCCGACGTCGCCGTGGGCATTGTCGCCTCCGCCCAGCGTTCGACATTGTTTTTCTGCGGCGGAGACAGCACTTACCCCGACCACACGCATTGGTTCCTGCATCAGGGTCCGCTGTCGCAGACGGCGCCGCTCGAGGACGGCCGCTTTCGTGTGACCCTGAGCGCCGTGGGCGAACGGGTCGAGGGCAACTTGGAGATCGAGGGCTTCGATTCCGCGTCCTTTTCCACGGAACTGGTGAAGCCCCGATCGCTCGCGGGGGTGTACGACGCGCTCGTTCCCTGCGGGCACGCCGGGCTGATCGTGCGTCAGTCGGCGGGCAGCGCGGCTCCCGCCGCGCAGGGCACGTGCGTGACGACCATCTTGGGCGATACCGTGGTCGAGCAGGTCAACCCAGTGATGCCGGTGGCGTTGGGAGCAGACTCGGGGATCTCCGCCTCGACCAGCGACGCGCCGAGTGAGATGTTTACTCTTCGTCCCCTGGTTTTGGCGGGGAATTGACGGCCCGTTTGGCCAACCAGCGGCGCAATTGATTGCGGTGCAGCCCGAGCTGCCGCGCGGCCTGGGTCACGTTCTGGTCGCACTCGGACAGCGCGCGCAAGATCTGCTCTTCGCCCGGCATGGTGGCGCCCTTGGGTTCGTCCGGCAAAGAGGCACTCGTTTGCTCCGACAAGCGGAGCCCGGCATCCGGCTCGAGCGCATCGAGGTCGACCTCGCACTTTTCGAGACGTAGCGCGCGGTGTGCGGCGCGCCGAACCACGCCGCTCAGCTCACGCACATTGCCCGGCCAGGGACGGGTGGCACAGGTCTCGATCAACCGCGCGCTGGGATAGAGCTCGGCGCTGACCGCTGTCAGCAGCGCGGTGATCAACCAGGGCAATTCATCGAGTCGTTGCCGCAGCGGGGCGAGCATTACTTCCGGTCGTCCGATGCGATAGTACAGATCTTCGCGAAAGCGCCCCGCCCTCACCTCCTCGCGCAAATCAGCATGGGCAGCGACGCACACGCGCAGGTCGACCGATTCAGGGCGGTTCGCGCCGAGCGGCAAGACCTCCTTGGTCTCCAGTACTCTCAGTAGTTTGGCTTGAGTACGGGGCTCGAGCTCGGCAATCTCGTCCAGGAAGAGCGTGCCGCGATGCGCGGCTTGCAGATAGCCCTGCACGTCACTCGCAGCACCCGAATAGGCGCCGCGCTTGGCGCCGAACAGCAGACGCTCGGCCAGCCCCTCGGGAATCGCCGCGCAGTTGACGCCGACGAACGGCGCTGCGCGATCGCCGAATGAGGCCTCGTGAAACGCGCGTGCCGCTCGCTCCTTGCCCGCACCGCTCTCGCCACGCAAACAGAGCGTGCTGCCGGCATGAGCCGCGAGCTCGATCTCTGCCCAGGCGCGACGCAGCGAGCCACCGATGACCAAACCATCCTCGCGCAGCAGCACACCGCCGCGATACAGCCGAACGTCGTCGACGGCCCACAACAAGGTGCGCCCCACGCGCAGCACCAGCTGCTCGCCGGCTGTGCTCTGTGCGCCCTCGACCGCTTGCCCGCGCAAGAACGTACCATTTCTGCTGGCGAGATCGCTGACGGTCCAGAGTGTGCCGTCGAAACCGAGTCGGCAATGCTCCCGTGAAACGCGCTCGTCACCCGCGAACAAATCTGCTTGGACGCCGCGACCGAGGACCAGCTCGCCGTTCGTCAGCGGTAGGGGTAAACAAGCGGGGCGGCCATGCGCCCAGATCACGATCAAGCCGGCAATCCCGCCCTGTGTCAGGTTGGGCGCGCGCTGGCTTTCTTCGCTGGTCTCCTGGGTCGCCATCGAACGCGCTCAGTCTAACACGCTCCGAGCCTGTCTCTCGCGCTCGGCGCACCCGGCTCACTCGCGCCGTGCACTCGCGCGAAAGCCCTGGGCCGCCCGGCGCTCGACCGGGGCAGCCCACGGCCCAAAGGAAGCTCAGCTCACGGTGAGCAGTGCGCGGGAGTGGTGGAGGTGTCCGGCTTGGTGCAGAGCGGTCCGAGCCCGGTCTCGGCATTGGGCAAGCTGATCATCGCCAACGGCCCCGCTTGGTGCTCGCCATTGAATGGGGTCGGTTTGGTCACGTCGAAGCCACACGCGGCCGCATCCGCAGGGTTGTTGAACCAAAAGCCGACCTGAAACGTACCAGTGGGGGGCAATTGCACGTTCGGGTCGAAGCCAAAGATCTGATCCAGCAAGATCGTGCGGATCTGAGCGCGCATCGTGCCGTGCTTGTTGGCCTCGAGATCGCTTTGGTACCAGGCGAGACCAAAGTTCTTGAACTTGGGGTCCACGCTGCCGTCCGCGAGGAGTGAGCTGTTTTCGACCGTGAACATGTCGAACTTGAGCTCGGGCTTCACGTTCTCTCCGTAGAGAAAGAGACCGTCGTTGAGGTCACCGCGGACGACCAAGGCTTGCACCTTCGGCGCGCGCTTGGGATCGCCGGGGTAAGCTGCCAGGCAATCGAGGAACTTGGGATTGGGCGCAAAATCGAAGTGAACCACGTCGGTGTCAGCCGGCGGTTTGACGCCCGCGCCGACGCCGTTCAACTCGCTCAGCTCCACCGTGACCGAGCCTTCGGCGCTGTCAATCTGCGTCTGCTGCCCCCACTTGCCGTCCTGAACCGCCCAGACCAGGACCTCGTCGTCGAAGCGATGGTTGTCCGTGACGATGGCCTCATCGAACGGCAGCGTCAGGCTCGCGGGCGCACTGAGCTTCATGCCCGCAGGTTGGATCTGGAACTCCGGACCGCAGCCGACGGCCCCGTTCGGAAGCGGCTTGAGACCCGCGGCCGGTGCGAGCTCGATTTCGGTGGCCTGGGCGAGCGCGCCTTGCGGGATCGAAAGGTGGACGCCTGCGAACGCCGTTCCGGGTTTTCCGACGAGCTCACCGCCTTCGGGTCCGATCGTCGCGTGCAAACTCTGCTCACTCACCGAGTCGGCGCTCGGTTCAGCCGACGAGCACGCGGCGGCAAGCAGCAGCGTCGCGACGCCGGAGAAGGCCCGGGTTGCGAGGACGCTGCGAGCACGAAGGCGAGGACGCGAATTGGATGCGGTAGTCATTGGGTTCTTTCCTTGGCTTTTTCGACAGAGGTCAGCGAGCGACGGTCAGCGCCGTTCGTCCCTGTCGTGACCAGCCCTTCAGCAATGGGCGTGCCGCTCGAATCGAGGCGAGGGAAAGCCGCGCCCGCCGGAAGAAACCCGAGGTTTTCAGGCATTTTTGAACACGATTTGCGCGCCCGCCTCTGGGCACGTGCCGGGCACGTGCCCAGAGGGCTCCCTGGCACACGAAGTCTTCGCTTGCCGAGCGGATGAAGCGATAGCCGGCCGCTGACTCGAAGCCGTCAGCGCGTGCCGCGCGAGCTCATTGCTTCCAGGTAGCGGACGATGGCTTCGCCTTCCGCCGGCTCGAGGACCACGCCGAATTTCTCGCGCATCTGCCGAACTTCGGCGCGCCAGCGCTCCGGCGCCACGTGCCCGGGGTCCTTCAATGCGTGACAGCCCGCGCAGCGCGCGACGTAGCGATCGCGGCCTTTGGACAGTTCGCCGAGCGAGACATCGCCATAGCTCGCTCGTAGCCGCTCGGCGTCAGCAGTCGTCGGCTCGCGCAAACTGGACGCGCACGAGCTCAGCAGCGCCGCTACAGCGACGGCCGCACGACCGCGGCCCGCAAACCGCCGGAGCCGAATAGGCCAGGAGCTCATAGGTGCATGCCGAGCAGGACTCGGATCTGCACGCGCTCGTTGTGCGCAAGGTCGAGCTTCCTGCCCTGTTCGTTTTTCGGTGAATAAAGCTGCGGCAGGACGGTGAGCGCCGTCCACCAGCCGTCGTAAGCGGTGCTCAAGGTCGGACCGCCGTAAAACGCGACCGACTCCAGTTCTCCCTCTGCGAGTACCATGGTCGGGCGAAGCTCTGCGCCAAGGGTGACCGAGCGCGTGATGAAGTAAGCCGCGCCGAGGTCGAGCTCGAACGCGGCTTCCTTCTCGGTCTCGCCGGGCTCTGCGAACTCGAACTCGAGCTCGCCCACCAGGTTGGTCGCGAGCACCAAGTTCCCGATGCGCTTGTCGAGGATGACTTTGGCTTCGAGCTCAGCCTCGCTATTGCCGTAGCTGCCCTCGAAGTACAGCGCCGAGCCGAGCGGGTGTGCCGTAGGGTCGCTGAGCTTGAGCTTCCACTCCGAGGAGATACTGCTGAGCTCGAACGATTGCTGTCGAGTCGTGACACCGCCCTCGTTGCTGTCCTGTGCCGTAGCGGCGGTATTCAAGTACAGCGACGTCTGCAGTCGCTCCGTGAGCCCCAACTCGAACTCGAGGCGATTCTCGATTCTGCTGTAGAAATCGTCACGGCCGACTCGCACCGTCGTCCACGGTTCGAGCTCGACGTGGCCCGGCGCCAGGACCCCCGACTCATACGTATAGGTGAAGTGGCGCTCGGTGGCTTGGGCGAGCGACGTAGCGCTCAGGGACGCGCCGAGGAACAAGAGAGCGAACAGCGGACGAGAAGCCCAAGGCCAGGTAGTCATGCCCGGACTGTGCGCTTATTGAAAACGATATTCAATATCATTCTCAACAAACCTGACACCTGTCATATCACGCGGAAAAACGCGGCTCGGGCCCGCCGGCGCTCGAACGGGTAGGACTGAGGCTCGCGCACGCTAGGCTCGGGCGGTGATCTTCCAGCACGCGGCGCGGAAGCGAACGGTTGCCCCCTGCACGTATGGCTCGAAGGCAGGGCGAGCGGCCGCGAGGATGCGCGCTCGCCCCGGTTCGTCCAGCGTGGGGAGAACGCGACCGAGCGGTCCAACGCGCGTGGCATAGAGCAGCAATTCCTGCTCGGGAAACGTGCATTCGAGGTCGAGCGCACGAATGTCGATGTTGCTCCAGGCGCTCTGTTCGAGGATGCCCTGCACCAAGCTCGAATCCGCAAAGCGGAATTGGCCTGGCGCGCCTGGCTCGCGAGCGGGCAGGCTCGGAAGCATGGAAGCTACCGCGCGCTCGGCGGCGGTCATGAATGGGTTTTCGGCGGCGCTGCGCCAGGCGATGACGCAAAGCCGTGCGCCCGGCCGCGCCGCGAGCTTGAGGTTCGTGAACGCTCGCACTGAATCTGCGAAAAACATCACACCGAAGCGCGAAACGATCAGATCGAAGCTGCCTGGCTCGAATGCGTACTGCTCGGCGTCGGCACGAAGGAAGCTTGCCGGCGAACCCGCCTCTTGCGCCCGAGCACGCGCACGCACGAGCATCGGGTCCGAGATGTCGATGCCCAGGCACTGACACTGCGCGCCGAGTTTTTTCTGGATTGCGAGCGTCGTGCTACCAGTGCCGCAGCCCACGTCCAGCACGCGCTCGGGCGATGCATTCGCCGAAAGCTCCACGAGCAGGCTCTCGAATGGCATGAACATGCGATCCAGCACGCCTTGCGCCTCGACCCAGGATTGACCGGAAACCCCATTCCACAATGCGGCTTGCTCGTCGTTCGTGCGCGCAGCTTCCATGAGCGAATTCCTGGTGCTTGCGGCTGGGCGAGTCAAGCGCTCTCGCCCTACGCGGCCGGCAACCAAACGACCGCGTCCGTTCCCCCGCCCTCGCGCGCCGAAAGCTCGAGCCGGCCCCCCGCTCGCTCGAGATGCTCGCGCGCGAGCTGCAGACCGTAACCTTGCCCCGCTTCGCCGGCGGTGCCCGCGCGACTCGGAAGGGCGCCATCGTCACCGAGGTGACGCATCACCTGTTCGGGCACCCCGGTTCCGGAATCGCGGATGACGAGGCGCACGAAGGCACCGGAACGCTCGCACAAGAGCTCGACCGCCGTGCCGCGGGGGGAGAATTTGATCGCGTTACTCAGCAGATTGCCCAGCACGGATTCGACCAGGAGATCGGGCTCCGCACGCACCTGGATGCCAGCGTCGACTTCAGCCGTGAAGCGTATGTCCTTGTTCGAAAGCCGCGGCGCGCTGGCCTCCCGCAGCGCAGCAACGACGTCCGCAACGCGAATCGTCTCGAGCGCCGGCGCCTGAGCCGGTCGAGTGATCACGAGAAACTTCTTCGAAAGACGAATCAGTCGTTCCACCCGCGTGCTCAGCGAGCGGGCAATCGGGAAATCTGTGACGGGATCGAAGAACTCGCACAGCAGCATGAGCGCCTGCAGGTGGTTGCTGACGTCGTGGAAGAGCGTGCCGGCGAGCCGGCGTTGCTGGCGCAGTGCTTCGACGAGCGCCGCGGATTGTTCGAGCAGCACGCGCGTGAAGCGGAGCCTGAGCACGAACACGCAGCGCAGCGCCAGCGCGATGATGACGAAGCTCACGGCCAGGTTGCCGAGCAAGCGCGCCTCCAGCAAAGTGTGGCTGGTTCCGAGCCCCGCCCAGCCAACGACGCCGACGCTCACGGCGAGAACGGCCCAGGTCGCCGGCCCCTGACTCAAAAGCGCGGTGATGAGCACATTGGCTGGCATCACCACCAGCGGTGGCGCGCTGGGACGCACGCCGTAGTCGTAGATGTGCACGATCATGGGCACCGTCACCGCGAGGCCGATCGTGAAAGCGGTGGCCTCGAGGTGCCTCTGCGCCCGCGGGCGCCCGAGCCACAGGTGAAACACGGTACAGCTGCCAATCGAGAACAGCGACGGACCGAACGGTGCGCCCAAGAAGAGGTTGCGCACGACGAAGAACAGCATCAGCGCTGCCGCAAGCCGCAGCCAAACGCGCATCGAAGCGGTGCGGATCGCCACATCGGGGTCTCCCAGCTCGGTCGTTTCGTGCTCGTCGATTTTGGCGAGCGCCTTGGCATGGGCGAGGCTCGCGCTCAGCCGTGCGAGCAGCGGCGGCAAGCTTGCTTGCTCGACATTCCGAGCGTCTTCATGGTCGAGCGCCCGCACCAGGCTGGCGGCGACGGGCTCGAGCTCGTCGTAGATGGCCCGCGCAAACGCTTCGCGCTGCTCACGCAGGGCGAGCAGCGCGTCGCGCCGCCGGATGGCCGCGGCCTGATACGCCTTGAACGAGCGCGTGAGCGTGTGAGCCAGGCCCGCGGCGAACACGGTGATCGCGATCTCGTCGTTGAAGCGCAGCACGTCGTTGCGAGCCAGCGGCGGCATCGTCGTGTACAGCCAGGCGCAGGAGGCGAGCATCGCCGCACAGGCTGCCCACCCCCAACCGGGACCGAGCACGAGACCCGCGAGTAGCCCGGGGATGAACGCGAGGCACAACGACGAGCCGGCCGCGCCCCCGAGCGCGAACGCCGCCCGGGTGATCAGCAGCACGAGCGAGCAGAAGAAAGCGACCGCAAGTGCACGCGGGGGCACGCTCGCCCGGCGCGAGCCGAGCAGCGCCCCCACGCCGAGCACGAATGCGAGGCTCGAGGCGAGCGCTGGACCCCCGATGAACGCCTCCCGCAGCGCCAGGGCCAGCGCCGCGACCGTGACGACCCAGTAACTTCCCCGGAGCAGCTCGACCTGCATGCGACCGCGGGCAAGCGTGAGATCCTGCTCGAGGCCACCCGGGTCCATGTCAGATTGCCTCACGCCGCCCGAGTATACGCTGGAAATTCCAGGTTCAGCCAAACGACTGCTGCCTGAGGGACCGCCCAGCGCCCAGAAAAGCCGTGCTTCCGTGATCCCGGTGCGTGTCATGTTGGCGTGGCGCGCGAGAGGGGCCACCATGCGCCCCCATGACCGCTTGGCAGCTCAAAAAGCTCTCTCAATTCACTGGCCCCAAGGGCCCTGTCATCACGTGCGTGATGGATGGCGTCGGACTCGGCAAGCAAGACGAATCGGATGCCGTCTTCTTGGCGCGCAAACCCAACCTGGACTGGTTACAGAAGAACGCACTCTATACGAAGCTCAACGCACACGGCGTGGCGGTGGGCATGCCGACCGATGCCGACATGGGCAACAGTGAGGTCGGACACAACGCGCTCGGCGCTGGTCGCATCTACGACCAGGGCGCCAAGCTGGTGCAAGAAGCCATCAACGATGGCTCGATCTACCAGAGCGAGGCTTGGAAGCTGACCACGGCGCGCGCACGCGATGGGGCCACGTTGCATTTCTTGGGCTTGTTGTCCGACGGCAACGTGCACTCCAACATCGGCCATCTCAAGGCGATGCTCAAGCAGGCCGACAGCGAAGGCGTGCAAAAGGTTCGCGTCCACGTGCTGCTCGACGGCCGTGATGTGCACGAGACCAGTGGTCTGATCTACGTCGACGACTTGGAAGCGTTGCTGAGCGCCCTCAAAGTCAAGGGGCGCGACTACCAGATCGCTTCGGGTGGCGGCCGCATGAAGGTGACCATGGACCGCTACGAGGCGGAGTGGCAC
>DASSMT010000178.1:0-19023 GCA_035688655.1 Polyangiaceae bacterium | reverse complement strand
AGCCGCCGCGGGCAGGGAAGCGCGGGACGCGTTCGTGGTCCACGTCTGCGATCCACGCCATGCTGCGCCGCGAGCGCTACCGCGGTGTCATCGTCTGGAACCAGCGCGAGAAGACCTACCGCAAGGGGACGAAGGTCCGCGTGCAGCGCGAGGCCGAAGACTGGATCCGTGTGGATGTGCCCGAGCTTCGAATCGTCTCCGATGAGTTGTGGTTCGGTGTTCAGAAGCGGGTCGGCCAGAATGTGTCCGACGATCGCCCGAAGGGCGGACGCCTTCCACGCTACCTGCTTTCGGGACTGGCGCGCTGCGCGGAGTGCGGCGGCCCCATGACCGTGATCAACGGCAAGTTCGACGGCGAGACCGCGAAGGCGTACACGTGCGCCTATCATCGCGACCGCGGCGAGACGGTCTGCGGTTCTGACACCCGCCGCCCCGTCGCGACGCTGAACGCCGCTATCGTCGAATGGCTTCAGGCCAACGTGCTCTCTGAGGAAGTCGTGATCGCGGCGCTGCGTCAGTTGCGGGAGCGGCTCGCCCATCGATCGGCGGCGACGAACGCCGAACTCCCGGCGCTCCAAGCCGAGGCCGAGCGGTTGCGCGGAGAGATCGCGCGCCTCGTGGCGGCCATTGCAGCCGGGGGCACCCAACCACAAGCTCTGGTAGAAGCCGTGGCCGAGCGGCAGGAACGGCTTTCGGGCCTGGACGCTCGGCTCAATGCCGCTCGGGCCGCGCCCGGTGCCATCGATCTGGAGGTCCGCCGGCTCGAACGGGAAGCGCGGGGCAGGATTGCGGAACTACGCAGCGTGCTCGAACGGAACCCCGACGAGGCGCGAGCGCTCGTGCGGTCGGTATTTAACGGCCCAATCACCTGCACGGCGATCCAAACCTCAGCCGGTAAGAGGTTTCAGATCGAGGGAAGTGCGGTGATTGGGCCGATTTTTGCCGGCGAGGCCGGTGTCAGTAACGTTGCGTCCCCAAGGGGATTCGAACCCCTGTTACAGCCTTGAAAGGGCCGTGTCCTGGGCCGGGCTAGACGATGGGGACGTTTAGGGCGGCGGAACATAGTCCGTGAGATCGGATTCGACAACCCCGATCTGAAGCATTTGGGCGATTTGCGGGGAGTCGGTCGGGGGCCGGCCCGCGGGGCGATGGAGGGGATTTTGGTCGCTCAGAGCAGGTCGTGGCCGGCGATGTCGAGGGCGCGCAAGGGGAGGTTCGGGATCGACCCGCATTCGTAGTCGTCGCGCAGCAGGGCGAAGACGTGGACGTCGCAGGGGCGGCCGTCGGCGCTCCGCGATATGCCGCGGAGCGTGCCTTCACTGATGAAACCCAGGGCTTCGGCGATCTTTCGACTCGGGCGATTTTCGGTCCAGACCCGCAGTTCGATGCGGCTGGCGGCGTCGACCTCGAACCCCACGCGCAAGAGCGCGCGCGTGACCTCGGTCGCGTAGCCCTTTTGACAATGAGCGCTCGCAACCCAATAGCCGATTTCGCGCACGTTCAAGCCTTGTCGCAGGTGTAGGCCGGCCCCGCCGATCACCTCCGATTCGTCCCGGGAGAACACTCCGTAGGCGTAGTCGAGCCCGAGATCGAATTCGCCGCGGCACTTGCGTAAGAAGGCGACTTTCTGCTCGATCGGCGTCGGTTCGCTGGCAGCCCATGGGAGCCAGGGTTGCAAGTGCGAGAGGCTCCGGTCCACGGCCACCTTGAGCGACGCCGCGTCGCGTGGTTCCCAACAACGAATCACCAGTCGATCGCTGACGATTCGGTAAGCCGGTCCCCGAGCCTCGGCGGAAAGCATGGGCTCATTTTCAGCAAGAATCGGGCGTCGCTGCAACTAGGGCGTTTGCCGCCATTTTGGCGGGTTTCGAGCGGCGTGCTGCGCGGCCAGGGGAACTGAGGCAGGCTCGGCGGATGGCGAGCGGCCTCGGCCACCTGCGATTTCGCTGCACCGGCTGCGGCAATTGTTGCCGCGATCTGCGCGTCCCGCTCACGACGGCCGATGTGCGGCGCTTGACGGATGCCACTGCTCGCCCCGCAGCTCAGTTCGTCGCGTGGCTACCCAGCCGCGAGGTCGATCTGATCGGTGAACCCGGGAGCCTCGTTTTGCTGGAACACGAAGCCGGGCACGCGCTGATGGTTCTGGCGCAGCACGATCAGGCCTGTGTGTTTCTCGGACCAGACGAGCGTTGCGCGGTCTACGCAGCGCGCCCGGGCAACTGTCGGGTCTACCCGTTCGATCTGAGTTACGGGCGACGCGGTGGGATCCGCAGGCTGCGCTTGCTCTCCGGCACCGATTGCGACCATGCGCGCGACGGCCGGAACGATGCCCACGCACTGCGCGCGGCCGATCAACAGCGTTGGGCCGAACATCGCAGCTATTTGGCACAAGTCCGCCGTTTCAATCGGGCTCAGCGTCACCGGTTGCTGCTCGGCCGCCGCTTACACGGGGCCGCGGACTTTCTGGCCTTCTTGGGTTTTCCCTCGGCCGCGCCCGCGCGGTCGAGAACGGCGACCGACGCGGGTTAGCCCGTGCAGGTGGCGGCTCGCGCGGCGTAGCGACGTGCTTCGAGGCACTGCCAACTACCGCGCTCGAACTCACCGCAGATATTCGGCCGCAGCTCGTAGATCGAACAATGGTGAGGGAGCCCGGGGCGACCCAAGTGCACGCACGCGCCATCCGCGCGCGTTTCCATCGCTTCGTCTCCGAAATGCCCGGGGACGATGCGCTCGGCCAGGTCGGCTCGTCCGGCGCGCCGAAAGCGGACCAGGTCTTCGGCCGTCACCGGGATCACCCCGGCGTGCCCGCGACAACACGCCGAACAAGTCAGGCAATCGAGCTCGCTACTGGCTTCGGACACGATGTGGGTGCTGTAACATCGACGATCGGTCGATGCTAGGCCCGCCGCGCCGCGCTACGATACAGACTCAGAGGTATGTGACCGTGAAGTTCAAGCTTGGAGCTCTGTTCATTCCCTGTCTGTACGCACTCGCGGCTTGTGCGGGGCGCATCGGCGGCTCTCATGCTGATAGCGCCGGTGCCGGGAATGCGGCTACCGCCGGCAATTCCGGCATCGCTGGCGCGGTCAGCGGCAGCGGCGGGTCGACCAGTGGCGGCGCGGGCAATGGCGGTACGGGTGGGGGCAGTAGCAGTGGCGGCGCAGACACCTGTTCCATCGCCGGACCCAGCGCTCAGGAGCTCTCGGCCACCCCTCGCTCGAACACGAACCTCGAGCTCCTGGCGTTGAAGTTTTCGAGCGGCATCGTCGCCGAGCAAGCGATCTACGATCGGCTGGTGCGCGACGTGGCCGCGATCGTGGCTCGCGATCCCAGCGTCTCCGACATTCGCTACTTCGCGCCCCACGATGGCAAGGGGCTCCTGCTCGTGACCGACGAACAAACGCTCGGCCAGATGCGGGCGGGAACGTACAGCGACTGGAATTGCCTGAACCAGACTTACGGCGTCGAAAATACAGAATTCAATGCTGGCTCGGTCTCGTTCGCCGTGCTCACGCTCGAAGGGATCTATGACATTCCGCGCTTGGCAAAACAGTACGCCGCGCTACCGAAGATCCGCTCGGCCGAGGCGAACATCGGCGGCGGTGACGGACCGACCATCTGTGTCACGCGTGAAAGCGACGTTTGGCACTACGTGTTCGACCGCGCGAGTGGGGATTGTCCGGCGGGCTGCACGGAGCACGAATATTTCCACTTCACCGTGACCACTTCAGGCAGTGTCGAGGCGCTCGGCGCATTGTCGACCGCCGAAGCGGCGACCTATGCCTCACGTGAGGCCTGCCGTTGAGCTCGCGCGGCGAACACTGAGGTCCGCCGCACGGCAAGCCCCGGGCAAAGCTACTGCGCGGCTTCGTCGTCGACCGCGCTGACGGTCCCGAGCGTGACTTGCACGGTGTGCGTCTTGTCGTCGTCGAAGGCGGGCACGCGCGTCCCTTCGATCGCGACACCATCGACGATCAACTGGCGCACGCCCTTCGAGACATGGTCGGGATTCGTGACTTCGATTACGTACTCCGAGCCGCGAAACTTTCGGCGCACCGAGAAGCCTGGCCAGGCTTTCGGGATGCAGGGGTTGATCTCGAGGCCGCCATAGCCGGGTTGGATGCCCAGGATGTGCTTCGTCGCCGCCTGGTACACCCAGGAGGCGGTGCCAGAGAGCCAACTGTTGCGAGCCAAGCCGAACAGCGGGTGTTCGTTGCCCAGGATGTTTTGCGCGTACACGTACGGCTCACACTCGTAGGTGTCGATGACGTCGTTCTTCGCCGCAGGATTGATTTGGTTGTAGTACTCGAACGCGCGATCCCCGTTGCCGACCAGGGTCTCGGCGATCATGACCCAGGGGTTGGCGTGCAGGAAAATGCCGCCGTTTTCCTTGGCTCCCGGGGGATAGGTGGTGACTCCGCCTTTGGCGGGATCGAAGCCGTCGTAACCGGGGCCACTGAGCTTGATGCCGTTCGGCGTGTTGAGCAGCCGATGCACCGATTCGAGCGCGCGCTCGGCTCGCTCGCGCGGAGCGAAGCCGGAGATCACCGGCCAGCTCTGACCGTTGGTCCAGATTTGGCCTTGTGCGTTGTGTTTGGAACCGATGGGCGAACCATCGTGATCGAAGTAGCGCACGTACCACTCGCCGTCCCAGGCGTATTCGTTGACCAGGCCGCGCATGTGCTCGTAGTCCGCACGGTAGCGCGCGGCCTGCGCGTGATCGCCGCGGAACTCGCACAGTTCGATCATGTCCAACAAGGCTTTGCCGTACTGGTTGGCGACGAACAAGGACTCGGCACCCGTCTGCAGGTTGACGGTGTCATTCCAATCGGCAAACCCGAGCAACGGCAATCCGTGACGGCCGACGTTGGTCTTGGTGAACTCGAGCGCGCGCTCGAGGTGATTGAGCACCGTGCCTTGCTCGCGCGGAGCGCCGTGCTTGTCCTTTTCGTAGTAGGGCAGCACGCGTTCGAGGAAGCGCAGATCGCCGGTCTCTTTCAAGTACGCGCAGACCGCGAACACGATCCACAGGTGGTCGTCGCCGTAGAACTTCGGGCGATCCTCGTACTCGCGCGAATCTCCCTCGTTGGCGACCATGGTCGAGGCATAGAACTGATGCATGGCCGAGCCGTTGCTCTTCATCACGCTGAGCAACTTTTCGATCAGCTCCCGCGCTTCTTCCGGCATCGCGCTCATCACGCCCATGACGTCTTGGGAGCTATCGCGGAAGCCGATGCCGCGGCCGCCGAAGCCCAGCTGATACAGTGACAAGTCGCGCGACCAATTCTTGGTCATGTAACACTGCCGCGGATTGTGCACGTTCAGCATGCTGTTCATGCTGGCGTCCGGCGTGTTCACTTGCACCCGACCGAGGTAGTTGTCCCACTCGACGCGCATCGCTTCACGCGCGGCGGCCAGCGACTCATGGCTGCGATACTTGTCGAACAGCGCGCGCGCTTTCGCCAGGCTCTCGCTACGCGTGCCTTCTTGCTGAGTGAGCTGCGTGATGAAGCGCTTGGTCTCTCCGGGGGCGAGCGTGCCGAGCGGCAGCAGCAGCGCGCCGATGTTGTCGCCTCTGCGCGCCAAACTGTTCGACAGCTCGGGCTGTTCCAAGCTCAGCGGCCGTTGAAACGAGCCGTATTCGTTGTCGCCCAGGAACACGCGGCGATCGGTCTCGAACGATGCGACCGGGACGTTGGCGCTGAAATAGGTCTGGCGCAGGTCGCGGTTCATGAACGCGAATTGCGCCAGGATCTTGCGCCCCGCGCCTTCGTCGTGCACCTCACTCATCATCGTTTGCGGGACCCAGTCCGCATTGGTGAATTGCTTGAGTGCGTCGAAATGCGTGTACTCGAGCAGTGGCACTGCATCGAGCTCGACCGGCTCTCCGCTCAGATTGGTGACGCTGACCTCTTCCAGCAAAATCGCTTCACCGTTGGGAACGAACAGGCGGATCTCGCTCTTGATGCCATGAAACTCGGTACTGAACTGGCTGTAGCCGAGACCCACGCGGCACTCGTAGCGGTCGTAGGCATCGAGCGTGGGCACGAACAGCGGCGAGAATATCTGCGTGCCGCGGCTGGAGCGCTTGCGCAGGTAGAGCGTGTGACCCTTGAACTGCGAACTGGGCAGCTGTGGGATGTACTTGGTGATCCGGTTCAACGCCGGATCTCCCTTGCACAGTAGAAGGCCGCCCGTGTGGTCGACGAAGCCACCGAAGGCGAGGGTGCCCACGTAGTTGATCCATTTGACCGGAGTGCGTGGGTTCTCGATCACGTACTCGCGGGTCTGGTCGTCGAAGTAACCGTACTTCATGTAGCCGAGGTCCTTGCAGCAGCAGGGCTGGGTATGGAACTAGTTCCGTATTCTGGCATCTGCCGCCGGCTTGGCGCAACCGGTTGTTGCGGGGAACCGGTTCCAACCGCGAGCGAACTTTCGCCGTGGACGCACGCTGTCTCACGTTGGCGCGGGCGAACGCTACGCGCGCGGTGGCTCGGGCGCGACGGAAGCCATGAACGCCCGTTCGACTGCCGCGTAATCGACCTCGACGTCGAGCCGCGCGAGCACGGAATAGAAGCCGAACTGCAGGCGATTCATGAACACCATGCCCTCGGGTAGGGGCACGAAATTGCCCCCCTTCTTGAACATCACCTGCTTCATCTCGCCGATCTCCGCCACCAACTTGCGCACGAACTCGCGCGTGACCCGGAACGGTGACGAAAAGAGCGGCTCGAAGGAGTGCCGGGAATAGGCGATCGCCAGGTCCTCGTACAGGCCGCCCCGGGTTTCCATGAGCACCCGAACCTGCTGGGCAAAGCCTTGTTCGTCGCGCTCTCCGGCCGCGCGGTGGAGCGCGCGCGCAGGCCCCAGGCGCCCGCCGTGAATCGGCTGAACACAGCCGAAGTCGAGGAACGCGATTCGCCCTTCCGGTTGGAACACGTAGTTGCCGGGGTGCGGGTCGGCGTTGAACATCCCGCCCACGAGATTGCCCTTGAACACGAAGCGCCAAAGCGCCTCGGCATAGGCGCGTCGCTCCGCTTCGCCGGCCGTGCTCGCCTGGTCCAGGCCGACGCCACTGGCGAACTCGCTGGTGAGCACGCGCTCGCTGGAACGCTCGCTGATCACGGTGGGCACGACGATCTGCGGATCGCCCCGGAAGATCTGCGAGAACTCGCGTTGGCGTCTCGCCTCCAAGCGATAGTCGAGCTCTTCGCGGAAGCGCGCTTTGATTTCGTTCAACAGGCCATGCGAGTTCAAGCCTCGACCCACGAGAGGCGCGACGAGTGACTCGAGCATGCCCGCGTTTTCGAGATCGCTCTCGACGGCTTTGGCGATCCCTGGATGCTGCACCTTGACCGCGACCACGCGCCCGTCCGACAAGCGCGCACGATGCACCTGTCCGATCGAGGCGCTGGCCACCGGCTCGTCCTCCCAGTCGCTGAAGAGGTCGGACAAACGCGCGCCGAGCTCGAGCTCGACCAGGGAGCGGATCTGAGCACTGGTGGACGTGGGGGCTTGGTCGCGCAATTTTCGGAGCGCGGCCTGGTAGGCATCACGCTGTCCGTCGGGCACGATGCCGTCCACGTAGCTAGCCATCTGCCCGACCTTGGCCGCGACTCCACGCAGGGTCCCGAGCACTTCAGCGGCGCGTTCGGCGGCATGCTCGCCGGTCTTGGAGAACAGCATGCTGGCGCTGGTACGCGCGCCCAAGCCCGCCAGGCGCACGAAACGCCCCACGCGACCTTTGGGAATTTTTTCGTCTGCCAATCGGCCGAGACCATGGCACTGACCGCTGCGTGGCGTAAGGCGCTGTAGGCAAATGCCGACAAATGGTACAAAAATGGCCGCGTTTCTCGGGCTATTTCTCCGCCCTCTCTCGAACCAGAGCGCGGCGGGCTCGCTGGCATTCGCGCCGGGCTCGATCGCAGAGCGAGCTGGAGGTATGATGAAAGGCCGTATGTTTTCTCAGTTCGGCTCGATCTTCCTCCGTCGCCAGTTGATCGTGGCCTGCCTGCGGGGCTCGCTCTTGACTCTTCCCGCCCTGTCGCTGGGGCTCGTGACGCGCCCGGTCGCGGCCCAAGACAAGAAAGAGCTGTCCAAGGCGCGCGCGCAATTCCAGCGCGCGATCGAGCTCGAGCAGGCCGGCAACTACAGCACCGCGCTCGAACAATTTCGCGATGTGGGCCAGGTGCGCATGACGCCCCAAGTGCGCTTTCACATCGCTTCGTGTGAAGAGAAGCTCGGGCGCTTGGTCACGGCCCTGGGGGGATATCAGCTCGCCTATGCCGATGCGGACAGCGTCGGGGAAGACTTCAAAGCCGAGGTCGACGCCGCGGTCACGCGCCTACAAGCGAGCATCCCCAAACTGATGATCCAGCGCGGCAAGGGCGCCGAAGCTGCGGAGATCCAGCTCGATGGTGTGGTGCTCGGGGCAAGCTCGGTGGGGGTCCCCGTGCCGCTCGATCCCGGGCCGCACGCGATTTCGGCCAAGGCGCCCGGCGCATTGCCGTTCAATCAAACGGTCACCATCTTGGAGAACGAGCAGAAGACCGTCGACGTCGAGCTCGAGGCCGAGCCCACGCAACCGCGCCCCAGCGTGGCAGCCGCCCCGGGCCCGGTAGACAAAGGCAATTCACACGTGGTCCCGTACGTGATCGGCGGGGTGGGCGTTGCGAGCTTGATTGGCTCGGGTGTGCTGTTCGCCTTGCGACAGAGCACGCTCCACGATCTCGAAGCGCAATGCGGGCCGAACCGCGACCAATGTCCGAGCTCTGCGGCCGGGGACTATTCGAACCTCAAGCTGTACAACGTCACCTCGCAGGTGGCGCTCGGCGTGGGCGTGGCCTGCGTCGGCACCGCGGTGACGATGCTCGTGCTGCAGCGCAAACACGCGCCGCCAGCGCGCGCCGGGATGACGCTGCTACCGAGCGCGCCGGACAGCGTGGCTGGCGTGTCCTGGGCCGGCCGCTTCTAAGAGCCAGTCCTAAAACCCCTCCCGTCGCCCGCGAGGCCTCGGCCGCTCAGAAGCCGGGATCGTTCTTCCACTTCGGCGTCGCAGGCTTCGTTTTCGCTGAATTCGTAGGCACAGGTGCGGGTGGCGTGACGACCGGGTTCGGCTTGGGCGGGCTGAGCGGGCGCACGCTCGCGGCGGACGCTCGCGGCGGAGCGGCGGCCGCTGGCTCTGCCGCGGCGCTTGCGCTTTCGGCCGGCGGAGCCGTTCGCACGACCTGAGGCACTTCCGGCGCGGCGCTGCGCGCCGACAGCGCGGGCTTGGCGGCGTCGTTGGCGGGCTCGGTTTTCACCGCTTCACCACTCTCGAAGCGAGAGACGGCGAACGCGACAGCCCCAGCGAGCAGCAGCGCGGTGAGCAGCGAGAGCACCAGCATTCCGCGCTTGCGCGGGGGCGCGAGTTCCTCCGGCGGCGTGCCCAGGATGCCGAAGGTCTTGCTCTCGTCACCGAGCGAGGCTTCATTCACTCCGAACTCGGACAGCGAGCGCCGTTGCGAGCGAGTCAACGGAGTCGGTGCCAGCTCCGGATGCGAACGCGGGCCGCGCTTGTCGGCTTGTGCCAACGCTTCAGCGAGCGCTGCCCGGCTCTCTTCGCGGCGATTGCCGAACAGCTGACGGATGAACGCGCCGATGTCTTCGTCGGTGTTGGCGCGCTCGGTGGCGTCGAGCGCGCGCTGGAATTCGCTCGCGGTGGCAAAGCGATGCCGCGGATCCTTGGCCAGCGCCTTGAGCAGCACCGCCTCCAAGTTCGGCGGATAGTTGGGGATGAACGTGCTCGGCGCGACCACCGGCTCGTCCGAGGCGATGGTGTACATGGTCGCGGCCTCGCTTTCCCGCCGAAACGGGTGCTTCCCGGTGGTGAGCGAGTAGAGCACGATGCCCATCGCGAACACGTCCACGCGCCGGTCGATCGCTTCGCCACGGACTTGCTCGGGCGCCATGTAACTGACTTTGCCCTTGAGCTGTCCGGCCACGGTCGCGCTGCCACCCATCGCGGTTGCTTTGGCCACGCCAAAGTCGACCACTTTGGAGACGCCATCGTACGTGACCAAGATATTTTGCGGCGAGACGTCGCGGTGCACGAGCCCGATCAGTTGACCCTTGGCGTTGCGCAGCTCGTGAGCAGCGTGCAGACCGGCGCAGGCGTTCATCACGATTCGGACGGCGATCGGCAGCGGCACGCCGCCCAAGGGTTTCGCCGACTTCATCAGCTGATTGAGTGGAACGCCGTCGATCCACTCCATCGCCAGGTAGAGCACGCCCTCTTGCTCGCCGAGATCCGAGATCTCGACGACGTTCGGGTGCCGTATCTGCGACGCCAGCGAGGCTTCGTCCAAAAACATCTGCTCGAACTGAGCGTCTTCGCTCAGCTTGGAGAGCATCGTCTTGACTGCGACGATCTTTTGGAAACCGCGGGTGCCCTTGACCCGCGCTGCCCACACCATCGCCATCCCACCAGTCGCAAGCGGCAACAGTAGCTCGTATCTCCCGAGCACGTGCCCTTGAGAAATTTCCCCCGCCACGGGACGCGGAGGAGGGGCGTGGGGCGCGGTATTCACATCAGATCTCGAAAGATTTACAGACTCGGGCCCCCGCCTCAAGGTTCCAGGCGATCTTTTTTTAGCGAGGGGCGACGAGTCACCCACACGGTCCTCGGCCCCGGCTCAGGACGGGCCAGGGCACCCCCCGACGATTACATCGTTTCTGCTCGCATCTGCTCGCACCTGCTCGCAGCTGGCCGCATCTGCCCGCGTCTGCGCGCGTTTTGCGGGGCGCGGGGGCACCCTGAGCCACCAGAAAATTTCAGTCGTGGACCGTGACTTTGAGCATTTTTACGGGCGTCACCGGGCGGTCTCCGGCCGCGGTAGGCGTGGTTTCGATCTTCTTCACCACGTCCATCCCTTTTATCACCTTGGCGAACACCGGGTGTTTGGACGCGCCGGGAGTAAACCAGTCCAAGTAGCTGTTGTGCACCGTGTTGATGAAAAACTGACAGCTGCCGCTGTCGGGGCGGCCAGTGTTGGCCATGGACAGCGTGCCGGGCTCGTTGGAGAGCTTGGCGTCGGCGGGGTGTTCGTCTTTGAT
Organism: Polyangiaceae bacterium; assembly: GCA_035688655.1. Taxonomy (GTDB): domain Bacteria; phylum Myxococcota_A; class Polyangia; order Polyangiales; family Polyangiaceae; genus PMG-095. The sequence continues at coordinate 7,929 of DASSMT010000178.1, read as the reverse complement.
CGTGCCGTCTGGGCCATTGCCGGTGCCGGCGCGCGGGCTCTTCGGATCCTTGCTGTGCGGACAGCCGAATTGGATCATGAAGCCGTCGATCACTCGATGAAAGTGCAGGCCGTCATAGAAGCCGGCCTTTGACAGCTTGATGAAGTTGGCCGCCGTGAGCGGCATCTTGTCGCTGAAGATTTCGACTTCCACGTCGCCGAGCGAGGTGGAAAGTGTCGCAGTTGGATTCGCCATGGGGGCGCAAGCTAGCAGCTCGCCCCTTCGCCCACCACAGCCGATGCCGCACCGAAACACGGGCGGCGCAATCGCGCCAATCATGATGAAAAACAAGGACATGGCGCGAGCGACCGACTATAACCCGTGGGCTGGTAGCTCCATGAAGGATCTTCTCAAGACGTCCGATCTCAGTCGGGCCGACTTCAAATATTTGCTGGCTCGCGCGGTCAAGTTCAAAGCCAAGCCCTATCAACGGTGCACGGCATTGCAGAACGACTCGGTTGCCCTGTACTTCAGCAAACCGTCCACGCGCACGCGCGTGTCCTTCGAGACCGCAATCGGGCGTCTCGGCGGACAAGCGATCAGCCTGAACCCGAATGATCTGCAACTCGGCCGCGGCGAGACGATCGAAGACACCGCGCGCGTGCTCAGTCGCTTCGTGCGCGCGTTCGTGATCCGAACCTTCAAGGACGAAGACGTGCAGCGCTTTGCGGCGGCTGCCTCGATCCCAGTCATCAACGCGCTGACCGACGGGCATCACCCATGCCAAAGCCTGGCTGATTTGATGACCCTCGCCGAGCAGCGCGGCCCGCTCGACAAGTGCAAGATCGCGTATATCGGAGACGGCAACAACGTGGCCGTGAGCCTGATGGAAGCCTGCGCCCTCATGGGCACGAACTTCGCAATCGCGGCCCCGAAGGGCTATCAGCTGCCGGCAGCGCTGGTGGATGCGGCGCGAAACGTGGCGAAAAAGAGCGGCAGCGAAATCCTGATCAGTGAAGACCCGGCGGAAGCAGCCAGCGACGCCGACGCGCTGTACACCGACGTATGGCTGTCGATGGGTGATTCGGAAGACCAAAAGGCCGCCCGTCAAGAGGCCTTGGGCCCGTATCAGATCCAGGAAAAGACGTTCGCGACGGCAAAGCCGGACGCCATCTTGATGCACTGCCTGCCTGCGCACCGCGGCGAGGAGGTCTCTGCCGAGGTCGCCGACGGGCCGCGCTCGGTGATCTTCGATCAGGCAGAGAATCGCTTGTACACGGCCGCCGCAGTGCTGTACGCGCTGCTCGAACACAAGCTGGAAGGCGCCAAGCGCTAGTCTCTCGAGTCTCTGGTTTCGAGCGCCGTTAGACGCTACCGGCTGGCTAGCGGCAGCGGCCTACTGACTTGAAGTCCCAACTCTCAGCGCTCTTGCTCGCGCGTCGAGAGTGACTCTGGCGTCTGTGCCACGTCGCGGCGCGCCGGCGGTGGACGTCGCGCAGGGACGCGCACGCGCTCGGCATGCGGGATCCGAACCCCGCTGCCACTCAGCGGGATGCGATACACCGCTTGATCGTGGATCAAGTTCGAGCGAAGCCCATTGGCCTCACGAATCGCGCGCACGCTGCTGCCGTATTTCTTGGCGATCATGCCCAGAGTCTCGTTCTTTTTCGCCTTGTGGGTGGTGTATTGCACCGGGGCGCGCACCAGCTGGTGGCGGGCGAGCGAGGCGTAGCAGCGGCGTGCGGTCTCTTGGGCACGCGGATTCCAGAAGCGCAGATGCAGGTGCGTCGCGTGCCCCGGCGCATGGCGAATGATGGCGTGCAGCGCGCCCTTGCCTTGAAAGATCTGGGACAGCCAAGCCGGGTCTTCACCGATCGACAGGGCAAATTCCTTGAGTGGCTCCTGCAATCCGTGATCGAGCAAGATCAAATCGATGTCCGTCTTTTCGATCAAGGCGCGGACGAACGCCCACAGCCGAGGGAAATCGAGGTTGTCTCTCGTGCCGCGCGCGTACCAGCGTGTGCCGTCACGGTAGTAGAAGCTGATGTCGAGATCGCGGCCCGCTTGGTGGCTGATGTGTGGGCGCAGCGGGCCACCGTGACGCGCTCCGATGTCCCCGAGCGCCAGCGGTGGCGTGTTGGGAAATTGCTCGTGGACGGTCTGCACCGCCAGATTCAGGTAGTCGATGGTCTCTTGCGTGCCCCAAGCCGAACCCGGGCTGACCAGAGAATACCAGGGCGAAGCCACGGCTTGTACGCCGTTGACCAGCGCGCCCGCGTTCGGCGTACCGACGGACATCGAACCGAGTGATGCAAGATCGCTGGTGACCGCGCGCTCGATGCGCTCTTCCGACCAGCCGTCGAGCGGGTGGGGCAGTGGTGCGCTCGGGCCGGGCTCGCCGAGCTCGCTTTCCTCGACTCGGTCGTCGTCGCTGTCGTTCTCGCCCTCGTGCTCGCTGTCGCCCGAATCATCGAGGGCGGATTCGACGGCGGGTGCCGGAAGGGCGCTGACCTGGGCCGGCTCGGAGCCGAACGCGCCGGCACTTGGCGACGATTCCTGCTGGGGCACGCGGGCGGGTGGCGAGGCGCAGGCTGCCAGCAGCAGCGCCGACAGCCAAAGCCAGCGACGCGTCACTGGTGCGAGCGAAACCATTCGCAGGTGTGCCGCAGTCCTTCGCTGATCGGCACGGGAGTCCCCAGCGCGCTGATGAAGCGCGCGGGGTCGAGCACCGAGCGGCAAAGGTCGCCCGCGCGGGGCGGAGTGAACGCCAGGCGCGGTTCGACGCCGGCGACCGCCGAGATGGCCCGCGCCAGCTCGAGCGTCGACACCGGAGTTCCGGTGCACACGTTCATCGTACGCTCGGGCAAACGCCCAGCGAACGCGGCCAAGTTGGCGCGCACGGCGTCGTTCACGTAGGCGTAGTCGCGGACGCAGCCACCGTCGCCTTCGGCGCGCATGCCGTTCACGCGCAGCGGTTTACCAGCGAGCACCAAGTTGAAGAAGATGGCGACCACGCCGGCTTCACCGTGAGGATCTTGACGAGGGCCGTAGATGTTGGCGTAGCGCAGGACCACGCTTTCTAGGCCGTAGTGCGTGCGATACACTTCCAGCAGCTGCTCGAAGGCCAGCTTGTGAATGGCGTAGGGGCTGATCGGTGCGGGACGACAAGCCTCGTCGGCGCGCGTTCCATCGGGCACCTCGCCGTAGATGGCTCCGCCGGTGCTGGAGAACACCACTCGCTTGACCTTCTGCGCGACGCACGCGTCGAGCAGATTGATGCCGCCGAGGACATTGATCTCACCGTCCAAGTACGGCTCTCGAACGCTCACCGCGACGCTGATCTGGGCGCCGTGATGACTCACCAGCTCGGGCTTGAAGCCCGCCACGACCTCGTGGACGGCGCTGCGATTTCGCAAATCGACCTGAAACAGCGGGACGCTTTCAGGAATGTTGCTGCGTTTTCCCGAGCTCAGATCGTCGAGAACCGCGACCTCATGACCCTCGGCCAGGGCGCCTTCCACCACGTGACTGCCGATGAACCCTGCACCGCCGGTGACCAAAACTCGCATCGGCCAGTCTTATAGCGGAGATGCTTGGCTCTGCAACCGAGGTCACATTGCCCCCCAATGTCGCACAGCGCGCGCTGCCCGATCCGCTCGGAACCGCTGCACGCGGGATCTCGTCGAGCCCCCAGGCCCTCATTTCACTTCAGGGCTTGGGTTGCTTGGGCGTCGGAGGATTTGGCTCCTTGGGCGTCGGAGGATTTGGCTCCTTGGGCGTTGGAGGATTCGGCTCCTTGGGCGTTGGAGGGGCCGCGTCGGCAAACTGTTTGGCCTTGATGATTTCACCCTGCGCTCGCAGCAGAAACTCTAGCGCGGCCATGCGGTGGCCGCCGAACTCCCGCTTGGGATCCGGAGCTTGGGCCGCCTTCAAGGCCGCGACGGCCTTGGTGATCAGGCTCATGGCCTCATCGAGCTTTGGATCTGCCGCGTAAGCGGCACCCGCGAAAAAAGCCCCGGCCAGGGCCAACGCGCCGGCCACGAACAGTGCCGATCGCTGCATTGACGAATTTTGCATTCCCATCTCCCTCGAACGAAGAGCGCGCCGATGATACCGAGCTTACGTCGGAAGGCCGCATTTCTTCCCATCCGGTCGCATTCCGGCGCGTACGGCCGAGCGATCCGCGCTAAATGGTGCGCGTGAACCAAGAAACCCTCGGCCCCGATCCGCTCACCGTATTCGAAAGCTGGTTTGCCGAAGCCCAGGCGCGCGAACCACGCTTCGCTGACGCAATGACGCTCGCCACCGCGACCCCCGATGGCCGCCCCTCGGCACGGACCGTGCTCTACAAGGGCTTGAACCAGGGCGCGCTGTGCTTCGTCACCAATTATGGCAGCAGCAAGGGCCACGAGCTGGAGCTGAACCCGCGCGCGGCGTTGGTCTTCTATTGGGGCGCCTCGAATCGCCAGGTGCGCTTCGAAGGGCGGGTCGAGCGCACGGAAGCGGCTTGGTCGGATCGCTATTTCGCGGCCCGCGCGCGCAGCAGCCAGATCGGGGCTTGGGCGTCCGCGCAGAGCCAGGTGATCGCGTCTCGCGCCGTGCTCGAGGCGCGTCTGGCCGAGGCCGAAGCGCGCTTTGCTGGAAAGGCCGTGCCGCGTCCGGCCTTCTGGGGCGGCTATCAGCTGCGGCCCGAGCGGATCGAGTTCTGGCTCGGTCAAGACGCTCGTCTGCACGATCGCTTCTCGTACCGAGCGAGCGGCTCCGCTTGGGTGGTCGAGCGGCTGTCGCCCTGAGCTCGCGGACGCTCACTCGTCCGTCGAGCGACGCGGCCGCAGACTGCGCTCGATCGCCGCCTGGAACTCGAGCGGGGGCGCGCAGAACACCGCTTGGTGTCCCGCGCCCTCCGAGCACAGGCCTGTGGGCATTTCCGGGCAGTCGTGCTGCTTCAAGAACTCACGCAAGTGAATCAAGAAGTGCTCCGCGGTGCCTTGCGCGCGGGGACCGAAGAAGTCCCAAAAATAGCGTTTCATCCGGCGCTCAGGTCGAAAAATACAAAACGCAGAGCAAGATCGACCAGATCACGCCTAGGTAATCCCAATACTGTTTGCACAGCTTCACGCCCTCGTGATTGGAGCTCGAGTACTCGCGGCGCTTGGCCTTCGACAAAACCACGAGCAGGGGCACGAAGCCGCCGATCACGTGCAGCGCGTGCAGACCGGTCAGCATGTAGAACGTGAATGCGTACAGCGTGCGCGCGTCCGTCGCCACCGCCGCCGCATACATCGAACGCCAGTTTTCGATCTGACCGACGACGAACGCGAGCCCCAGCAGGAACGCCAGCAGCAGGGCGCGTTGCAGCGCTTCGAAGCGGTTTCGACGTACTGCACGTTCGGCCACGTGCATGGCCACGCTCAGCGCTGCGATCAGGATGCTGCTCGCCAAGAGGCCGAGCGGCAGCCCGGGCATGCTGGCCGTCTTCCAGACTTCGTTTTGTGAGCGCGTGATCAAGTAGCCGACCACGCTGGCGCCGAACAGCATACTCAGCGTGCCGAACAGCACGAACATCGCCAACTGCTTGGCGGAAATACCGCTCGGCGGCGAGGCGCCTGGCGCGGTAACAATTCGAGACAAAGGAGATTGAGGCTCGAGCATTTTTTCCGGGCGCGCCCGATTGGCGTAAAACGTTTCCGCTGCCGTGACAACGGCACTCGGGCTGAATATGCTCTCGCCAGGACGCCCCAGCGCTCGTGCCGAGGGCGCTCACCCTTGGTTCGTACGTACTCTGGTCGCTGAGCTCTCCCCGTCACCGGGCACTAGCCCATTGAATTTCCAGGGCTTACTGGCGCGACTGGTGAGCGCCGGCATTTGTGCCACTTGGTGCATGGTCGCAGCCGACGCGCTCATGCGCTCGGGCTGGGCTTACTTTTCCGTGTCGCACCACGTGCTTGGCGCGCTCGGACTCTACGCGATGGTCGGCGCGTTGCTCGGCTTGCTGACCGCGTGCGTGGTGTGGCTCGAGTGGCGGCTGGTCGCTCGTCGCGTGCAGGGCAGCGAACGCAGAACGCTCTGGTTGCGAGCATCGTCCTACGGCCTACTGGGGGCGCTGTCCAGCATGAGCACGGCGCTGTACACGTTCAGCGGCGAGCACGCGGCCCGCACGTCCCTGCGCAGCATCGGCCCTTTGCTGTTCATGCTCGGCGCAGGTTCGGTGAGCGCGCTCGGCGCAGCGGCGCTGATCGTCGCGCTCAGGCAATTGACTCGTCAGCGTTGGCTCGCGTTTGCCTCGCTCGTCACGCTGATTGGCGGGTCGGGCGCGCTCGTGGTCTGGATCGATCTGACGCAATACGTGTCGCTCTATTCGCGCATTCACACCATCTTGGAGTTGGCCGCGGCGTTGACTCTAGGCGCCGCGTTCGCGCTCTGCCTGCATGCGCTGACGCGCGGTAGCGCGCGTGCCGAGCGCATCGTACGCGGGACGGGGGCACTCGGGCTGCTGTGGCTGCTGCTGTTCTGCGCGGTACCCAAGATTCGCTTGCGGATCGACGATTGGCTGCGTCACGTGTGGCTCGAGGAAGCTTACGTCGGGCGCGTACTGCGGCGCGAACAAGTCGCCGAAGAGTTCCTCAAGGATCCGCTGAATTGGCCGGGATTGAACATGTCGCGCGTGGCACGGCTACGCGAGCGCTTTCCGCTCGGCGCGCCCCGTGTGGCACCGCAATGGCTCGCGCCGCCTAGTGAAGAGCCCGCGTTCGCCGCTCGAATCGAAGCACTACGTGGTCCCAAGCGGGCCTACAACGTGATCGTTTACTACGTGGATACCCTGCGCAGTGACGTGGCACGGGACCCTCTGGTGATGCCGAACCTGGCGCGCTTCGCGGAAACCTCGCTCGACTTTCGGCGCGCCTACGCCGCGGGCTCCGACACGCTCCGTTCACTGCCCGCACTCACCGGCGGCAACTACGATGTTTCGTACACCCCTGAAAATGATCTACTGCGCGTAGCCGCGCGCGCGGGCTACGATCGGCAGCTCGTGATCGCCAAGTCCGCGCGCGAATTCATCGGCAAATTGCGGCCCGAGTTTCGCTTCGATCGCACGCTGGACGTGGAAGATTACCCGAAGGAAATGCAAGTCTGGGGCTACGGCGCGCAGCAGAGCACCGCGCGTGGCATCGTGGACCGGGCCGTCGAGTTCTTGGGCAGCCGCGCGCACACGGGCAAACCCTATTTGCTGTGGCTATTCAACTTCGATCAACACAATTGGCACGAGCTCGACCACGCTTACGTCGAGCAGCTGGCCGCGCGCCATCGCATCGCCATCGAAGGTCAGGATCAGAGTTGGCGTTACCGAGCAATCGCAGCCGGAATCGACGCGGAGTTCGGGCGCCTGATCAAAGAGCTCGAGAAGCACAAGCTGCTCGACGAAACCGTGGTGTTGTTCGTCTCCGATCACGGTGAAGCGCTAGGGCGCGACGGCTTCTGGGTACACTCGGTGTTTCTGTGGGATCAGTTGGTGCGTGTGCCGCTCTTGATGCACGCGCCAGGGCTCGGCTCACGAAGGATCGAGGAGCGCGTGTCGCTGATCGACGTCGCGCCCACGCTCTCGCGCTTCATGCTGAACAACCCGGACATGCGCGGCTATCAGGGCGAAGATCTGCTGGGCTATCTGGTCGAAAATCGACCGCCGAGGCGCTTGCCTTTGCTGCTCACCGCGGCAGCCAAGGACGTGTTGGTCCGGGTCGGGTTGGTCGATCCCGTGCGTGATTCGAAGCTCGTGCTCTCGTTCGAAGCCGCGTTGCCCGAGCTGTATGATCTCGGCTCGTCCGATCCCGACAGCAACAACCTGGCCGAGGCGCAGCCGAAGCTCACGCTCGAGCTGCTCCGCCAAGTCTACCATTCTCCGATTTTCCCGCGTTCGAGTGAGGATTTCGAGGTGCGCGAGACCAAAGAACA
>DASSMT010000056.1:0-34204 GCA_035688655.1 Polyangiaceae bacterium | reverse complement strand
TGCTTCGTCGAACAAATCACGGAGACGCTCTTCACTCTCGGCGATGGCGGCGCGAAGTAGCTGATCGGAGCGCTTCCACTCTGTCACGTCCCGCGAAGAAGCGAGCAATTTCTCGACCTGGCCGGCTTGGTCGCGGAGTGGACTCACCGACACGTGGAACCAGAGCGGCTTTTCGGTCTGCGTGCTCGGAAAAAAGCCGATGAAGCGCCTGACCTCCCCGCGGCGCGCAGCCTCGACCGCCGCGCGCGCTGCTTCGCGGTCCTCACCTTGCCAAAAATCGATCCAGGAGCGACCAATGAAGGGCGACAGGTCGCAAATCTCGAGCGCGGCCATGCCGCCGGCGTTCATCGTCAACAGGCGTCCGTCCAGATCCAACAGCTTGATGCAATCTGGGCTGCTCTCGATCAGGCGCTTTCGCAGCGACTCGTCCGGTCCCTCGGCTTCCATCGTCTGGTGTCATTCGCGTAACACTGGCTGCTACCGCGATCAAATCTGCGTTGCGCTTTGCCGCCGAAAAATTACTCACGACCTTCTTGGTCGTTTGTAACCGGAGTGAGCCGAGCCCGTACGAAGCACGAGACCTGCTGGTTTGTAGGGGACGACCCCGACCCCTAGCCTTCGAGCGCGCTTCTGGAGTGGCTTCACCCGGCCATGCGCGCAAGGGCATGCTTTGCGTTTTTTTCAAAGGAACTGCGAAAAATGAAACACGTATCTCTGCTTCGGTTCAGCGCGTTGACGCTGGTTGGCGTCGGTTCGGTACTCTTCGCCGCCTGCAGCAGTGACAGCGACCGCGGCGGAGGCGGTGCGGGTACGTCGAGCGGCGGACATGCTTCCGCCGGGATGTCGGCGGGGGGCGCAAGCGCGGGAATGAGCGGAGAAGCCAACGCTGGAACGTCGGAAGGTGGCGCGGCCGGTGAGCAATCGTCAGGAGGCGTCGGCGGTGTCGGCGATGTCGGCGGTCTCGGTGGTGAGGGCGCGAGCGATGACGGCGGCGCGGCAGGCAGCGCAAGCAGCACGCGCTTCACGGTCACGCTCGAGAATATTGGTCCAACCCGACTCTTCACCAGCGCCGGTGTGTTCAACACGCCCGTCGGCGATGCCGGGCCCGGGCCTGCAACGCCCGGAAAAATGTACCAATTCACGATCGATGCCGGCCGAAAGCAGCGGCTCTCCTTCGCGACCATGTTGGCGGCGACCAACGACCTCTTCTTCGCACCCGAAGGCGTGGGGATCGCGCTCTACGACGCCGCCGGCGCGCCGCTCACGGGCGACGTCACCTCTCAGATTCGTCTCTGGGACGCGGGCACCGAGGTCAACGAGGAGCCGATCGTGGGCCCGAATACCGTCAGCAAGCAAGCCGCCGCGAATACGGGCCCCGACGAGCACGGCAACGTGGTCGACATCGCGAACGCAACCGACGGCGTGCACTTCGACTACCCTGCCGTCGCGGACGTGATTCAAGTCACGGTGACACACAGCGGCGGCACTCACTTTCTGATCACGATCAAAGACGTATCCACGAGCAATACGCTGGTGACCAGTATGGGCAACTTCGCCGCGCCCGTGTCTCCCGGGGTGTGGGTCGTCCACAACGCTCCGAATCCACTCTTTACCGTGGGCATGCCCGATCGCGGCCAGGGTCTGGAACGCATTGCAGAGGACGGCAATCCAGCAGCTCTCGGCGCCTTCGTGGCCGCCAATGCGGGCATCACTTATCCGGCGTCGCCCGGTGTGTGGGTCGTTCATCGCGCAGGTTCCAAGCCGCTGTTCACGGCAGGCATGGCCGACTACGGGGCTGGCATCGAAGCTATTGCCGAAGACGGTAACCCCGCCGCGCTCGGCGCGAACCTGTCGCTGTTGGACGGCGAGCGGGCCGGCGCGATCTTCAACACGCCGGTCGGCGCATCTTCGCCCGGACCGATCCTGCCGGGCTCCAGATACCGATTCTCTTTCGAAGCGAGCCCCGGCGACGCGCTCTCGTTCGCCAGCATGCTCGCCGCCACCAATGACGTCTTCTTTGGTCCAAGCGCGGCGGGCATCCCGCTCTTCGACGCGAGCGGCGCGCCAATCAGTGGGGATGTCAGCGGTCAGATCTCGCTCTGGGACGCCGGCAGCGAGGGCAATGAAGAGCCGGGCATCGGTCCAAACACGGTCACCAACCAATTGGCACCCAACACTGGCACCGCCGGCGAGGGCAAGGTCCAGCTACTGAGCGCGGTGAACGACGGCTTCACTTATCCAATGCCGAGCTCGCTGCTGAAGGTCAGCATCGCGGCCGAGTAGGCATGAAGTAGCGCCTCGCAGAAGCGCGGCGGCAGCCTCAGCCGCCCCGTGTCGTGCAAATTCAAAAACGCGAATAGACAAATCTACTCGCGTTTTCGCGCAACGAGGAGCCCCCGACGCGAAGCTGCCCGCATGCGCAGACCATGCCCCGCCCGCGCTCCATCCCTCCGCATCTGGGTCTGGCTCTCGACGTCCGCGACGCCGAAGGCTGCGACGCGACGCGCTGGAATTCGTGACCATCAACAAACCAAGGGCCGGCCCGAGGCTACGTTGAGCTCTCCCTGAGTTTGCACCGCTGAGGCGGAGAGGCCGCGGAGATCAGGAGGATTTTGGAGGGGCCGCGCGGTGAGGCGGAGGATTTTCCCTGAACAGTCGCTGCGAGCTAATTCCATTCACTCGAGAGCTCGCTACCGGCTTCAACGTTGATTCGCGGATATTCCCCGAACGCAGTCGTTCACTTTCGAACTGCGGATGGCAGCGAGTGACGAGAACCCTGCACGGCGGCATGGACACGGGCGGCGCCAAAACACTGCCGCGCATATTGCTGGTTGTGAGCTCGGCATCGCAGTCGGAGATTCCGAACCGAGTCGTCGCCGCCGAGTGCCCGCGGGACAATGTGATCGAGCTCGAGCCGCCGCCGCGCGCCACACCGCCGTCCGTCCGCCGCGACAAAGCTGCACTGGCCTCCGTCACGTAAGAATACCTCGCGAGCCACTGCCGCGGGACAATGCCACGTCCGTTTGACCCTCGCGCTGGTCGGCGGGGTTCGTTCGCAGCTCGGTTCCTGGGGCTCTGCAGAAACGGATTCAACCGAAGTGGGCTCGGTCGAGGTGGGCTCAGCCGAAGTGCGGCCAGTAGAAGAGCCCTCAGTCGAAACGCGCTCGGCCGAAATGGGCTCGGCCGAAATGGGCTCGGCCGAAATGGGCTCGGCCGAAATGGGCTCGGCCGAAATGGGCTCATTTAAAACGAGCTCGGCCGAAACGGGCTCAGCCGAAATGGGCTCAGCCGAAACGGGCATTCCCATTGCAAGCGCTGCAACCGAAGGCGCGCTCGCCACCTTCGCGCTCGAACTGCCGCGCGGCTTCCTGCCGATCCCAAAGCGCTCCTTCTGGAGCTCACGCTCGTACGCTCCGAGCCCACGCTTGAGCAGAGTCAGCAAATCGCCGCTCGGCAAGCGATGCGCCGCGAGCCCCCGTACGCGCTCGAGCAGCTGACAGAACTCACCGTCGGCCGTGAAGTGCACGCCGTAGCGGTCGGCCGACAAGGGCTCGATGCGGCGCGGTTTCGTTGGCTCGCGAGTCCTGGTCGCAACCGCAGCTGATTCAGTCGCTCTGGATGTATCCGTTCGCGCGTTCAGCAGGGCCTGACTGGTTTCCGTCGGGACCTGCGGAGGCGCGACCTGCGCACCCTCGGGCGCAGCGAGCTCTTCCGGCAAACGGCCCGCGGATTTCGACGCACGCCCGGCGTCGGGAGTGGGTCCCGTCTGAGCCGGCAAGCGCCGAATCAAGTCGCGCACATCCGGCCGCGGGAAACGTGCCGCGAGCAACTCCTCCACCTGCCGCGCACTTCGCTTGCGACAGCGTTCGAACAACTCCGGCGCGTTCTCTGATGTCAGATGCTTCTTCAACGAACTCAGCGCCGAAGCATGCAGCTCACCGCTCGCCACCCAAGCGAACACCTGTGGATGAGCGCGACACACGCGCGCCGCCGCAATGTATCGCCCCGCGGTCGACTCACACAATCGCAGCGCCTGCACGCAGTACTCGAACAGCGACGCGAAGCCCAGATCGAGATACAACCGCCGCTCATCGAGCTCTGCCAAATGGGCCAAAAACTCAGCCGTGACCTGGTTGCGCCGCTTCACGACGCTGGCCAGACCCGCCAAGAGTTGCTCATCCGAAAGCGTCCGCAATCGATCTTCGCCTTGCCCCATTCTTCTTTCCTATCACGCACTTTTTTGAGCTCGTAAACCGCTGCTCAGGGCACTTTCGGGCGCAAAATGCGCTTCAACTCGCCGCGCATCGAGATCGCTCCGTGCCGTGCCGAGCAAGCACCTCCCCGCAAATGTTCACTCCACTCGCGTTCCGCGCCAACTCACCCACCAAAAGTCCGTCAAGCTCAATCAGCTCAATCAGCTCAATCAGCTCAATCAGCTCACACAATCTGGGGTTCAGACCGGCCGGGTACATAGGTGACAAATCGGACGGCCGGGGAACATGGGTGACACTTTTGGCTGAGGTGTGCGCCCGATGCGGTCATGCCTTGGAAAGAGACGTCTCCAATGAACGTGCGCGTGAAATTTGTAGCGGCGATGCTGGAGTCTGAAGAGACATTGGGTCCGCTGTGCGAACGCTTCGGAATTAGCCGAAAACAGGGTACAAGTGGAAGGACGCTATGAGGTTGGAGGCGTGCAGACGCTGGTAGATCAGTCTCGGGCGCCGCGCTCGCATCCACATGCGGTGTCGGATGACGCGGTTCAACTGCTAGTCGCCGCACCGAAGAAGCACCCGAGCTGGGGCCGCGGAAGTTGGTCCCCACGACGCTCCTAACCAAGTCTCGTGCGCGGACTTCGAGGGCAACTTTGCAGTCGGTGTTGAGCGTTGTAACCCGCTCACCATCAGCAATGGCTTCAGCCGCTACCTGCTGGGTGCAAGGGGTTGCGAAGCACGAATTGTGCGCCCGTGAGGCGCTCTTTTGAAGCGACTTTCCGCAAACATAGCCTGCCGGATGCGCCCGCACCGACAACTACAAATGTCCGACCACACGAAGCGCTAGCGCAGGCAACACGTCGTGCGCACATGGAGCCGATCGCTCCCTCCCAGTCACCAAGTCTTCCCCCAGCGACGGCCTTTGAACCACCCACTACCTACGACTCCGCTCCGCGCCGCGTCTCACGCTTTCTGCACTCGACGTCGAGACCACGCTGCGCGCTGCCACCCTTGGCGGCGCGGTGCAAGCGTTTGTGCGCGCACGATATTTCGGAGGGAGTTCCCGGAAAGCACTCACCCAGCGCCGGGAAACATGCGGGGAAGAAGTGAGCAATCGTCAGCTGCGGCTCGGCGGTTCATCTCTCTCTTTTCGTCTGCGACGCCGAAGGCTGGGTGCGCTGTGACGTGTTGCTTGACCATCAAAGACCGGAAGGCTGATTTCTGGGTTCTCGCACTCTCAGGGGGGGCTTCATCGCGCAGAGTGGAGAGTGGCGCGACGCGCTCAGGAGCGGTACCAATCCGCGTGAGGCGATGGCCGTTTGCAGCTCAGGCACACGGTGGTTTCCCAGAGTTTGTCGCAGTCGGGGCAGCGCCCTTGGGTTTCGAAGGTGTGAAAGCGGTGGCCGCAGCTGCATGACCAAATGTCGCTGGCGATGGGCACCCACTGGCAATGGGGGCAATGGTGTTCGGCGGAAGCGGAGGCGGCCAGGCGAGCTGCTGCGAGGCGCTTTCGTTCGGCGGTGCGGTGGTGTTCTTCGGCTTCGAACAGGTCGAGCTTGGTTTTGATGTCGCCGACCAACTCCAGCTCGCAGTGGGGGCAATGCGCCGCGTCGAGCTCGACCGTGCGTCCGCAGCCCGAGCAGGTGGGTGCCGCTCGCCCGTGGCCGAACCACGCACCCAGTGCGGCGAAGCCCGCCACGCAAGGCCAAAAGAGCTGCTGCATTTCCGCGACGACGGCCATGGTCGAGCCGAGCGTGAACCCGATGATCAAGCCCAGGGCAGCGCGTGAGCCGGCGACTCGAAACGCAACTCTCGTGCGCCGGCTGGGCTCTTGTTTGGACTCCGCGTGGTCGCGGATCACGACTTCGGTTTCAGGCAGCGGGGCGACCGCGTCGTTCAGACCGCGGGGCGACGGCCAGTCGTCGATCGGAGGCAAGCTCAGGCTTTGGAGCAGCGCGGGCTGATCCGCGCGCAGCTCTGCGACGGCGGTCTTCACGGCGGCGCGATGGTTGTCGGACAGCGACGAGAGCGCGCGCTGCAGCAAGTCTTCTCGCACGCCTCGCGTCGCAAGTTGCGCACCGAGCAGGTACGCAAGCTGGCCCGGCAGCAAATAGCCGCGACCTTGACGCTCGAACAGCAAGCGTCGGCCTTGTGTGTCGTAGTGTCCGGTCTTGAACTGGTAGCTGCTTTCGAGCGTGAAGATGCCGAAGCCGAGGTAGATGGTCGTCAAATCAGTCAGTTGCTCTTCGGTCTCGCGGGTCTTCACCGCGAGTCGATGATGATGGCGGTAAGCGTGCGCTACTTCATGGCCCAGCGTCCCGATCAACGCCTGCTCATCGCGCAACTCCGTCTCTTTGACGCCGAACCGATAGACCCCATCGGCGATGTCCATGAACCACGCTGCGGCTTCTTTCCCCCCTTTGTGCACGACATGCGGGTCGGCTTGAGAGCTTGCATAGATCTCGATGATGAGCCGTTTGGGAGCGAGCCCCGCATACGCGAGCAGCCGTCTGAGAAGGGTGGCGACCCCTTCTGCTCGCGGCCCGACCTGGTCCGGGAAATATTGCGGTTCCGCGAGGAGCAACGGTGCCGCTAAGAACGTTTCGGGGCCGCGCAATCGAATCAAGTGCGCGAGGCCCGCCAGCAAACGCTCGGCCTCGTCCCCGGTCGGCAGTGCAAAATCTTCGGTGATCACCCGTTGCACCCGAGATTAGTGCAGTCGATCCACGCGTGCTACCGACAATTGCCTTTGGGAGCGTTGTTAAGCACGCATTAAAGCGAGCGCGAAATCGAGACGCAACAAATGACCAAATGCGCTCGCCGGGCAAAGCAGAATAGAGTCGAAGGTTGAAATGCGAGCAGCAACCGATGCACTGAGGCTCACGCGCTACAAGAGCGTGATCGGTGAGCATTATGGGACACCGAAGGAGTTGTGGGGCTTTCGCAGCCGAGCGACGAGCCAGAGCGCGAACCCGCTGGCGCGAGCCTTCATCTCGGCCAACGCCGAGTTGCTCGGTGTGGAGGAGGTGCTGAACACCATTCGCCATCGACGCACGGTCGTGAGTCTGGGCGCGCGCCACGTCATCTTCGAGCAAGTGCATGCGGGCCGGCGCGTGCACCGCGCCTACGTGACCGTGCACGTGGCCAATGACGGCAGCGTGTATCTCGTCAAGAATCGTGCGGCCCCGCGCGCTTACCTGCCGAAGGATGCGGCCTTCGCCATTTCTGCGCGCCAGGCTGCGGGTTACGCGCGGCACGCGCTCCGCGGAAAGGGCAGCGTGGTGGTCAAGGGGGTGGAAGAACTCTGGTTTCCGCGCAACGCGCGGCTGATCCCGGCCGTGCGCGTTCGCTTGCGCCGAGCGCACCCCTCCCAGGATTGGCTGGTGTATGTCGACGCGCGAAATGGCCGGATTTTGAGCCGCTACGACAACCTGGCCAGCGCCAGCGGCAAAGGCAAAGTGTTCGATCCGAGCCCGGTCACGGCGCTCGGTGAGCACGTGAGTTTACTGGGCAAGAGGCGGCGCCCGAAGCCCCCACCCCCGACCGCGTACCGAGACGTCACGCTGCGCGGGCTCTCGCGCGGCGGGCATCTCGACGGCTCTCACGTCACCACCAACGCCACGGCTGCTCACAAACGGGTACGCAGCAGGAGCCTGAACTTCTGCTTCAGCTCGCAGCAGCGCGGCTTCGAAGAAGTGATGGTGTATTGCCACGTCGATTCGGTCGTGCGTTATCTGGGCAGTCTCGGTTTCCGGGGCCGCCGCGCCATCTTCAGCGCTCCCCTGCGCGCCAATGTCAACGGCACGCGCGACGACAACTCGTGGTACAGCCCGACCGATCGCGTCCTCACCTTCGGCACCGGCGAGATCGACGACGCCGAAGACGGAGAGACCATCGTTCACGAGCTCGGGCACGCCATTCAAGATGCGATCGTCCCCGATTTCGGACAATCGAAGGAAGCAGCCGCCATGGGCGAAGGTTTCGGCGACTACTTGGCTGCCAGCTTCTTTGCCGACAAGAAGCCGGAGAAATACCAAACCAGCGTGATGACTTGGGACGGCCTATTGATTGGCCTCGAGGATGGCAGCGACCCGCCCGCGCTCCGGCGCGTCGACTCGAAGTCGACTTATGCCGACTTTTCTGCGCGCGGCGACGAACACGACAACGGCCAAATCTGGTCTGCGACGCTGTGGGACGTGCGCCGCGCGCTGGGCGCTACCGAAGCCGATCGAGTGATCATCGAGAGCCATTTTCAACTCGACGGTTTCACCACGTTCGCGCGCGGAGCGCGAGCGATCATCGACGCCGATCGAAACCTCTCCGGCGGTCGTCACGAACAGGCGCTGCGCCGAATCATGAAGAAGCGTCGCATCAGCCCGCTGTGAGTGGGCTTCGAGCAGCCACAAAAAGGAAAGAGCGGCGCGGTTGTTCTCCGCGTCGCTCTGCCCGCGTCGGTTTCTCACTGGTCTCGACCCGTGCTTTTCCTCACTTGCTTTGAACCGCGATCTTCCGCGGTTGTGCCTCGGGGCGCTTCGGAATGGCGATCCTGAGCACCCCATTCGTCAACTGTGCATGGGCCTTGTCGGCGTCGATACCTTCCGGTAGCACGAACGTCCGAGTGAACGAGCCGTAGCTGCGCTCGGTGGCGTAGTACGTCTCGCTTTGTTCGGTCTTTTCCGATTCACGTTTGCCGGACACGCTCAGCCGATTGTCGCTGAGTTGCACTTGCAGATCTTTGTCGGCGACGCCGGGCATGTCAGCCGTGAACAGGAAGCTCTCTTTCGTCTCCTTCACCTCGAAGTCAGGCGCGAAAGTCGCGGCGGACTTGGTCGGGAAAGCCGAAAGCGAGGTGAACGGATCCCAGCGCATCAGCTCGCGCATGGTGCGGAAAGGATCCCACGCCGCCGGATGACCGACAGCCGGAACGTTGCTGGCAGGAGCGGGTTTCTGGATTGCAACTTCACTTGCCATGACGAATCCTCCTGGTTGGGAGTGGGATTGTTCTGTCGTTCGAGCAAGTGCAAGCTCCGACGCAGCAAGAGCCGTGCCCGCCCGAGACGTTCGTCGGTGCACGCGGAGCAACTCAATTGACCGCGCGAATCAGCGCGTTTTCCGCGATCCGTGAGGACCGGCAGAAACGGAAAACGCGCTAGGTCGCGCAATTCATGCGCGGCGGCTTCAGCGCTGCGCAGGCCGTGCGCGCGCACTCGCGTTCGCCTCGACGCCGCCGAGGGGCGCCCGGCGCGAGCGATCACTCGTCGTCGTCTGCCGCGCCAGGCGCACCGCTCGCCGGTGGTGCGGCGTTCGCGAGCGCCGTGAAGCGCTGGATGGCCGCGCGCGCGTTGAACAGCATGCGCTCGCGTCCGAGCCGCTCGGCCAGGCCGGAACGCGTCACGACTTCGAGCACTTTGGGATTCAACGCCACGAGCCACCACTCGATGCCTTGCGCCGCCGCACGTCGATCCAGATCGAGCAAGAGGCGCAGCGCCGAGTATTCGATGTCCTGCACTCGGCTCATATCGAGCGCGAGCACGCGCGGGTGGTGCTGGGCGACGAGCGCTTGGATCTGTTGTGCCACGCTCTCCACGTTCGCGAAGAAGAGACGACCTTCCGGTCGCGCAATGAGCAGGCCTTCGAAGGTCTCGTCGTCCGGGTGCTCGGGCGAGAGTGGACGGAGCACGTCCGCCCCGCGCTTTCGCCCGATCGCATAGACCTTCGGTTGCGCGGCTTGGATCGACAGGCTCACGAGCGAGACGATGATCGCGACGAGGATGCCCTTCAACGTCCCGAGCAGCAGCACCCCTGCGGCGGCCACCAACGCCCAGCGGAACTCCATTGCGCGCACGCGCCGGATCGCGGAAAACTCAGCCGGCTCGATCAGCCCCACGGAGTAGACGATCACGATTGCGGCGAGGGTTGCCTGCGGCAGGCGTCCGAGCAGCGGCGCGAGCAGCAACATCGTCGCCGCTGCGGCGCCGGCGGTGACCAGCGCCGTGAGCTGAGAACGGCCGCCAGCGGCACGGACCACGGCCGTCTGTGACGTCCCGCCGCCCGCCGGCATGGCGCCGAAGAGCGCGCCGCCCAGGTTCCCGAGCCCGGTCGCGAGTAGCTCTCGGTTCGCGTCGAGCGGCGGATCGTCGGTGCGGACGAAGGCACGCGCCGCCGCGATCGATTCCGTGAAGCTCATCAACGCGATGCCGAGCGCGCCCGGGGCGAAGTCCGCGATGAGTCCGAGGTCGGGAAGCGACAAGGGTGGCAGCCCTCTCGGGATCGCGCCAACGATCGCGACGCCGTGCGCGTCGAGGCCGAGCGCGAGCGACGCGGCGATGCCGCCGGCTACTGCCACGAGTGGCGCCGGAGAATGCGGCCAGAGCTTGTCCATTCCGACCAGGAGCAGGAGCGTGAGCGCGGCCACTGCCAGCGTGGGCAGCGAGGTCTCTGGCACGTGCTGCAGCACGCTCAGCAGATCGCGAAAGAAACCGGCCTTGTGAATGTGAACTCCGAGCAGCTTCGGGATCTGATCGAGGACGATCACGAAGCCGATCCCCGCCTTGAAGCCGGTGAGCACGGGCGCAGAGATGAAGTTGGCAACGAAGCCCAAACGCAGGAATTTTGCCGCGATCAGCACCGCTCCCACCAGCAGCGTGAGCGTGGCGAGGGCGGTCTCGGGGCGGACAGCAGGCCCGAGTAGCGCCATTTGGCTGCCCGTCAAAATCGCGAGCGTCGAAGTCGAGCTCACGCTCAATACACGCGAGGTGCCGAGGAGCGCATAGATGGCCATCGGCACGAGTGAGGTATACAGCCCCACCGCGACGGGTAAGGAGGCGACCGTCGCGTACGCAAGCGCCTTCGGCAGCACGACGGCCGCGGCCGTGAGCCCGGCAATGAGGTCGACTTTCCGAGTCCCGGTGTCTTGCATTTACAACACACTAATCCCAAGCTGCTCGAGCAGATCATCGAGATCGTCTCGCGACGCCGGCAAGCAGGAGATCAGCTGTTCGAAATAGCGAACTGCCCAGGCGGGGGCACGCGGACCAAAGCTCCGTTCTCCGATCGCGTGCAAGCGCCGCCATTCCAAGCGTCGCTGTTCGGCATAACCAGTCGAGAGGTGCTCGAGCTTGCCTCCTTTGAGGCAATCGGCGATGGCGTGGGCGAGCTCGCGAGCTTCGCGCAGACCGACGTTCAAGCTCTGCGCGCCGATTGGGTTGGCGACGTGGCAGGCATCCCCGACCAACCAGGTTCGCCAATACCCGAAGCGTTCGGCAAATGCCGGCTGAAACGAGCGAACGCCCGACCACTCGATGGCCTCGAGGCGCGTTGGGTGCCAAGGCATGCGCTCTTGCTGCAATTCCCGCAGCTCTTTCAGACGGAGCTCGTGCTCGGGCAGCGACGGCAGCTCGAAGCAGTAGCGCGTGTTTCCCGCGTGCAGCGGATACATCGCGCTCGAATAGTCGCCGATCACGAGCTCCGCCGTCGCCCCGGCAAAGGTCGGCTGTGGCACGTCGAAGAATGCGAATGACCGCCGCCTACCGATTTGGATCGAGGCGATCCCGAGCCGCTCTCTGACCGTGGATTGAAAGCCATCCGCACCGATCAAGAATGTCGAGACGACGCAAGATTCCGCGCTGCGTGCCTTCGAGCCCCCGCGCTCGCCCGTGGAGTGCGGGGCGACGCTCAGCCGACAACGCACGTCCTCGCCGCGCTGTTCGAGGTGCGCGAGGGTATGCTGGTATTCGACCTCTACGCCAGCCGTGCGTAGGGCGCTCTCGAGTGAACTTCTGAGCACGTCTTGCGGGAGCGTGAGTCCCCCGTTTGCGAGCTCGCCATCCACGGGCAGCGTGAGCCGTGCGACGCGCTCGCCGTTCGTAAACACCGCCATCCGGTTGAACGATTGGCCTTGCCAGCGCAGCGGATCGACCAGTCCGAACTCGGCCAGCATCTCCACCGTGCAGGGATGGAGCACCACGGCGAAACTGTGTGCAGAGCCTGTTTCGGCCTGGTCTACGACCTTCACGTCGACGCCGCGCTGCTTCAAATGCAACGCCGTCATCAGGCCCACGGGCCCCGCGCCGACGACCAACACTTGCGTTTTGGTGTCCATCGCCATTCACCATTCAGCGCGGGCCTTGATGCCCAGCAGCATGCGCCGATCCACGGCAAATCCGATCGGTTCGATCGCCCAGGGCTTGCCCGCCGCCCGCGCGGCCTCGTCCACGGGTGCGTGAGCGACGAGATAGTGCGCAGCCTCGACGCCCCAATGATTGCGCGACTGGCGCAGGAATGGCGTGAGGAATGCCGCCAGCATCACGCTCACGCCCCCCAAGCCCGCGACGACCTCTCGTGAGTCTTTCTGCGGCAGACGACCTTCGACTCGCGCGGCGAGGTCCACCCGCGGTGAATGAATCGAGCGGTTCAATAGCGTGGCCATGCGCGGGTAGGTGCATTGCCCGTGCCGCAGCCGTTCGTCCGCTGAACCGAGCGAATGACGTGCAGCGGCGCAGATTGTGCGCGGGGCGCGTGCAGGCTATTCGTGACCGCCGCCGCGGAGGCTGCGAATGGGCGCACCCCATGGCTGCTGCAAGGTGCCGCAGGCGAGTTGCAAGCCGCCGCGGCTAGTTCAAAAAGCCGCAGGCTGGTTTCAAGAGGCTGCGGCTGGTTTCAAGAGGCCGCGGCTGGTTTCAAGAGGCCGCGGGCGCTGTCGAAGGTCGCGTGCTGCGCGCGGGCGGCTGGCTGCGCGAGGTCGGGCGCAGGGACTCCTGGGCGGTGCCGCCGATCGCACGAGCCGGCACCCGAATCAACCAAGTGCAACCGCCACCGAGCTGGCTGTCGACACCGAGCGTGCCGCCGAGTCGCTGGATCTCGGTCAAGACAGCAGACAGGCCGATCCCGCGGCCGGAGGTGTCGCTCACGTCGCCGCGCGTGGTGAAGCCAGGGCTGACGAGCGCCGCGACGAGCTCGTCGTGGGTCGCGTTCGGAAGCCCGCGCTCCGCGCAGATGGCTCGAATTTGCTGCCAGTCGATGCCATGGCCGTCGTCGCTGACCTGGAACACGACGTGGCCTTGTTCGAGGCGTGCTTCGAGGCGCAGGCTGTTGACTGCGGTCTTGCCGCGCTGCGCGCGCTCCGAGGCGCTCTCGAAGCCGTGGTCGATGGCGTTTCGGATCAGGTGGACCAGCACCGAGCTGAGAGGCTGCATGGCGTTCGGATCGCCGAACAGGCCGCCGTCGGTGATGGTTACCTCTGCCTCGGCCTTGTGCAGTCGGCGAGCGACGCTGGTGGCGTATTCGCCGAGCCGGCGCAGCGGGTACTCCAAGCGCTGGAGTGTCCAGCGCACGAGCTCCTTCGAAACGTCCTGTGCGGGAGCCCCGATCTCCACGCGCTGGATCAGGCGCAGAACTGCAGCACGCTCGACCTCGACTCGATCTTCGGTCGCGCCCGAGCCGGCCAGCGCGTCGCGCATGCCAAGCAGCTCCTTCCAGCGCGCGAGCACTGGCACGATCGCTTCGGCGAATCCGGCGCCCTGCATCACGGCCTCTTCGGCTTGATGGCAGCGGTCCGCGAGCAGCGTGAGCTCGAGCATCGCAGCATTGCCCTTGAGCGTGTGCAGCGCGCGCTTCAGCGTCACCGGCTCCTCGCTCGGCCGCTGCAAGGTCGCGACGATCTGCGCGCCCTCTTTGAAGAAGCCCAAGGTTGCGACCCGATCCTGCTCGAGCTTGCGGAACAGAGCGAGCTGCTCCTTCAAGTCCGCTTCAGCGCGCGCGCGCTGCAGCAAGTCCGTCACGTCGTCGATCGCGATCAGGAGCCCGGCTGCAGCCGTGGCGGATAGCACCGGCAGATAGGTGACTCGGTACTCGCGCTCACCCTTCAGCAGGCGCGTGGGCAGCTGAGAGATCGCTACATCCGTAGGCAAGATGTCCTCGATGTACATCGGGAATGCGGCGGAAAACCAGTCGGCGAACGCGGGATCGGTGCGGCTCATGTAGTCGGCGAACGAATCGCCTGCCTGGAAGTCGCCGAACCAGCGCTCCGCGGCGGCGGAGCGCTCGGCCGCCATGCAACCCTCGGGATCGATGGTGATCAAGCCTTGCGTCACCGTGTCGAGCACGCGACGCATGTCCGCGTTCCTACCTTCGAGCTCACGGGTGCGGGCGCGCACCTTTTGCTCGAGTGTCTCGTTTGCTTCGGCCAAGCGTTGCGTCGCCGCGGCAACCTGTCGGTACAGCTTTGCGTTCTCCACGGCGACCGCCGCGTGAGAGCCCAAGAATTCCAGGCGCTGCACGCGCGCGGCGGTGAAGGCACCCGCCACCGCGGCGTGCTCGAGATACAGAACCGCCGACAGCCCGCCCTGGTGAACGAGCGGCATGCACAGCGCGGAACGCACTGTCTTGCCTTGGAAGTATGGGTCGCGGGCGAAACGTGAAGAGCGGGAAGCATCATCGAGTACCACCGCCTCGCGGCTGCGTGCCACGTAGCGGGCGAGTGACGCCGGCACGTGTGAGGTGCTGTCGAGCGACTCGGTCAGCCCGGCGAGCACCCGGTCCGGGTCCACGGTCATCGCCGCCGCCACGCGCAAGCCGTCGGGTTCATTGATGATCAAGCAGCCGCGCTGAGCGCCCGCGTTCTCGATCAAGATCCGGCCCAAGCGCTCCACCAAGCGATCGAGCAGCAGCTCGCTGGCGATCGCCTGAGTTGCGCGCATCGCGCTCATCAGATCGAGATCGCCGTCCCGACTGCTGCTGCCAGCGCCGGTCGTCGTCGAGCGTTTGGCCGTCTGCAGCGTCACCTCGCGGGGCGTCAAGTCGAGCTCCGCATGTTCCGTGACCAGTTGCGCCACCTTGGCGGAAGCGCCCCAGCGTTGGTACTGATAGCAGGCTTCGGTCAGGTACACGCGCGCGACCTTTGGGCGCCCGGCGCGCAGGTGGAACCGACCGCACAGCTCGTTCGCCAGCGCGACGTGGTACGGGTGTTCGTTGCTCAACGCCTCGGCGATTGCTCGCTCGTACAGCGCCATGGCTTCGGTCACGCGTCCTTCGAGCGAAGCGTGCTCGGCCTGTATGATCGACAGGCGCTGCGCGAAGTTCTGCGGGCAGGCGCGCGCCCAGCGCTCGTGCAGACCGAGCTCGGCATGGAAGCGTTCGAGGTACGCGGCGCGCTCTGCACCTTGCGCCTCGCGCGCGAGTTCGAGCAGCGAAAGTGCGCGGTAGAAGTGGTACTCCACGCTGTAGAACATCGCGGGCAGCGGCTGGTAGTGGTCGGTCGCGGCCAATGCCTCGGCGGGACGCCGTGCCAGATAGCGTAACATCGCTTTGAACGCGCCGTACATCGCGGCTACCGGCGGGATTGGAGGCTTTGCCTCGAATTCCGCCTCGCCGTCGAAGGCTGCCAGGCTCGCTGCCTCACCTTTGAGGCAGCGCAGGGTTTGCTCGTTGAGCTGCACGAATCCCAGGTTGATCACGTCTCCAGCCGCGTGCAGGCTCTGGCTGTAGCCCGGGATGTCGCGCTGAATGCTGTCGAGCAACTCGCCGGCGATCACGCGGTTCACGAGACCGCCGCCGTAGCAGTACGCGGCATGCATTTGATCGCCGACCTCGAAGCCGACGCGCGCGCCTTGGCGATGAATCTCGATGGTCTCCCGCAGCGGCCGCGTCCACGGCGCGATGAACATGCCGAGCAGAAAGCAGATCGCGGGCAGCTGCGCCCGGGTCTCCGGCGTCTGGTTGAGCTCGTAGCCGAGGCGCCCGAAGCGATACGCGGTCTCGGAGTCACCGGTCGCCACGATGTGCACGATTGCGTATTGCGTGTAAAAGAAGCCGGAGAGCGGGCCTGTGCCGTCGAGCGCCGCTTGTGCGCCCTTGAGCACGAGCACGACCATCAATTCCGGGGTCGTCTGGTACGCCGCTGGGATGGCCGCGGCGATCGCCTCGAGCAGGGCGAGCTTTTCTTTGTCCATCAGGGGCGGTAGCTTGGTCAGCGACTCGACACTGCGTCCGCCGAGGCGCGCCTGAAATGCAGCGAATTCCTGACCGATGGCTTGCCCCAGCGCCGCCGGATCAGTCGGGTCGGGCAGGCTGACGCCGAGTCCAGCCAAGGTCTCGATGGCGACCGCGCGCGCTTCCAGGAGCCGGCCCTGATGGGTCAAAAGCAGCGTGTGCAAATTGCCGACTTCGACGCGCTCGAGCACCGTGTGGCTGTGCCGCGTGAGCAGCGCGATCGATTCGAACGCTGCGGGATCCTGGCCGGCCAGATGCCCACATTCGGTGCGAATCACATGCGCCACGCGCGCCAACTCGGGCGCGACCGTGAATGCGTCCGCCGTCAGCAGCTCGAGCGTCACTTCGCTCAGCTCGTACGCGGTGGCCGGCGCCGAGGCGTTCTTCGCACGCCGAGCCGCGCGCACGTTCAACGCTGCGAGCTCGAGCCGCTCGGCACGGCTTTCGAGCAAATGGCGGCCCTGGTTGAACGCCGTCACGATTTCGAAAATCTCTTCGTCAGCGGACTCTGCGCCGCCGGCGCGCGCGAGCAACGCTCGCCCTACGGCCAGATGGATGGGCGCACGCTCGGCTTCCGGGATCAAACCATAGGCAGCGAGCTGCACGCGATCATGACCGAAGCGATAGCTCGCGTTCACTTCCGCGTCGCGCTCCGAGCCATCGCCGACGTGCGCGGCCAGGCGATGGTTCGCATCGAGCGGTACCACGAAACCTTCGCGTACCGCTTGCGACAAGCTCTCGGTCACCTGCCCCAGGCTGCGACCGGAAATGGCGGCCACCGTCCGCGCGTCGAAGCGATGGCCGATGCAAGCGGCAAACTTGAGCGTTTCCAGGGTGGCGCGCTCGAGCCGCTGCAACTTCGCGAGCACCAGCTCCACCACGTTGGAAGGCACTGCGGCCGCCGCGATCGCGGAGATCTGCCACGTCCAACGCTTGGTCGCGCCGTCGAAGCGCAAGTGCCCGTCGCTCGCTAGACTCTCGACGAACTGCCCGACGAAGAACGGATTGCCACCGGTCCGCGCCGTCACCAGCTCGGCCAGCGGTGTCGAGGACTCCGCGCACCTCGGCAGCGCGTCGGCCAGCAGCTCTTCCACTTGCTCTGCCGCGAGCGGACCGAGCTCCACGCTGGTCGGCGGACGCGGATTGCTGATCGCGGTCAAGAAGTCGGTCAGCGGGTGGAGCACGCCCACCTCGTTGTCGCGATAGCAGCCGATCACGAGCAGGTGTGCCTGCCCTCGGTGCTGCAAAATCAGCCGCAAGAGCCGCAACGACGCGGCGTCCGCCCACTGCAAATCGTCCAAGACGAGGATCAGCGGTTGCTGCTCGCTCGCGCTCACCTCGATGAAGCGTTGAAACAGACCCTCGAAGCGGTTCTGAGACTCCGCCGCGCCCAACGCCACCACCGCCGGCTGCGGCCCGAGCACCAACTCCAGCTCCGGCACCAGGTCGATCAGCAGCTGTCCGTTCTGGCCGATGGCAGCGAGCAAATCGCTCTTCCACTTGGCGAGCTTGGCGGGTGAGCTCGCGAGCTCCGCGCGCACCAGCGCGCCCGCGGCACGTGCCAGCGCGGCGTAGGGCAGCGCGCGATTGAACTGATCGAACTTACCGACGGCGAACGTCGCGTCCACGCTGAGCTCGTCTTGCAGCGCTCGCACCAAGGCCGATTTACCCATGCCCGCGCCGCCTCGGATCAACACCAGCTCGGCATCGGCACCCTTGACGCGCTCGACTGCACGCCGCAGCAGCGTGAGCTCGTCACGCCGGCCATAGAGCTTCTCCGGGATCCGGAGCTCGTGCGGATAATCCTGCTCACCGAGCGCAAACGGCTGCACGCTGCCGTGCTCCGTGAGCTCACGTTCACAACGCGCGAGATCGGCGGCGAGGCCCGACGCGGTCTGATAGCGAGCCTCGGGAGCCTTTTCCAAGAGCCGCATCACGATCTCCGACACGACGCGCGGCACTACCGCAAATTCTGCCGGCGGACGCGCGACGCGCGCGATGTGACTATGCACGAGCTCGAGTGGATCTTCGGTTTCGAAGGGCAACACCCCGGTGAGCAATTGATAAAAGGTCACACCCAGTGAGTACAGATCGCTCCGCCGATCGACGCTGCGATTCATGCGACCCGTCTGCTCGGGCGACATGTACGCCAAGGTGCCTTCGAGCGCGTCCAGACTCCCGCTGTCCTGCTCCTCGCGCTCGACGCGGGCCGCGACGTCGAAATCGACCAACCACACGCGACTCTCGCTCTCGTCCGCGAAGAAGTGCTGCGGCTTGAGGTCCTTGTGCAGAAAGCCGCGCCCATGGACCACATCCAGCGTCTCCGCCGCCAAGCGCGCAAGCCGCAAGAATCGCGGCAACGCCAGCCCACCCGGCACGATCAGCGAGTGAAACGAATCCTTACCCACGTCTTCGAGCACGAGCGCGACGCCGTGCTCGAGCCGCACCAGATCCAACGCTTGCGGCACCGGAGCCCCGGAAAGCTCCTTCAGCAACGCATATTCGCGTCGCACACGCGCGATCTCCGTGGCCGACGGATACTCGCCACGTGGCGCCTTGATCACTACCTTGGCACCGTCGCTCTTGCGTTGACCCCGCCGCACGCGCGCTGAGTGCAACGTCTTACCCATGTCCAAGGTGTAGCCAGCGCGCAAATCTTCCATCTTGGCATAAACGCCACGAACACTCTTGCGCTTAAGGCTTGGATGGACGTGGGGGATGCCGTTTTGGAGTACGAAAGCGCGCTCTGCGGCTCACGCCGAGACGGGATTTGCTGCGCGCTTGGCGAAGGCAGCTTTCGCACGCAGCATCCAGTACAAGCTCACCGGCAGCACCAGAAGTGTCAAGATCGCAGCTGAAATCGTGCCCCCCACGACCACCACCGCGATCGGTCGCTGGGTCTCGCTACCGATGGCGTGCGACAGCGCTGCCGGCACCAGGCCCAAACTCGCGAGCAACGCCGTCATCAACACGGCGCGCAGCCGCTCAATGGTCCCCCCGGTCACCGCACGATACGCACTGTCGCCTTCCAGCAGGCGTGCGCGAACGGCGGAGACGACCAGGACACCATTCAGCACTGCCTGACCGAGTAGCGCAATGAAGCCCACCGCGGCCGACACCGACAATGTCATGCCCGCGACGCCTAGAGCCGCCACGCCCCCGACTAATGCGAGCGGTGTGTGGAGCAGGATCAGGAGCGCATCCTCGATGCTCTTGAACGCGGAAAATAGCAGGAAGAAGGTGAGCGCGAGCGCCAGTGGGATGACCACGCCGAGGCGCTTGATCGCCCGCTGCTGGTTCTCGAACTCACCGCCCCAGGTCATTTCGTAGCCCGGAGGCATGATCACCTTTGCTGCCACCCGTTTGCGAGCTTCCTCGACGAACGAGCCCATGTCTCTCGCGCGCACGTTCATGCGCACCCCGATGTAGCGCCGGCCGTTCTCACGCGTGATCGCTGCGCGGCCGGTGCCGACCGTGACGTCCGCCACTGCCGACAACGGCACCACCAAGCCCGTCTTGAGCGGCAAACGAATGTTGCGGATCGAATCCAAATCTTCGCGTGTGGCGCGCGGCAAGCGCACGGTGACATCGATGCGCTTCTCGCCTTCCCACAGCTCGCTCGCCGCATGTCCGGCCATGGCGGTTTCGATGTAGTCCTGAACGTCGTTCAGATCGAGATCGAAGCGACCCAGCGCCTCGCGGTCGAGCTTGACGGCGATCTGCGGGCTCTCGGACGATTTCACGATGCCCAAATCGGCGACGCCGGGCACTCCCGCAAGGACGTCTTTGGCGTGTTCGGCGGCGCGCTGCAGCTCCAGCAAATCTTCGCCATAAATCTTCAGCGCGATCTGACCGAACTGACCGGAGATATTTTCGGCCACGTTGTCGCGAATCGGTTGCGAAAAATTGGCCTCTAGTCCGGGAACCTGACTCAGGTTGTGTGACATCTCCGCGATCAGGTCATTCAACGTCGGCTTGTTCTGCCGCCACTCTTCTGGCGGGGCGAGCTTCACGAAGGCCTCCAAGTTGTTGGGCAACGACGGATCGGTGCCGTCTTCCGGGCGACCCAGCTGCGTGAGCACGGCTTTCGCTTCGGGCGTGCGCATGATCAGCTTCTTCAGCCTGGGCGTGAGCTTTTGCGCCTCGGCCAGCGACATGTTGCCTGGCAAGGTGAAGGTCACGTACAGGGCGCCCTCGTTCAATTCGGGCAAAAACTCCGAGCCCAAACGCGGAAGCAGCAGGCCCGCAGCCAGCAGGGTTCCGACTGCGACGATGTACACGGGCAGCGGCCGACTCAGCACGAAGTCGAGCGTGGGAACGTAGGCCTTGCGCGCCCAGCGAGTGAGTGGGGATTCGCGCTCGAGCCCGGCGCCACGCAGACCGAACAAGGAAAGCACGGGGATCAGCGTGAAGCTCACGATCAGCGCGCCCACGAGCGCGCTCACCACCGTGTTGGCCATAGGGGAGAAGATTCTCCCTTCCACGCGCTGCATCGAAAAAATAGGGATGTAGGCGGCGATGATGATGAGCAACGAATACAAGGTAGGACGCGCCACCTCGTGCGTCGCCTGCGCGATGTTTTCCACCAGTGATTGGGGCGATTCAGAGCGCCGCGCGGGCACCACGTGGAACAAGTGTTCGACCAAGATCACCGCGCCGTCCACGATGATGCCGAAGTCGATCGCGCCCATCGACAACAAATTGGCGCTCATGCCGCGCGCGCGCAGATACGCAAATGACGCGGCCAGCGAAAGCGGAATCACGGTGGCCACGATCAGCGACGCCCGCCAAGACAACGTGAACGCGAACAGCACCAGCACGACGAGCAGCGCCCCTTCCAGCAGATTGTGAAAGACCGTGTGTAAAGTGGTGTGCACGAGCTCGGTGCGATCGTAAAAAGGACTGATCTTGATCTTGTTCGGCAAAATGCGCTCGATCTCGGCCATCCGTGTGCGCAGCCCCTCCAGCACCACCGAAGGGTTTTCCCCGCGACGCATGAGCACGATGCCCTCTACCGCATCCTCGTCTTCTCCGCGGGTCACCACGCCTTGGCGCGGGGCATATCCTTCACTCACGTGGGCGACGTCGCTGATGCGCACCGGCACTCCATCGTGCGTCGCGACGCGCGTTTTCTCGATGTCCCTCAGATCGGCGAAGATACCCAGACTTCGGATCACGAACATCTCGGCGCCACGCTCCACGTAGCCGCCGCTGGCGTTGCTGCTGGCTTTGCTCAGCGCCTGAAAGACATCGTTCAGGCCGACACCCAAAGAGGCCATGCGCGACGGATCGGGTTCCACGTGCACCTCGCGCACGAGTCCGCCGTAGGACACGACATCGGCTACGCCTGGCGCTCGCAGGATCCCTGGGCGCACGACCCAATCCTGCAGCGTGCGAAGCTCCATCGGATCGGCCCCAACGCCTTGCAACGTGTAGCGATACACCTCGCCGATGGGCGTGGCCATCGGTCCCAAATCCGACTGCACGCCCTCGGGCAGCTCCGCCTCTCGCAGACGCTCCAGCACGCGCTGGCGGGCTTGCAGCAACTCCACGCCATCTTCGAAAGTGAGGGTGACGAATGACAGGCCGAACAGTGAAATACTGCGCAGGCGAAACAGGCCCGGCGTTCCGTTCAGCGCGCGCTCGAGCGGGATCGAGAGCCGACGCTCCACTTCTTCGGTCGGCTGCCCCGGTAGCAAGGTGATGACCTGCACCTGAGTGTCCGTGGGATCCGGGAACGCCTCGACCGTGAGATCGCGAAAAGCCAAAAAGCCGGCGATCCCGAGCGTGATCGCGAACAGAAATGCCGCGATGCGATTGTTCAGTGAATAGCCAACAAGCGAATCGAGCATTCCACCACCGAGCCTCAAGCCGTCTCCGAGCATCGTACTCAAAGGCGCATGCGGCGGCGAAGACAATCATGGCCGGCTGGAAGCACCTGGTCCGTGCGCGTCCCCCGACGCACGAGCTGCGGGATTTCACGAGCGACGGGCCGGGCCATCGCTGTTTCCTGAGCAAAGGCGGCCTGAGGATCGCCGAGCGCAGGCAAGTCGAGCTGCATGAGGCGAGGACACCGCTCAGCGCCTCGAGCCGGCGCAGCAGGGGCAGCTTCAGGCGTTGCTCGAGCGCAGGCTAGAGTCGGAGTGACAGGACGGAAAAGCGCTTCACGTTTTGGTCAACCCCGTTGCCGTCTCAACGATCTCCTCACCTGCTCCTGCACCGCCTGTTTCATCTCTGGCGACAACACGGGCACTGGAGTCGCACTGCATGCCGAAAGCACCGTGCGCAACGAGTGACAGCGCTTGGCGCACTGCGGACAGCCGTCCACGTGTGCCTGCATCGCCTGACACACCTCGCTCGTGATGTCGCCCTCTTGATAGCGCGACAACAAATCGACGACGTCCGGACATGCGGCGCTCTGTTCGCTCTGCTCGAACCAGGGAGTCAGGCGCTCTCGCAATGTCTTGCGCGCGCGATGCAAGCGACTCTTCACGGCGTCCACACTGATGCCCAATGCTTGCGCGACGTCGGGCGCGCCGAGTCCTTCGATGTCTCGCAATACGAGCACTTCGCGCTGCGCTGGCTCGAGCGCGTCGATCGCGACGTTCAAAGCGTCTTGCAGCTGCTCGCGAGAGATGTTTTCGTCCGGTGCTTGCTGAGGTGAAGTCGGGATTGCTGGTTCGGCATCGGCGAGTGGCTGAGTTGGGTGCGCTGCGGCGCCGCGCGTGCGCTGCTTGATGCAGTGGCTGCGGGCAATTGCGTACAGCCAGCTGGCGAACTGGCTGTCGCCACGGAATTCGTCGATGTGGCTGATCACGCTGACCAACGTCTGCTGCAGCACGTCTTCAGCGTCGGCGGAGGCAGAACTCGGGCCGCACAGCTTTTGAGCGAAGCGCAGCACGCGCGGGGCGTAGGTCTCGACCAAGAGTGTGAGCGCGGCTTCGTCGCCGGCGCGCGCTCGTTCGATGAGGTGGACCTCGTCTGGCAAGGGACTGACCCGAGTCACAGGCTTACTGTACTCGAAGAATTGCCCGAAGGGCCGCATCAGCCACGTTTCAGTGAAAGGCCTCGCGTGCGAATCGAAATGTACTTCGCGCACGAGCCGGATTTTTTGCGCACGAAGGCGACCTTCCTCGGCAGGAACGTGGGGCCAGTGAAGCCGAATTCGCGCTCAGGCCGCGGGCGCGTGGGCTTCTTGGGTGAAGGTGAGCTCCAGCTCGGGCGGATGGACGAGGGTGCCGTACGCGGGGCAGTTGCGAACCGCGCGCTCGATTTGCGGGCGATAGTGATCGGGGGTGGTGGCGGGCAAGATCAGGCGGATCGCCAGGCGGCCGAAACGGGGTTGGGGCTCGCGAGTTTTTTCGGCTTCGACCTCGACTCGCAAGCCTTCGACGGGAAGGTTGCGCGCGTGTAGGTAGGCCGCGGCGAAGTAGTGCGCACAGGCGCCGACGGTGGCGGCCATGACATCCAGCGGGGACGGCCCGCGGTCTTCACCACCCGGGACGGTGGTGGGTTGGTCGAAGACCAGCTCGTGGCTGCCGAGTTTGACGCGGCTTTTGACCGCGCCCGCAGATTCGACGCTGATTTTCATGATTGCCTCCCGTTGGTCTTACCAAGCAATGTCGACACCCAGCTCTCCAGGCGCCCGGCGCGCGGGGCCTGGTCGGCGTGGTTCTGGCGGCACTGGCAGCGTGCTGCTGGGGGGACATCGCCGAGCACGGTCTCGATGTGTCGACCGCAGCCGCTGTAGCTGGGCTTCGCGCAGGTTTTGCAGGTGACTCGCACGCACATGGGCTCGCTCCTTGTGGCTCTTCTCGTGAGAGCCAGCGGGAGCCGAAAGGGTTCGCAGATTGTTCGCGAGTCGCGCCAGGCGGTAGACGGCGGCCGGCATTCCGGCGGGAAATGTAGTATCCGTCGCAGCAGGAGCCCAGCCAAGTGACGCAGGTATGACTCGCACGGCCTCGCAGGCGGCTCCGGGCGAGTCGGCAACGACGGACGCTCTCGCGCCCTGTAGTCTGGCCGAGTTCATCGCCTATTTCCTGCGCCTGGGGACGTTGGGCTTTGGTGGTCCGATTGCGCTCGCCGGGTACATGCAAAGGGACCTCGTCGAAGAGCGACGTTGGATCTCGAAGCAGGACTACGTGCAGGGGTTGGCGCTCGCTCAGCTGGCTCCGGGCCCGCTCGCGGCCCAGCTTGCGATCTATTTGGGCTGGGTGCGGGGCGGCGTGCTGGGCGCTTCACTCGTGGGGCTCGCGTTCGTGCTGCCGTCTTTCGTCATGGTGCTCGTGTTGGCAGCGCTGTACTTGCGCTTCGGCGGGCTGTCTTGGATGCGTGGCGCCTTCTACGGCGTTGGCGCGGCGGTGATCGCCATCATTGCCCGCAGTGTTTGGAAGCTGGGCAAGTTGACGCTCGCCAAAGATCGCTTGCTGTGGGGCTTGTTCGCGCTGAGCGCGCTCGTGACTGCGTGGACCGAGTCGGAGGTCGTGTGGCTGTTTCTGGGCAGTGGGGTGCTCGCCTGGCTAGTCGTGGCGCCGCCCAAGTTCGGGGCGGGCGCCATGAGTGCGCTGCTGTTGCCACCGTGGTGGGTTTCCGGGCTCGCAGGCGCGGCCTCGGACTCCACGCTTTTGACGATTGCTTGGTATTTTGCCGAGGCGGGCGCGTTCGTGTTCGGCAGTGGGCTCGCGATCGTGCCCTTCCTGCACGGCGGCGTGGTGACGCAGTTTCACTGGCTGACCGATCAGCAATTTCTCGATGCCGTGGCCGTGGCGATGATCACGCCGGGGCCCGTGGTGATCACGGTGGCTTTCATTGGCTATCTCGTGGGCGGTCCGCTCGGCGCGTGCGTGGCCGCGCTCGCGACGTTCGTCCCTTGCTATCTGTTTACGGTGCTGCCGGCGCCGTATTTTCGGCGGTTGTCGCAGAACGCGAGCATCAAGGCGTTCGTCGCTGGCGTGAGTGCCGCCGCGACGGGCGCGATCGCGGGTGCAGGGTTCGTACTCGGGCGTCGCGCGCTGCACGATCTGCCCACGCTCGCGATCGCGCTCGTGACTCTCGCGCTGCTCCTGAAGTTCAAGAAGCTGCAAGAGCCCTTGATCATCGTCGTTGCGGGAGTGGTGGGGATCTCCTTGAAGGCGGCTTTCCCGTGATGCTCGGCGATTCGCCGCTGTTCGTCACGACGCTCGCTCAATTCACGCAAGTAAACGTCGCGAAATCACAGAGCTGGGAGGCGCAATCGCGACCGTCTCGGCATTCCACGCAGCGCCCGCTCAGCTGGTCGCAGTGTCCAGTGAGGCAATCGGTTTCCTTGCGGCATTGCACGCAGCCGCTGCCGTCGCTGGCGCACAGGGGGCCGATGGACGAGCTCAAACACTCGCGATCTTCGTCGCATTGATAGCAGACTAGTCGGTGTTCGTCGCAACCGTGGGCACCTACGGGGCAGGTGTCGTCGTCCACGCAGGTTTGCAGGCAGCGGTTTGCCAGCGAGTCGCAGGCGAATCCTTGCTTGCAATCGCTCGTGCCGAGGCAAGCGACGCAGCGGTGGCGAATGGGTTCGCAGCGAGGCAGTCCGTAGACGGCGCAGTCGGAGTCTGCCGCGCATTGGACGCATTGTTCGGCGACACAGTGGCTGCCCGCTGGACACTCACCGACACTGCCGCAGGTCGTCGAAGTCGCGCCGGCTTCTCCGCCGGTATTCGCGGGCGTCCCGGCAGAGGCGCCCCCACCGCTCACGGCTGCTGTTCCGCCCAGCCCGCCGTTCATCGAGCCGCTGCTGGCAAGGCCGCCGTTGTTCGAGTCGCCGCTGCTCGAGGAGCCGGCGCTGGACGTCGGGGAGCCGCCCGCGCCCCCGCCGCCGCGTTCGGTGTCGAAGTCGAAGCGCTGATCGCAGGCGGGATTGATCGAGGTGAGCGCAATTGCCGCGACCGTAGGCCAGAGCAACCCTCGAGTGCGCGCTGCGGTCCGGGGCGTCACGGCTCGGCCAACAGTTTTTTCGCTTCACTGGTGGCGAAGCCGTGCGGGTAGCGAGTGAGGTAGCGCTTGGCTTCCGCCGCGCCGTCGGCGCTCTCTGCCAACAAGCGCATGCGTTCGACCTGTGCGTTCTCCGCCAGAGGACTACGCGGAAAGCGGGTCATCAAATCCTGGTAAGCGCGCAGGGCAGCCGCGGTGTCGCCCTGCCGAGCCCGAGCCACGCCCAGCGCAAACAAGTCGTTGGGTGCGGCGAGTCCCGAGGTGCGCTCGGGCTCGCTGCGCGTCGTGGTCGTAGCCGCGCGCGGCAGTTGTGCGTGGTTCGATGCGGCGCTGCTGCTCTGCGCAGGGGGCTGCACTGGAGGCGCGCTGGCAGCGGTGCCTGCCAGGGGTGCGCAGTCGGCCGGCCAGGTTTCGCCGGCTCTCACGCTGACCGTGGCTTGCTCTGCGACGCGAACCTCGACCACGCCTTCGCTGACTTCGAGGCGCGTTCGCGTTGTCGCGCCGCAGGTTTCCGGATGTTCGATGATTCGCAGGCGGAAGCGAGTGCCGCGCACTTCGACTTCCGCGTCCGGAGTGTCGACGATGAAGCGCTGCGAGCTGCCCAGTTTGGCGACGTGCGCGACCAGCTCGCCCTTCTGCAGGGTGAAACGCTGTGTAGCGCCCTGGCTGTCGACACGGAACGAGGTACGGCCGGCCAGGGTCATCGACGTGCCGGTCGACAGTTGCAGCGAGGCGCCGCCGTCTGCGGGCGTGTCGATGCGTTGGCCCGACGCGATCGAGAGGTGTTCCTTGAGCGGCTCTTCGCCTCCGTTGCCGGTGAGCGCGGCGCCTTGGCCCGAGGGCGTCGCGTTGATCGCGATCGCGGTCGCGGGCCCCGCCTGCGTTCGACTCGCTTGAGCGGCCTCCAGCGCGCGCCAAGAGTGCGTGAGCTGTGTGGCTGCAAAGGTCACGCCCGCGGCGGCGGCGAGCGAGCTGCCGAGTGCCAGGAGCCGCAGCCGGCGTTGGCGGGCGCGAGCAAACATGGCTCGCTCGATGGTGGCAATGCCGCGCGCCTCGTCGCCCACCGCGTTCCCCGCGCTGGGCAAAAGTTGTCGGATCAGTCTTGCGGCTGCTCCTGCGTAGCGCGGAGTGTTCATTCTTCCTCCGAGTATTGCTTCAGGAAGCGGGCCAACGCGGTGTCCTGTCTGATGCGTTCGTGAATCTCGCGCCTTCCGCGCACCAGGCGGCTTTGGGCGGCGGACAGCGATGCCCCGGTGATTTGTCCGACCTCTTTGAGGTCGTAACCGTATACGTCGTGTAACAAGAAGGTCCAAGCGCGGTCGGGGTTCATGCGTTCGAGCTCGGAGCGCACGCGCTGGATGGCTTGGCGGGCGGCGACGGTGTTCGCGTGGCTGCGCGTCGAGTGCTGCAGTTCCTGCGGGGTTTCGTCGACGAACAGCTTGCGCTCGGTGCGTCGGCGGCGAATCGTGCGGTAAGCGACGCGCGCGGTCACGATCGAGATCCAGGCATCGAGCGGGCATTCGCCGCGAAAGCGATCGATGGTGCTGACGAGCTCGAACAAGGCGCGTTGCGCCACGTCCTCGTAGTCGTTGTCGCGCGTGCCCAAAAGGCGGGCCAGGGTTCGGTCGACGATCGGGCGGACCCGGCTATAAAAGGCTTTGCTGAGCGAGACGTCTCGGGCCTTGAGGCCTGCAAGGAGGGCACTGTCGTCCAGTTCGGGTGGACCTGGTCCTTCGCTGTCGGCCGCGGCGGCCGGTACGAGCATCAGCGGCGCACGGGTGGCAGGAGACATTCGTTCTCGTTCTAAGAGTGCAGCAGGGCAGCCAAGATCAGGCAAATGCCGATCAGAAACGGGTGCGAAACCCGAGTTCCGCTGTGGCACGAAATGGCGGTACCACGGCAACCTGGACCTGATGAGTGTAAATGTACGTCTTACCGAGCACGGCTTCGACACCTCCGCCCAGGAACAAGCCGGCACTGCGCGTGAAGTGGACGCCGCCCTCCAAGACCCAGTCGCCCCCGAGCTGCCAGCGACTCTGGCGGTCGGGCTCCGTATCGTCCTCGGACAGGTGCGAAGCGTCGAAGTAGCTCGCAAACAGATCCAGACGAGTTCCGAAATCGAACGTGGAGGACTCCGGGAGCAACGAAAAGGCGACTCCGCCGCCCATCAGGGCGGTACGTGTGCTGGCCTGCGCTTCTGGGATATTGCCGCTCCGCCCGGCGACGAACAGCCGAGCCCAAACAGGCCCCGTCAGACCCATTCGGAATCCGGCGCTCGCCCCCAAGCCCGAAGCCGCTCCCTTCAGCCCGGTGATGATTGCGCTGAACTCGGCGATGCGCCGCGCACTGCGCTCGGCCGGCGCGGGTGGCGGTGGCTCGGATCGCGGAGCGCTTGCTTGGGCAACGCTCGGCGAGGCTGGCGCGGGCGCAGCGACGGAGGTCGCGTCCGACTGCGTTTCAGTCGGATGCTCGGCGTCGCTGGTGTCCGCCGCGTACATCGTTGCCACTGCGAAGCCGAGCAAGCGACCGCGCTCGCTGATCTCACTGTGCGCGCTGCCGTGTCGCTCGCCGAAGCTGATTTCGCGATCGAGCCAGCGCTTCTCGCGCGCAAGGTAACAATGCAAATGCGCCTTTTGGCCTTCGGGCGAGAAGCTCAGCTCGACCACGCCGTCCACGTCACGCGCCTGGGTCAGCAACGCTTCGTCCGCAGGATCGCTCGCGACGAGCTGGGTTTCGACGCGAGTTTCCGGTCCCAACACGCGCTGAACTGCGTGCTGAAACGCGGACGCCATCGCCGTCCCGCCGCACAGCCCGGGCTCGCAGCGATCCACGTCTGGATTCTGCGCGATAACGACTACGATCAGTGCGACAGCGAGCAAGTATACAAAGTGTAGACTGCAATCGCGTACCAGTCACTTGGCCAGGCCTCCGGCGATTCGTCGAGCTCTTCTTCGAGGTCGAGCGAATGGAGCAGGGCAGTGGTTGGAACGAGAGCGACTTGCTAGAAAAAAAGGACGTTTGTGCACGCACCGAAATTTTTTTCGCACAATGCCTTGCTGTAGCTGCCTCACGGCACCCATGGATGGACGATGACAACCCGCTATCCGCATCTTGCTCTCGTGCTCTTGGCCGCAGCTGCCCTCGCGGCGTGTGGCAGTGGTCCAGGTGACTCCACGGGCAGCACCTGTCCCACGAACTCCACGCTCACCTACGCGAACTTCGGACAGGCGTTCATTCAGAACAACTGTCTAGCTTGCCATACGGCGAATGGTCCCGAATCCCCCAAGCTCGACACGCTCGCGCAAGTTCGAGCAAACTCGGGCGATATCGATCGCGCTGCTGCCGCCGGTCCGAATGCCGTGAACACCTTCATGCCGGATGGTCGGTCCGTCGACGAGGCCGAGCGACGCAAGCTCGGTGAATGGCTCGCGTGCGGCGCACCCGAGTGATGGCGTCGCCTTACGAGTGGCGCTTCGCCGCTGCCGTCTTACCCGAGACCGCCGCGGCTGCGGCACCGACTCCTTGTTTGATCAGCCGCGCGATGCCCGCGTAGGCTTCGGCCGAGAGTTTGCTCTCGGCCATGTGATAGAGCGTGGTATTTTCATGCTTGGCGTGCGCCTCGAGCAGGTCGATCAGCTCGCTGATGTTCGCCTCGCGCACCGTGTGTAGCTCGATCGCGACTCCGAGCTCCGTGAGCAAACCGCGAATGCGCGCGTGTTCGGTACGGACACGCTTGAACTCCGCCGGATCGCTGAGTTCGATCAGAGGTAGGAGACAGTGCTCCTCCGTCTCCATGTGTCGCAAGAGGCGCTTCTCGAAGGTCGTCCAAGTCGCTTGCAGTGTTCCCGGCAAGGGAGCCTTTGCGTCTTCCGCGAGGCAGAGCAAGAGAGCGTGGAGCTCTTGGTGGTCCTTCGTGAGTTGGGCAGCGACAGAGTTCATGCCTTCGTCGTGGCAAGTCATGTGCCTACTGCCCGAATGAGATTTTTCACGGATTTTGTAGGAGATCGCGCGGAGTCCGCTGCGAAATGGCGCGGAGTCTGCGCAAGCTCTTCGTCTTCGACGCAGCTTTTGCGCTGCGACTTGCTCCGACTGTGGCCGACGAATCGACCCACAGGATCGTCGCCGAACCGACGCTGAACGCGAACGCGGCGAAATGCCGCGCGTTGCTGCCCGCTTTTCAGTGTGGGCATGAGGCATGCATTACGATAGCCTTTCGAGTAGCAGCTGAACGAGAGCTACACTGTCGCTCCAGTTCCTGCGAGGGACGGCGAGGCTCCGTTGGATTCGTCGGGGTCTCGGAAAGCAGCGAACGTCGTGGACTAGCTTGCTCGCCGAACGCGGGCTGCAACGAGGGCGTGTTCAAACAGAAAGGATGATCCCGTGACCGACCGCGCACCCCTGCCCAGCTTGTTCGGACGATTCTCCAGTGTTCTGAAGGAACACGATCACCTGAAAACGACGCTCCATCGCCTGCGCACCATGTGTGCAACCCTGGAGGAAGCCTCGGACCTCCCGCGCGAGCTCTTGCCAGAGCCGCTGTTCGAGGAGCTGTTTGCCGACCTCAAATCCCATTTCACATCCGAGGAATCGCCGGCCTACTTCGGGACCGTGGTCGAGGAATCGCCGGCCCTGGCGCCACAGATCAACATGCTCAAGCGTGAGCACATGGACATGCTCATGCGGATAGAAGAGCTGCTCGGCATGGCCCAAGATCGGCAGCGCTGGAGGGGTCTAGCGCATCCGACACGGCAATTCGTAGCGATCCTCGAGCAACACGAGCGTGCGGAATCGACGCTGCTGCGCGAGCTGTTCTTTCCTCCGAAGTGAGGCGAAAGCGCACTCGCGGGAATAGTCACAGACCGAGCTGCTGTGAGCAAGCACGTTGCGCGCGTCGCACCGGCGAGGTCAAGCTCTGCACATGCATCTCGAGCGCTTGGCAACTGCAACTCATGAACGCCGTGCTTGGTTGCGGCTGACAGCGTTTTTGGCAACGACCTTCGTCGGTTGTCGAAATGATTCCGAAGAGCACGAGGCGGAGGTCACACCCGGTGAAGACTTGATGCAAGAGCACGGCGTGCTCGAACGCGTGCTCTTGGTGTACGACGAGGCTGCGCGGCGCATCGACGCTGGCGATCGGGTCGACTTCTCGATCGTCGCGAAAGGCGCGGACATCGTGAGTCGCTTCATCGAGGAGTATCACGAGCGCTCGGAGGAGCATTTCGTCTTTCCGCGCTTGTAAGCCGCCAAGCGTGAGACCGAGTTGGTGGCGGTGCTCCTGCGTCAGCATGAACGGGGCCGCGAGATCACCGCCGAGATCAAGCGTCAGGCGGGCGCTGCTGCCGGGACCGAGCTCGCACGGCTGCTGCGTGCCTTCGCACGCATGTACCGGCCGCACGCGGCGCGCGAAGACACGGTGCTGTTCCCGGCATTTCGCGCGGTCATTGGTCGGCGTGGCTACGAAGAGCTGGGCGAGCAATTCGAAGCCGAGGAACATCGCCGTTTCGGGCAACATGGCTTCGAGGACATCGTGAAAGAGGTCGCCCAGCTCGAAGCTGCGCTCGGCATCGCCGATCTCGCGCAGTGGACGCCGTGATTCGCGGTGGGCGACGTGCCGCGCGGGAACTCGGCGTGCTTCGGGCTGCGATGCTGGATTGTGAGCGCCCCCCAAACTGACTTCGCGTTCAGTGCTCCAATCGAAAGCGCTTCGCGCTCAGTTCACGCAGCCAGCGCGCGGCCGTGAATGGCGCTTCGTGTTGAGCGACTTCGGCCATGGTGATGAGGCCCGTGAGTTTGTCGTCGTCATCGACGATCAGAATGCACTCGGACTCGTGCTTCAGCATCAGCTTCTCTGCGTGTTCCAAGCTGTCGCTGGCTCGACAGTGCACCGGGCACGGGGTCATGATTTGCCCGACGCTGGTGGTCTTCCCCGGCAGATCTTCGGCGCACAAGCGAAGCACGATGTCGCGTTCGCTGAGCACGCCGAGCGCAAAGCCTTGGGCGTTGCAAATCGGAAGAAAGCCGATCTGCTCGTTCTTCATCAACCGCGCCGCGTCGTTCACCGGCAATTCGGGCGGGATGGTGTGCAGTCGCCGCTTCATGATTTCTTCGCATCGCATGCTCCCCAACGTAGCAAGAGACGTTCCAAACCGGAGTGACGCGGTGGC
The DNA here is from genome assembly GCA_035688655.1 of Polyangiaceae bacterium. Lineage (GTDB taxonomy): Bacteria > Myxococcota_A > Polyangia > Polyangiales > Polyangiaceae > PMG-095. The sequence continues at coordinate 1,875 of DASSMT010000056.1, read as the reverse complement.
TGAGCATGTCGCGGGTTCATCACAGCGAAACGGCTCAGCGTCGCAGGGTTTGCACAAGTCGCGAAGATTTTGCGCGCAATTGGGCTCAAGTCGACGGCAACGCGTGTGGCTCGCTGGCTTGTGCTTCCGGGAGCACGGCTTTGCGACGCACGATCAGCACGGGACAGGGCGCGAGGCGCGTGACGATTTCTGCCACCGAGCCCGGTCGTGAAGGCGATTCGTCGGGCCATTCGTGCGTCCCGAGCACGACTAGATCGGCTCCGACATTGGTCGCGAGCTTGGCGAGCTCGGAAGCCGGATCGTTCATGCGCTGATGCGTGTAGAGGTGCTCGTATGGAGCCGCCGGCGTGGTCGCCTGAAATGCTGCGGCCTTACGCGCGACGTACTCGTGCAGCTCGCTCGCCCAATAGCGCCAGGGCGGAAGCGGTTTCGCCTCTGCCGTCGAAGCGGCGTCGCTGGGCGCTGAACGGACGTTGACGACGTGTAGCTGTACCCCGTGCTTGTTCGTGCCCAAGGTGAAGGCCTCTTCGAGGGCGCGTTCGGAAGCCGCTGAATAGTCGATGCCGACCACGATTACGTATTTCGGCTTGGTCATGCACCGACCCATTGCATTCGATGTGCCACTGCTCCCGTTGGGCCGCATCCGCGCAACTCGACGCTCCATTGCAGATGAGTGCGTCAGGACTGCAGCAGAGCGCGCGAAAATTCTGCGCTTGGGTGGGCACGTCAAACGAGCGGCAAATACAGATCAATTTCCGACTCATGCTCCGGCACCTCTGGGGCGAAGCGAACTCGCTGTAGAAACAATGGGAAATCGCGGAGTTCTTCGGCGCTTTGCGGGAGCCAATCCGCATACAAGAAGGTGATTGCCTGGGCCAGCCCATCGTCCGAGCCGATGTAACGGAGCCGTGCGCAGCGACCACCGGGGAGCGCGCGCTCGCTGATGCCTTGGTCGTTCGGCGTGATGCTGCGTGAAATCCCTGCGCACAAGTCGCAGCGGAATTGCTCCGGCGGCGTGTTGACCGGATCATCGTAGAGCACGTTGAAGGTGGCGCTCGTTTGCGGCGGCAGCCGATTCTGCCTGCGCCAATCCTTGAACTTTCGCACCGAATCGAGGAGCAGCTTGGGATCGCCGCGGTGCTCCAGCACCGCCACGCGGGTACTCTCGAAGTTCACGATCTCGACGTCTTCGATGCGGTAGTTCCGGGTCATGTGTCGACTCCTCAGCTCGGCCAATGGCTGGTACGTGGCATGCCAAGGAACCCACGCGGGCCGCTCGCGAAACTCGCTGGGCGTTTGCCCCACGGCTTTCTTGAACGCGCGCGCGAAGGCTTCAGCGCTTTCATAACCGTTGTCGAGCGCGATATCGAGCACGCGCAGCTCGTCTCGAAAGGCGAGTTGCCGTGACGCGCGCCGTAGCCGCACGAGCTGCACGTATTGATGCACGCCCAGCCCGAACAGCTCCGAAAACTGACGCTGAAAGTGGTACTTCGAAAACGCCGCCAACGCGCTCAACACGTCGAGTGAAAGCGCTTCGTCCAGGTGCGCATCGATGTATTCGAGCACCTTTCGGAAGCGTTGCGAGTAAAGCTCGCGAGAGCCGGCGTTCAACGATGCATCTCCTTGACCCGCTCAAGCTAGCGAGCCCGCGGCTCGCGTGCCTGACCGAAGTTGCTCTTTGGGGTAGCTTTAGCGCAGTCGATAGCCGAGGTGAACGGCAGGAAAGACGACCAGCGAATTCGCGTCGAACGTCCGAGTGCCGAGGGTCACGTCGTCCGCTCCGAAGGCGTAGCCCACGCCGAGCCAGGGGGTGACGTAGAAATTGGCCGGCAGATCCCAGCGAAACCCGGCGTTGATGCCCAGCACGAACTGACG
>DASSMT010000045.1:0-8790 GCA_035688655.1 Polyangiaceae bacterium | reverse complement strand
CTGCACCGGCCTCGGCCATGGCATCGCCGCCGGCACCGTGCGTCGAAGTTGGCCATTGTCGCGAAAGGCCGCCGCAGGCGCCAGCGAAGGCGACGAAGGCGATGAAGGCGACACACGCGATCCGGGCACGAGATCGGTTCTTGAAAGCTTGCATGTTGGCCTCCTCTCGCCGCCCGCAGCTTATAGCAGAACCGGTTCCGCCACGAGCAGGCGCAGCAATGCGTAGGTACATGCCCGGCACATGCCCGAAGTGTCACGAAAATCGACCGGCCTTCGAGCTCGTCGAGCCGATCGGGTCGCGACGAGTAATACCTCTCGCGCCCGCGGCTCGAGCGTGTCAGCGCGGCGGTTGTTCGACCGTGTCGCAGCCGAACTCCACCTGGATCGCGCCCGAACTCAACGACTGACAGGTGGCGTCACAGAGCTTGATCATGGTCGGTGACTTGGGGTCGTCGTAGTACCACCCTCCGTTGCTGTCGCAGTTGCTCGGATCGCCCATGAATGTCTGAGGAACTCGCGTTGGCGAGCTTCCGCCCTTCGCCACGTAGCTCACGTTCACCTTCTTGGGATCGATCGGGTCCGATCCGGATCCGGTGTCGGGAATGATGAAGTCGCATGAGGCGACGGTGCCGCGGATCTGCTCCAGCGCGTCGGCAAACTCTTTGGCGACGTCGCCGCCCGTGTCGACCAAAAACGCGTGGTCGGTACCGCCCGCCTGTGCCACGAGGTTCAGGCTGACGAGCGAGCTGCCGACGCCAATCACGAATGTCCGGATCGCGTTCGGACCGGCGAGCGCACGCGCAGCGACATCCGCGACGTCTTGGGGCGTGTTCGGATCACAGCCGACGGGCTCACCGTCCGTGGCCAAGACCAACAGTGGCTTTCGTTCCGGGTGTGCGCTCGCCCATTGACTCAAATATTGGAGCGCACCTTCGAGTGCCGGTCGGGTGGGCGTGCCACCGCCGATCTGATGCGAGTCGATGTCGCTGACTACGTCTGCGGGTTGCGGCGGCAACGCGAGCGGCACTGCAGGCGTTGCATAGTCGCTGACCGCACAGGAGCCCCCTCCGGTGGCAAAGCACAAGTTGATGAGGGGAATGCAGAAGCAGCCGGATTGCCCGGAGCTGCAAGAGCCGGCTTCCGCGGGAAAGTAGCCGATCCCGACGCCCGTGCCGGTATTACGAGGATCCTCCAAAAAACGGGTCAGTGCCGTGGAGACCACGTCCCACTTGGATCCGCCGGAGACTTGATCAGCCATCGAGCCTGACGAATCGACGAGGAAGTACATGTCGAGCGGGACCCGCTGCCCTTCCCGGACTTGCGCGTCGCACACCTCATTGCCTGCGTCAGCGCCGCCCGCATCTCCGCCCATGGACAGCACCAGATCTGGCATGCCACCCGTGGCACTCCCCACCGCGCCACTGTCCCCGCCTGCCGCGCTCCCTCCGTGCGAAGTGCCCGACGAGCCTGCCTGCGCGTGATCGCCGATCTGGGAGTCAGTGTCCGCTGCCTGCGAGCATGACACGATCGCACTCGTGGTCAAGCCTGCAAGCGCGAGGAAGAGGCGGATCCGACGACGGATCAAGGCGTGAATTTGCATGAGCTGAATGCCGTTCGTTGAAGGATCGACGGACTTCGACAGTGCCGGTACGCGTTACTCGCGCGGCCGACAGTCGAATCTGGGCGTGCGCAACGACGACGCCGCTAGTGCGTCGCGATGCTCAGTCAATCGATACCACTCAGCCGCAAGGGTGCAAGCAGTGAACCGCCGCTGAGCATCGCTGTTGCTCTGCGCGCGCGGTGCAAATCTGCCTCAGCAGATACACTCCTTCTTCGATTCTCTTCTTCGATTGAACTTCGCAGCTACTGACGCGCGATTGAACTTCGCATGCCGCCCGTCACCCAGATCAGGGTCTCGAGCAAGAAAACGAAGCGTGCGCACACACGCAGTCTTTTTTGCGCGAGGGTGCTCGTGATTGGCGATTGCTCATGGCGACGAGAGCCCTCTCGCGACTCGACGATTGATTCACGCTGCCAAGCCGCAAGCGCGTATTCGGTACGCACTCATGTCGGTAGCCGAATTGGTCAGGAGTCGAGAGCCGAGCACACGTCGAGGATCCGAGCGGCGCTCGCCGGGAACTCGGTGCGCTGTGAGGTGCGTTGCAGGATCACGAGCGCCCCCCCAAAATCAGCCTGCGTCCGGGCGCGCGGGTCTTTGCCGCGGATCTTCTCGGCGCGGCGACCGATGTGGTCTCGCGAGAAGGACCGCGCTAGGCTCGTCCGGTGATTTCGGCGACAGCGTCATGGTGGCAGAGCGGGCGGAGTGGGGCGGCATGGAAGGGCTGTCATTGGGCGCTGATGTTGGTCGTTTCGTGCTGCTGCTCGTTGTTCGTTCTCGGCGCGGCACAGGCTCAGACTGCAGCCGAGGCTCAGGCGCGCGGCGCTGCGCGGTGGGCGGCCAAACCGGCGTGGGTCGATGACCTGACGGTGGATTACGCGCTGCCGAGCGACCGCGGCGCGGTGCGTGATGGCACGTACACTTTGCTTTCGGACACGCGCATTCGCTTGGCCAAAGAGGGCGTGGAGCGCTACTCACGGCATGTCGACTTGGCCGTGAACCAAACCGGCGTGGCCGAGCTCGGTGAGGTGCAAATCGAGTTCGCTGCGCAGTATCAGCGCTTGTCATTGCATCGCGCGGCGGTGATCCGTGAAGGCAAGGTCATCGACCAAACCAAGATCGCGACGCTGCGCATGCTGGAACAGGAGCGGGACAGCCAGAATCGCGTGTACAGCGGCACGACCACCGCGCTGTTGGTGCTCGCGGACGTGCGCCCGGGCGATGCCGTGGATGTGTCGTACACGCTGAGCGGCGCAAACCCGATCCTCGGCGGGCGCTACGCGGGGCACGTGCGCCTGGGTAGCGACGCGCCGGCCCGGCGGGTTCACGTGGAAGTGACCAGCGCGGCGAATCGAGCGACGCTGCGATTTCGCGTGCGCGGCTCTGCTCCGCCACCGCGAGATATCCCGATCGCCGGTGAGCGAGCGCTGACCTGGGATTTGCAGGACGTTCAGCCGCGGCCGGAAGAAGACCGTATTCCAAACGATTACACCGCGCCCGCGGAGCTGGAACTGAGTGAATTTGCCGATTGGAACGAGGTCGCCAAGTGGGCAAGCGAGCTGTATCCGCCTGCTCCTCACCCGACGTTGACCGCGAAGGCAGACGAGCTGCGGGCGGCGGCGCCCGATCTGGACACGGCGGTGCTGCGCGCGATCCGCTTCGTGCAAGACGATGTGCGCTATCTCAGCATTTCGCTCGGTCCGCACTCGGTCAAGCCGCACGTGCCCAAAGCGATCTTCGAGCAGCGCTTCGGTGACTGCAAAGACAAGTCGTACTTGCTGGTCGAGCTGCTGCGAGCGTTGGGCGTCGAAGCGCGCGTCGCGCTCGCCGATAGTGAGCTCAAGGGTCATTTGCGAGAGTCTTTGCCCTCGCCGTTTGCCTTCGATCACGTGGTCACCGTCATCGAGCGGAACGGCAAGCATCAGTATGTGGATGCGACCTGGGCATTTCAGGGTGGGACTCTGGATACGCTCGCACCGCTGGATCTCGGCGCGGTGCTGGTCGTCGCCGAGACGACCAGCGAACTGTCCGAGATCCCAATGAATGCCTTGCTCGCGCCCTCGATCACGACGCAGTCGGAGTTCGAGGTCGCGGACTCGGGCAGTGCGACGTTGAGCGTCACGACCCGGTATCAGGGCGAGGACGCCGACGAGCAGCGCGCACGGCTCGCCAGAAAGTCGGAGGCCGACTTCAGCCATGAGTACCTGAACTTCTACGCCAAGGCGTTTCCCGGCGTTACCCTGGGCAAAGCGCTGCAAATTCACGACGATCGCGACGCCGACGAGTTCACCGTGATCGAGACCTATGCGATCCCCGAATTCTGGCGCAGCGAAGAGCGCGGCCTGGTGCCCGAGTTGATTTGGGACTATCTGGTCGCGCCTCGCTCGCAACGTCGAGAGTCCCCGCTCTACCTGACGAACCGAGTTTGGATTCGCGAGGTGCAGCGGGTAAAATTGCCGTTTTCCCCGAAGCGCGAGCCGCGCGAGCAGACCTTCGACGATCCGGCGGCGCGCGTGACGCGCTCGGTGAGCTACGACGGTCAGGTCGTCACGGCAGTTCACGAGTATCGCAGCTTTGCCGAGGCCGTGCCTCTGTCCGGGTTGACTCACCATTTGCAGTTTCTGAGCGACGCGCGCAAAGACGTCGGTCTCGATCTCGCGAATCAATCGGACGACGAATCACGCGTGCAGGGCGCCATGCGCGCGCATGCCGCGGAAGAGGCGAACTGGTGGCCGATCACGCTGTGCGTGATCGGCGTCGGCGCGCTCGTGGTGGTGCTCGTGCGCTTCGCAAACACGCGCACTCGCCAGCGCCGCTTTCAGCGGCTGCGCGACGGCACGCGCGGCGACTTGCCGCAGAACCCGCTGCCCGTGCACTCGCTGTCCGATGCTTTGGAAGACTTCACGCGCCAGGCTTGTTCGTGCGGCGCGGGATTGCCCCGAGACGTGATCGAGATCACCGAGCTTTCGTTCCAAACGCGAGCGCTGACCGCCGCTCGCGCCGAATGCCCTGCTTGCGGAGCTCTGAGGCGCACGTACTTCGAGCTGTCCGAGCTCGAGCCGGACGAAGCGTGAGAACAATGGGTTTGCTGCTCGGGATGTGCGCGTGCGCAGCCGCGCCGCGCCCGGAGGTCAGGCCGCCGCCGCCCGAAACTTCGCCGGCACCGGCGCCCAGCGCCGTGGCTTCGGACGGTGCCAGTCGAGCGGAGCTGCCAATCGAGCCTGGCTCGGAGCGCGACGCGGACGTCGAGCCCTCGCTGGCAGTGGCGGGCGAGCAGTTGTCGTATGGCGGGAGCGCTGTCGGTGGGGTGGGGGAAGCGGAGCTTGCTCGAACCCGAGCGCGCGTGCGCGGCAAGCTCGACGCGGCCAGGAAGTACTGGCCGACCAAGCATCAGAGCGCATTTCCGACCACGCTGCCGATCGAGCTCAGCGAACATCATCGCGTGCTGTTGCTCAGGGAGCTCTTGCAGCTCGCCACCACAGCCGAATTCGTCGCGGTCGAGCTCGACGTGCAAGCGAAGGGCAGCCGCCAGCGCGTGAATCTGATGCTGCGCTCACCCGACTCGCAAGGCTCGCGGCGCGTGCGCAAAGAGTTGCATGTTTCGGTGGCGCCGAGGGACCAGTATCTGCTCACCTGGCGCGAGGGCGACACGGTGACTTCGATGCCCTACAAAGAGCTGTTTGCGTCCCCGCCCGCCGATCTGGATCTGCGCGCTTTCTTGGCGCAAAAGATCGACGAAGAATGGCTGGCGAACGGGGAGCATCGCTCGGCGAGCGATCCGAAGAAGGACATCGCGGTCCTGCATTTGGACGATGCGCTCACGCTCGAGGAGCTGCTCGTCGTCACGAACGCGCTCGCCGCGCCCAAGAGGAAGCTCACGGTCGACGGCAAGGTCGTCGATGGCTCGGCTTTCGACCTGTTCGTGTATTGATTGCGCCGCCGGCGACGCCGCGAACGCGGCACGTCGCGGCACGTCGCGGCACGTTGCGGCACGTTGCGGACGGACGCGAGCGATTCCTGCTATTCTGAGGCCATGTCGGGTCGCGTGGCATGTCTGGTCGAGGGCAAGGTGCTGGTGGTGCGCGGTGAGGGCGAACCCTTCGAGCTCGAGAGTCCCTATGCCGAGCAGATCGGCGCGCGCGAACGCGCCATCCAACGGCGCAATGAATGGAAGACGCAGGGCACCGGTGCCACGTTCATGGGGCGCGGCGGCGGACCGCTGTGGGGCGATCGCGATCGGGATACCCCGCCGGCGCGCATCGTAGGTTTGAGCCGCGGACGTGTCGACGATGAGCTTTGCTACTCGGTGACGAGCGGCGTCGTGTCCGGGCTGTTCGCGCAAGAGCCCGGCACGCGCAACGAACAGCGCCTGCACCACAATGCCGACGCACCGGTCACCGAAATCGATCTCAGCCTGGAGCACGAAACCGTCGCTTGTACGGTCCACGGCAAAGGCGGCACCAGCGCCATCGCCATTCTCGCCGATGACGGGCGCGGCGTGCGTACCATCACCGAAGGCGATGTCGTCGATCGTGCGCCGCGCTGGGTGCCCGGTGCGGGCAAGCAAATCGTGTACGCCTCTGCCGGCATCGGCCGCACGCGCAGCGGTGCTTTTGCCGGGCTCGGGCCCTTCGCCATCCACCGCTTGAACCTCAACGATGGCAGCATCGAGGTGCTGATGGTCGACGCCAAGTACGATTACCTCGCGCCCGTGCCCACCTCTGCCAGCGAAATCTACGCCATCAGACGACCATATCGCGACCCGAGACCACGCTTGTCCGTGTGGGGCACGTTCCTCGACACCTTGCTCGCTCCGTTTCGCTTGCTGTTTGCGCTGTTCCAGTACCTGAGCTTCTTCGCCGCGCGTTACACGGGCAAGCCGCTCATCACCAGCGGAAACGCTCAACAGAAAGCCGCCGACGCGGAACGCATGATGGTCTGGGGCAACCTGATCGACGTGGCCGCCGACGCCGACAAGGCCGCCGACGCCGACGCCCAACTCGGCAAGGGCTATGAGCTCGTGCGTATCGCTCCGACCAAGACCGAGGTCGTCGCGCGCGGCGTGATCGCCTTCGACGTTCACGGAGACGAGATTGCCTACTCCGATGGCAACGCCGTGTACCGCATGCCGAGCAAAGGCGGTTCAGCGCAAAAACTGGCCGCCGTGAAATGGGCCGAGAGCGTCGTGATTTGGTGAGCGTGCTCGGTTCAGTCGGCCTGCACCGTCAGCGTGCCCGCCGTGCTCGAATCCTCCGCGTCGTCTGCGTTCTTGCCGACCAAGATCGTGTACACGCCGCTGTCGATCCGCCACGTCCCGTTTGCGCCTCCCTCCCAGCGGCGGAGGTCGCGAATGCGCAAGGGCAGCTGTGCAGTCACCTTCTGGCCTGCCGGCACGCTCACGCGCGCGAAGCTCTTGAGCTCCTTGACCGGTCGATCCGCGGTCACGCCCGCCGGTTTGGCTGGCGGTTTCACGAACAGCAGCGCGACCTCGTCTCCGTCGACTGCGGAAGTGTTCTGGATATCGACCGTGACGTCGATGATGGCTTCCTTCGTGACCGTCTGGCACGGCAGTACCAGGTTCGAGTAGTCGAAGTGCGAGTAACTCAAGCCGTGACCGAACGGGAACACCAGGTTCGGGGTTGCTCCCGCGGCTTTTCGGCGATCGTATTCGCGATAGCCGAAGAAGTAGCCCATTCGGGTGCCTGCCGGATCGTTGTCCTTGAACGCCGCTTGGTCGAGCTCGGCTTGGGTCGGCCAAGCGAGCGGCACCTTGCCGCTGAAGTTCGCGCCATTCACCGCGAACAGCAGCTTGCCGAGCGCCGAGCCACCGCGCATACCGCCATAACCCGCCCAAACCGTGGCTTGGTTCTTGTTCGCGTGTTTGAGCCAGGGCAGGTTCACGATCGAACCCGACTCGATCACGATGATTGTCGGCTTCATCAGATCGAGCGTGGCGGTTACGAAGTCGTTTTGGCCCGGGGGCAGGTCGAGGGTGTGGCGATCGCCGCCTTCGTTGACGGGGTATTCCTCACCTTCATCGCCCGGCGTGTAGCCCACGACTACAACGATGGTGTCGGCGCCCGCCGCCGCCGTCGGCGAGTTGCCGTTGGTCACGGTGCGCGACGAATCTGCGGCGTCCTGGATGCCTTTGAACGGTCCGATCGATTTCTCGGGGTCGCCGTTGACGCGGGCGGAGCCGCGATCACCCAGGGCTGGGTCGGTCGCGAAGTGATAGGTGCAAGGTCCACGTTGTGGCGTTCCGACGCAGCTCTTCGGCACCGAGGAGCTGACCAGCGAGAAGGTCTCCTCCGGGCCGATCACCGCGATGTTCTTGGCCGTGTCCTTGAGCGGAAGCACCGGCGGCGCGTCGCCCGTGCCATTCTGGACCAGCACGGCGGAGTGGATCGCTATCTCTTCGGCCAACGCCTGATGATCGGCACTGTCGATCGAGTGGCCGATCATGGTGGACACCGGCGGTTTGACGCTCCAGCCGTCCGTCGTGCGCACGGTCTTGAAGCGGAACTTTTGCGTGAGCACGCGCCTGGCCGCGTCCTCGACCAGGGCTTGGTCGGTTTTTCCCAGCGTGGTTGTGTCGTAGTGGAGCGTCCAAGGCATTTCGACGTCGAGGCCAGCGTTGACGGCTTCGGTGGTCAGCCTCTGCGCATCTGATGGGGGCGGCACAGTCTGGTCACCTGGCATCGCCCACCAATCGGAGACGACGAAGCCCTGGAAACCAAAGCCGCCGGCCGAGACAGGTCCTTTCAGGATATCTCGGAGCAGGTGTTGGTTTTGCGTGCTCTTCAGGCCATTGACCTTGTTGTACGCCGCCATGACGCAACCGACGCCGCCGTCTTGAACGATCATCTCGAAGGGCCGCCCGTAGATTTCGCGCAGCGTCTGCTCGTTCATCAGGGCGTCTTGGCTCGAGCGGTTCTTCTCGATGTTGTCGGCAGCGAAATGGGCGGCACATCCGGTCACGTACTCTTGCAGACCGACAGTGAAGGCCGTGGCCATGCGCCCGATCTGGTACGTGTCCTCCCCATAGGCTTCCTGCGTGCGGCCCCAATACGGGTGGCGAATGATATCCACGTTGGGTGCGAGCAGGATGTTGTTCAGCGAAGCGGCGGTCTCGTCACCAATGGCTTCGCCCACGCGCTTCTCGAGATCCAGAT
>DASSMT010000418.1:0-20756 GCA_035688655.1 Polyangiaceae bacterium | reverse complement strand
CCTCGTTATCATCCCCAGAGTCCGCTCCGCCTCGCGAGGTTCCCGCCGAGTGTCTGGTGCCGACGTGCGTCGCTTGCGGCGAACCGATCGCGGAAATCCTCGAATCGCGGCCCGAGTACTGCTTTGTCTGCGCCGTGCATGCCGTTTGCGCTTGTCACGACTCCGAGACGCCCTGAGTCGCCGCGTACGAAGGTCGTAGCACCCAAGCGGCAGGTTCACTTTTCAGTATGCGCGTGCACTTGCGCGGGGAATGGGAGCCGGTTGCTCGCTGACGCAGTCTTATGGATCGACATATTCGAGCGTTCTCGGTTGGCTGAATGAGCAGATCTCTCGTGATCCGCAAGATGAAGCGGACATGGACTCGAAGAATAATTCCTGCGGGAGGGATTTTGGCAACGACCCTGATACCGACTGTTCGCTGCGCTGCTTGTCAGCGGCAAGTAGTGGGCAGCTCACGACAATTGCGTGAATGGGTTTTATGACAAGATTGCTCGTGAAATTCATCTTTGGGATGGCGTGGAAACTGCTCGCTGTAGCTGTGGTCGCCCTCTGCGGAGTGCTCGCGGTGCGCTGGTATCGGGATCGCCAGCTGAGGAAGTTCTGCGAGAGTCCTATTGTAGGGCTGTCTCGAGAGCACGCAGCAAAACGCGCTAGCGACGCGGGCTTGCGTGTGTCACCTGGCGGCAAGAAAGATGAAGTGGCAGGCAGCAGCCAAGGGATCGGCCTGTCGTGGTGCGTGCTGAGTCACGATGGCACGACAGTCACAAGCGCGAGGTTTGTTCGCGAATAGCTGGAGCGCAGACTGGAGACCGGCGGATCACGCCGTAGTTTGGACTAGCAAAGCACATGTCGATTTTCATCGCTGCCTGGCTTTTCCTAACGGCGAGTTCGACTGCATGGGCCGTGCTGTACGCGGGTAGACTGGAAGCGAGCAATCGAGAGGCAAGCGGTGCAGTTTGGTTGGCCGCCTTAGCGACCCTCCCAGGGACCTGCTTTCTCTTGGAGCTGTGCATAAGGCACTTATTGGTCCTTGCTCATCATTTGCAGAGTGTCGCCTTTGCTAACTTTTTTACACTGATCCCTTCGGCACTCGGCTTGGCAGCAGGGCCAGTATTTTTCTTGATCAGCTTCGTCGGCTTTCACCCTAGCCGCCAGCGGCCTTGGGTCGAACTTTGTCGAAGTCTTCAGGTATTAGTGTGGCTGCTCGCGGTCGTGGCCGTAGGGAAATCTGTGTTGTCAGTCTGAGCGCAACACCTGGTTTAACTCGCCCTCCTTTTGAAGTCCTCGATGATGGGGGCGAGGAACTCGACGATTTTGTCCTGCTGACGGCGTGACGGCGTGGGAGCTTGGCGACCTCGTCGAACAGCTTCCGTACCTTTCCGACGGGGCCACTGGGGCGCGGCAGTGAAGTCTTTTCGGTAAAGAGATCTTCGACGCGGACGCCGAGGGCGCGAGCGAGTTTGGGGATGGCGTCGGAGCGCGGGGGCTTGTCGCTCTGCTCCCAGAGGGCGACGTTTTGCTGTGGCTCGCCTATGAGGCGGGCGAGCTCAGCCTGGCTGAGGGCAGCCGCTTTGCGGAGGACGACGAGACGCGCGCCCTGAGCGGGCCTTTGCTTAGGAGCTTGCGAGGCACGCGAGGAGTGTCCCGAAGGACGGGTTGCAGAGAGTTGCATCCTACGAGGCGCGGTTCGCGGTGCTGGTCAAGTCCGGGCTGCCGTGGATCAACGTGAGTTGCTACGGGATCTGCGATGATTTCATGGTCATAGGAATCGAGGTGCCGAAGGCTTCGGCCAACCCGGCCGATAGAACGTCGATCAACTACTCGGCCTACTGCGGCTGTCGTCCAGCGTGCATGGGACGCGCGGGAGGCTCTGGCCATCGAGTAATCGGATGGGCTGCAGCGGCTATGGCGAATTGCAGCGACTCACGCGCGCCGGCAATTGATCTATCCTCCCCCCATGGACATCGAGATGAGGGCCAAGGTGTCGGCATTGCTGGAGGCAGTCGTCCTTGCGGATGGCGTGATTCGCCCCGAAGAGCGAGACTTCGTGCGGCGCGCGGTGACTCGTTTTCGATTGCCGGAGCCGGACGTTGCGGTCGACTCGAGTAATCTCGGTAACGCAACGGCGGCGCTGCGCGCGTTGGAGCCCACGGCGCAGGCCCGCGTGCTCGCGCTGCTCGTGGATGCAGCCGTCGCCGATCGCGAGATTCATCCTCGGGAGCATGCGCTGTTGCTCGCGGCAGCAGCGGCGTTGGGCATCGAAGCGGTGGCGCTCGAGGAGCGTCTGAATCAACGCTTGCATCGACCCGCACACTGAGCTCCGCGAGGGTTTCAGATGGCTGGAGATAGCTGGCAACCGGGCGCAGAAATCGACGGTTTCACGCTGGGTGAGCTGATTTATCGCGGCGGGATGGGCAGTATCTACCGGGTTTCCAAGCCCGGCGCGACGCTGCCGATGCTGATGAAGATGCCTCAGCTCGGCCGCGAGCAGGCAAGCGAAGCAGTGGTCGCTTTTCAGACGGAAGCCGAGATTGCGCCCACCGTGCATGGGCCACACGTTCCGGCCTTCATCGCCGCTGGCGATCTCGGCACCACCCCGTACTTGGTGCTCGAGTTCATCGAAGGCACCTGCCTCGAGGACCTGGTGAAAGCTGCCCCGCTGCCCGCGCTGGATGTGGCGCGGATCGGCGCTGCGCTCGCGGACGCGTTGCACGCGCTGCACCTGCAGCAGGTGATTCACCTGGATTTCAAGCCCTCGAACGTGATCTTACGGCCTGACGGCTGCGCAGTGCTGATCGACTTTGGTTTCGCGCATCACGCGCGCCGTCGAGATTTGCTCGCGGAGCAGACGCGCTTCCGCGCCGGCTCTGCGCCCTATGTGTCGCCCGAGCAGTTGCTCGGCAGCCGTGAGGACAGTCGCAGCGACTTGTTTGCGCTGGGCGTCGTGCTGTACGAGCTGGCCACGGGCCGCTTGCCCTTTGGCGAACCGGATTCCGACGTCCGCAACCGATTCTGGATCGATCCCGTGCCGCCGTCGGTGATCGTGCCGGAGCTGCCGGCCTGGCTGCAAGAAGTCATCCTGCGCTCGATCGAACCGCGCGCCGAGCTGCGTTACCAATCGGCGGCGCACGTGGCCTTCGACTTGCGCAATCCCGCGCAGATCACGCTGACGGAGCGCGCATCGAAGAATACGAACGCCGGTTTGCTCTCGCACGTCGGTCGCTTCTTGCGCGCACGGGCCGAGTTCGGACCCCGACTGCGCGCGCCGGAGCCGCTGCTCAGTCGTACGCCGATCGTCTTGGTGGCGGTCGACACCGGGAATCTGGCAGACGAGCGGCACCCGGCGATTCGCGCGGAGACCGCGCAGATCCTCGCGCAGAGTACGGAATTTCGGCTGATCTGCCTAGCGGTGATCGGGCCCGACGAAACCTCGCTCGACCATCTGCTGCGCCTGCGCCAATGGGTCGAGCCGCTCGAGCTGCCGGCTCAACGCCTGTCGCTGCATGCCATCGAAGCGGGCTCCGCGGCTGACATGATCCTGCAGCTCGCGCGCCACAACAACGTCGACCGCATCGTGATCGGCGCGCCGCTCGAGGGCGGTCGCGCCTGGGCGAATTCGACCGCCTCGACGGTCACGGCCAACGCGGGCTGCAGTGTGCACGTGGTGCGTGTGCCGAAGCCCTGAAATCCGGCTGCGACAGCCAAGCGTCAGAGCGGTCCGCTCGGCTGTCGATCGAGCGCCAGTGTTTTCAGTTGTTCTTCGCTGAACGGCGGCAGGAAAAGTGTCGGATCCTGTTGTCGCGAACGAAACAAATCCGCGATGAAAGCCATGCGATTGCCGAGCTCGCTCCAGTTGCGCGCGCCACTGCCACGCAGGCTCTCGAGGTTCGGATCGTAAGTGGAAACGAGCTGCTTCAACGCTTCATACTCCAGAGGATCGAGCACCGCCGGGAAGGGTGTTTTGCCGACCGGGATGTCGAGTCCCAGTCGCAGCAGATTTCCGCCGGGTAGCGTCAGCGTCATCATGTAGCGCGTGAGCAGGCGTTCCCAGCGGTCCTCCAACTCGTGCCGCAGGACTTTGAGCAAGGCGCCGAACATGGGCCGCGTGAGCAGCTCGAGCCAGTCCGGCTCCGCAGCGAGCAGGCGCTCGTAGCTCTGCGCGTCGAACGGTGAGTCCATCGCGCCCGCGATGAACGACTGCAGCCGCGTTTGCTCGTGCAGGCCAATCAGGAGATTGCCGTGCAATATGAATTCGGCCTTGGATTTGGCGTTCGTTGTGCGGGCCGCTGCAAAGTAGCTGGTGAAGGCGAGCTTCAGCGAATCTTGACCGTCTTCCGTCGCGGGCCCGGGCTTCAAGCGGTTCACGAAGGCGTCGAGCTCTGCTTCGCTGAGCCGTGCGGGCTCTCGGAAGCGATCCCAGAACTGCGCGAACAAGGGCGCAAGCTCAGCGAACACCTTCAGATTGCCGAGCGCGATTTGCTCGCTCACTCGGCCGAGCACCGCTCGCGGAATCGCCAGTGGGTCGAGCTGCTCCGCCCAAGCACCGGGCAACTTCGCGAGCAGCCCGCTCAGCCGCTCGTGGAGTTTGGCTTCTTCGCTCAGCAACTGTTGGAGCTCGGCTGGGAACTCTTCGCCGCGAATCGATTGGCCCGCGGTCTTCGAAGCCCAGGTAGCGAAGGTGGACCAATTGGCGTTGTCCGAGCCGAGCACCTCCGCCAAGAGGCCCATGAGTGAATGATAGTGTTGAGTGATCCACAGATTGCGAATGATCGGTTGTGTCATCCGCGCAACCCGCTCGATATCTGCCAATACTGCCTCGGCCGGCCGCGCCGCGCCGAGGGCGTTCCCCGACCCCGTGAAAAAGACGCTCATGAAAGCAGCGTAACAAAGCTTGCCCGTCTCAGAAAATGCCGCGCTTTCTGCGGGGCAAACCTGCCTGGCTTTGGCCTGCCGAAGCGGGCGCGCCTTTTGCTCTCCATTGCTGATCATGACGCCCGACGATACGCATTCCTCTCACAGTCATGGCTTCGAGGTTCCGGACACGCGGCACGCGCTCGAGCGCAGCGCTTCGCGACCGTGGCGTGCGGTGGCAGGCGTGGCCCTTTGCCTCGGACTCGCTGGTGTCGTTACGGGCCTGATCCTCGTGCGCCGGCAAAGCGCGAGTGACGAACATCTCACGTCCGACGCGCTGCAGCGAGAAGAGCTGCGTGACGGCTGGCGCACATTGGTCGCTGCCGCGGCGCTCGACGCGCAGAGCCGCGATGAGCAGAAGCGCGAGGCGCCGACGGCCAGCTCGGCCAACTCAGCGAGCCCGGGCGCCGCCCCGCCGAGCGTGGTGATCGTCAACGTGCCTGCGGCGAGCGCGCCGGCCGCGCCGCCCAACGTGACCAACATCAACTTGCCCAACGGTTCGACGATGACTCCCAATGGCGTCGGGACCGACAACGCCAACCTCGGGTCGAGCTACGCACCGAATCAAGGTTACGTGCCCAATCAAAGCTACACTCCGAATCAGAGCGTCCCTGGGCTCAACTACACGCCCATTCAAGGCTATCTCCCGATGGAGTCGACGTATCCGTTGCCGGCGGGTAGCGGCAGCGGCACCTCTGCGCAAAATGGCGCCCTCGCGCCCAGCGTCGGCAATGGCAGCATTCCCGGCTCGACGCCGAACCCGGCGCTGCCGAACAACGGCTTAGTCGGTTCTACTCCGGCGCCGGTCGCGCCCCCAGCGAACGCCCCCGCTGCAGGAGTGACCCCGAGTACGCCCGTCGGTCCCGCGCCGGCGTCTCCCGGCACGCCATCTTTGCCCAGCGGCTTCAGTTCGCCGTGAGCGAGTCCCGCACGGTGAATAGCCGCTGCAGACGCCGCTCGAAGCCGGGTGCCGGCTCGGAGAACGCGCGACGAGCGAGATCCACCGCCGAGCTGAACAGCTCATCGCGCCATTGCTGCAGCTCTTCGGACCAGCCACTGTCCAGGGTACGCAGGCGCGCAGGGCTGTCTCGTTCCAGCAGCGCTTCGATCGCGCACAGGTCGTGATGGGCACCGAGGAGTTCGTTCAGTCGATCGAGCTCTTTGCGCTGGGCCTTCAGTGGGCGATCCCAGAGCGGCTCCAAGAACTGGAGCTGATATTGTTGGCGTTTGGCTGCTCGCCGCAGCGCGTGCAGCGAGTCCGCGTTCGGCTCTTCGATGGCGCGGCGCAAGCGATGACGTGCTTGCCCGTAGCTGCGACGCGCAGCGCGTGCGAGCTGCTTTCTGCCCTCTTTCGCCTCGCCTTCGAGAGCCGTCGCAAGGCGCTCTCGGATTGCGGTCAGGGCGCGCTCTGCCCGCGCCAAGCGACGGGACTCGCGTGCGGTGGGGGAAACGGAAGCCCGGTGCGCGTTCAACAGCTCGGCGATTGCGCTGTGAGCGGCGGCGTTGATGTGTTCAGCGCCCTCCGACCAAGTTTCGGTCAGCGCGGCTGCGTCGCGCACGCGACCCAGGCTGCGTGCGACCAGGCGCAAAGCTTGCGCCGAGCGGTCGAGGTGTCTCTGCGGCTGGCGCAGCGCCAGCAGAGCGCGCACCCGTTTCAGGTGCTTGCGGGCGGTGTGCACCCGCTCCGAGGCGGGGTCATTGCCGGCAATTGCGCTGAGGCAGGTATCCAGCTGTTCGATGATCGCCGCGTTCAGCGTGTCGTTGATGGGCGTTGGGTCGGTCACAGGAGCTTCCTTTCCGCTACCCGCGGGAGACAAGCGCAGAGATCGCGCGTGAGTTGGGATGCAAGCCCGCTGTATGCATATTGCGTTCCGCAAGTAACCCAGCTCGGAGGCGCGAGGATTAGCCGCCGCGCTCTGGAAGCACGCTCCAATGGTGGCTTCCTGGCAAAAACAGGCGCAATTCGGCGCTCATCGGAGCGACACCGCGGAAACCGGCGTCACCCTCCAGCTCGTATTCGCGCACTTTGTTCCACGAGCAGCCCGCGTTCAAGAGCAGCTCGGCGAGACGCACGGTCCCCGCAATGCTCGATTCCACGAACACCGTATCGCGCTGACGCCACTCCTCGTCCGTAAGTACACATTCGCTTTCGTTGGACAGCGCGAGCAGCGGCAAGCTCGAAAGATCTCGCTCGTTCAACCAGGGGTGCTTCTTGGTCGTGCTCGGGAAGTAGCGAAAAGTCGTCGGTCGCAGCACGAGCCCGACCGGTGGGTCATCCGTGGGCCACTGCGCCCGGTACACCACGCGCTGCACTTCACTCCGCGCGCCGCCGAGCTCGAGCACGCTGTGCTCGGGATCGTGGAAGGCGCAAGCTAGTAGAAACAACCCGAGATCGCGACAAGCCTGTTCATCGATGTAGAGAGCGAGACTGTCCACTCGATACCAGCCGTTGTAATCGCGCGTGGTCTTCCGAAAACGGATGCGTGTGCTGCTGACCCGCGGTGGCGGCATGGGCAAGTTGTCGTGCGAAAAGAGGAAGTCCACCTCGTCCGGGGGGCCATCCGGCACGCTGCTCCGAAGCCCCGCGAACACCTCGTGCAAATCGACCATTGCCCGCACTCTACTCGTCCCTCTTGGCGAACGCGAACGGATCGATTGAAACAGCTTGGGCGAACCCGTCGCGAGGGCTGCGTCTCGGCGCGCACCTTCGTCCGTGGCCAGATTCATGATACGTGCGAGGGATGTCGAAGAAGCATCGTGAGGAGGACACGGAGGGTGGGGCGCGGGAAAAGCTCGATCGCAAGAGCTACGAAAAGGAGCTCGAACGCCTGCATGTCGAGCTGGTGAAGCTTCAGCTCTGGGTGGTGCACAAGAAGCTGAAGGTCGTGGTCGTGTTCGAAGGCCGCGATGGAGCGGGCAAGGGCGGCACGATCAAGGCGCTCACCGAGCGGGTGAGTCCGCGGGTGTTTCGGGTCGTGGCTCTGCCTGCGCCCACGGAGCGCGAAAAGTCGCAGATGTACATGCAGCGCTACGTCCCGCACTTCCCGGCGGCGGGCGAGATCGCGATCTTCGACCGCAGTTGGTACAACCGCGCCGGCGTCGAGCGCGTGATGGGCTTTTGCAGTGATGAGGAAGCCACCTGGTTCTTGAAGACCGCGCCGCAGTTCGAATTTGCGATGACGCGCGCGGGGATCATCGTCTTGAAGTACTGGCTCGAGGTCAGCCCCGAGGAACAAGAGCGCCGCCTGTCTTCGCGGATCGACGACGGACGCAAGATCTGGAAGCTCTCGCCCATGGATCTCAAATCCTACAATCGCTGGGACGAGTACACGCGCGCCCGCGACGAGATGTTCGCCGCCACGGATACGGAGTGGGCTCCCTGGTACGTAGCGCGCTCGGAAGACAAGAAGCGCGTTCGCCTGAACGTCATTAGCCACTTGCTCGAGCAAATTCCGTACAAGGAGCTGGAGCCGGAAGAAAAGGTCGAGCTGCCCTCGCGCAAGATCGGCCGCTACACCCCAGCTCCGCACCCCTTCAAGTACGTGCCTGAACGGTTCTGAGCGCCTCTGGCGCGCGTGACTGCGAGCTCGCGCCCGACGACTGATCGCGATAAATCCCTTCGAAATCGCGCACCGGGGTCGCGTTCTCGGTATTGGTTTGACACGCTGTATAACTAAATCCTAATACCCAGGGGAGTGGCGCGACGCATTTACGACATGCAACGCCGAACCCGGGCGGTGGAGGCAGCTCGGGGCAAGGCCCTGGCCGCGGCCTGCGAGCTGCTGGCCGATCCGAGCTGTCGTGAGTTCAGCGTCGACGCGGTGGCGCGCGCCGCGGGCGTGACGCGTGCCACTCTGTACAATCAATTCGGTTCGCGCGCCGCGCTGCTGCTTTCGATCTTCGGCGAGCTGGGTCGGCGCATGAAGGCCGAGCGCATCTACACGGCCATGCGGCTCGCCGAGCCCGAGCAAGCACTCGACGCCACGCTGCGAGAGTCGACACGCGCCTACGCTCGCCAGCAAGAGCCCATCCGCAAAGTGTTCGCCCTGGCAGCGCTCGATCAAGAGCTGCGCGTCGAAGTCCAGCGCTCCGAGCGGCAACGACGGCGCAGCCTTTCGCACTTGGCGCTGCGCCTGGTCGAAGCCGGCCACACCCGCTCGGCAGTGGGCGCCGCGGCCGAGCTCTTGGCCGCGCTGACCAGTTTTCAAGCGTTCGAAGCGCTCTCGTTCGACGTCGGGCCGCGGCTCACCGAGCGTCGCTTGGCACAGTTGGTCCGCGCGGGCTTGGGTTGGTCGAAAGGGAAGGGCAGGGTCGGATGAAGGTCTTGGTCGCAGGGGCTACGGGCGTCGTGGGTCGCGAGATCGTGCTGCTCTTGAAGCAACGCGGGCACTTCGTGCGCACGCTCTCCAAAGATCCGAAACGCGCGGCATCACTACAGCCGATCGCGGACGAGGTGCGGGTGCTCGACGCGACGGCCGAGGGCGGCGTGGCGGGCGCCTGTCAGGGGGTCGAGCTGGTGGTTTCTGCGCTGGGCGCGCCGGTATCGCCAAACGGCAAGGGCCGCCGCTCATTCGCCGACGTGGATCTCAAGGCGAACCTCAATCTGCTCGCAGAGGCCGAGCGCGAGCACGTCCGGCGCTTCGTCTACGTCGGTGTCTTCACGCAACCGGTTTACGCGAACACCTCCTATGTGCAGGCCCACGCGCGTGTCGAAGAGCGGATTCGGCAATCAGGCTTGGAGTATGGCTTCGTCCGCACCACGGGTGTGTTCGGAGCGCTCGCGGAAATGTTGCCGATGGCGCTCAAGGGGCCGGTGCCCGTGATCGGTGATGGGAGCGCCGTCACCAACCCCATCGATGAACGCGACGTGGCCGAAGCCGTGCTGCGCGCGGTCGAAGCCACCGGCTCCAGTGAGCTCGACATCGGCGGACCGGAGACGCTCTCGCGGCGTCAAATCGCGGAGGTCGCATTCACTGCGCTCGGCCGACCAGCGCGACTGGTGAAGATGCCGGTCTGGGCAATGACCCTGGTGCGCTGGATCTATGGCCTGTTCAATCGGCGTATGGGGGAATTCCTGGGTTTCATGGAGCTCGTGGCGACTCACCCGTGCGTGGCCCCCGCCTTCGGCAAGCGCCGTCTGCTCGACCACTTCAGCGCCCGCGCGAAGGCTGGTTGGCCGAGTCACCAGTAGAAAAACTGCTCGCCCGGGGGCGGCGAAAAGGCCATAGGCAAGTAATCTTCCCTCATGGCGCCCAAGAGCTCGACGCCTTCGCGTCCCCTGCATTCGACCCCGGCCCCCGCCAGCAGGGTAGGGGCGAGTGGTCGGATTTTGCTGTGCCGGTGCAATCCGGTTCCGTTTCTTGATGATTGCGTGCTGCGAATCCCCGTGGCTCCGCGCAGCGATTGGAGCGGGAGCTCGACGCGTTCGATACCTGACGTGGCCGACAGGCTGAACCCTGGCACAAGTTCCAGTGAACCATTTCTTTTGCCATGACTACGATGCGCGAGAATATGGATTGGTCGGCAGTGGCACTGCTGCTTGCCGAAAGGGCAGATCTCCCCGCACTCCTGCTGTCGCGCAGTGGTGAAGTCCTGCTCGTCGCAAGCGCCGCCGAACGCGCACTCGGCTGGGCATACGACAGCGTTGGCAGCGACTGGATCGAGCGTCACGTTCCGCGCAAGAACACTGCTGCCGCGCGCTGGCTGTTGGAGATGGCCGCCTCTGGGGCGCTGCGACGTGTGGAGCTCGAGGTGATCACCGGGCAAGGCCCGGCCCTAGCGACATTCGAAGCCTATTCGGTCGTAGGGCACGACACGCAGAGCGGAGTCTTGTTGCTGCTGGAGAAGGTGGTCGCGCTCACTCCGGAAGCACCTGCTCACGACTACGACTATGACGTCCAAGAGCTGACGACAGGAGTTTTCACCCTACGGAGTGTCTTGCGTTTGGGGGCGCTGAACACTGCCGCCGCTGGCTGTTGCTATGAGGTGTTGCACGGCCGCTCGACGCATTGTGAGCAGTGCCCGCTGCGCGGTCGAAGCGAGCTCACCAGTCCGCAAGCCGTCGTCGAGCTCGTGTCGGACCGGGAGTATCGCGTCACGAGCGCGCTCAGAACCGGTGGCAATCTGATTCGCGTGTCGGTCAGACGCTTGCCATCGGTGGCATTTCTGGCCATTTTCGAGGCCAAGCTGACGGCGCTTTCGATCCGCAGTCGCTTGTCACAGCGCGAGCGCGCCGTACTTCGCCAGCTGATCGAAGGCCACACACTCGACGACATTGCCCAGTCGCTTTCCATCACCGCGCGCACCGTGCGCTTTCACCAGGCCAACTTGCTGCAGAAGCTCGGTGCTGATTCCAGAGCAGACTTGATGCGGCTCATTCTGTAGCGAGCTGACGCGTCAGTCAGTCCGACACCTGTCGGCTCACTCAGTTGTGGCGCTTGCGAAGCGCGGAGTAGCTTTCGTGGCTCACTCCCGACTCGAGTCGACCCATGTCTACCACCGGGGAAGCGGTAAACGAAGCGGCCTTTGCCGACCCGGCGCCCAATGTCCGCGCCGAGATGCGGCAGCTCGTGGCGGCGCTGCAGGCGATCGACATTCGCTCGTACGAGGGATTGGAGCTCGACGAGCAGGTTGCACGGATCCACCCCGTGGCGACCTCACTGCTGGCGCGCGGTGCCGCGCTCGTCGAACAATTGCGCGCTTTGTACGAACCGAGCGAGGGACAGCCGAGCGAACGCACGTTGTCCTTCGAACTGGCGATGGACGCGGCCGTGGAACAGCGTGCGCGGGCGGCCGTTGCGGATGTCGCCGACATTGCGTTTTGCGCGCAGCTCGAGCTCCAGCAGCGTCGGCAGCGCCTGAAAGAGGTGGCGCGCTCTCGTGACCCGATTGCGCTCTTGGGCGACTGCGATAGCGCGCTACGACGGCTGTACAAGGCGCTGTGCGCCATCGACATCGCGCTCGCCCGCGCCACGCTCACCGAGCCTTCGCTGGACTTCACTTCGGAGCTGCAGCGCTCACTGCGCGTGCGCCGCTACTATGCCCGCTTCACGGGTCAAATCTTGAGCGGTCCGGAGCCGACGCCCGGTACGCTGCTCGCGCGCTTGCGCGGCGCAGGCACGGCGATCGCGGTGTTGGTCGGGCACGACGTCTACTCCGAGCTTCGAGTTCGCGATCGCTTGCAGCTGCGTTCGCTGCAACGCAGGATTTTGGATTGGCTCGCGCCAGCGCCGAGAGCGGATGCGACAGACACGGGCTTCCAGCTGTGGAGCGACGTGAAGGCCTTCGTCGGCATGCTGCGTGGGGTCAATAGTCGGCAAGAGCTGCTAGAGCACGACGCCAAGGTCATGCGCGACGCGCTCGCGTTCGCCGCTTGCGGAGGGCGCGAATTCCCCCTCGAGCTGCGGCAGCCCTTGGAAGCATTGGCCGGCCTGGATCCCGGGGTCGATCGCCTGTTGAAGTCAGAGGCCCCCTTTCAAGTCGGCGGCTGGCTGCCGATTCTCGAAGCGTTGGGACACGGTCTCGGGGGACAAAACCGTGTTCCGTGAAGCAGAGGGGAGGTGCGCGTCAGTCGATCTTGCCGAGCTCGCCAAACGCGAACAAAGCGGAGAGTTCATCTGCGCGTCGTCGGCGGTGGAGGTGCACGTCCACCTGCAGGCAGGTCGCGTGGCTTGGGCGACGGATTCGCGGCACGCCTTCGCCTTTACGCGGCACTTGCAAGAACACGCGGCTCTGTCGCTGGAGCAGTTTCGCGATGTGCTCGAAGAATGCCGGCGCAGTCGCTTGCCGCTCGGTGAGACGCTCGTCGCTTGGGGTTTGGTCAGCGCAGAGCAAGTGCGCGCGGCGCTGCGCCACCAGATTTCGTGTGCGCTCAAGGAGCTGCCGCGGCTGCAACGAGGACAGCAAGTATTCCTCGGTCGGGCCAAGGAGTACCAGCAGTATGCGTCCGAGCTCACCTTCGAGCTCGCAGAATTCAGCGAGGAATTGGCGGAGGCGCGTCGCCCGAGCAGCCTTTCGCCGGCGCCTGGGCTGGTGCGTGAAATTCGTGACGCGGTGAGCGACGTGACGTGGATCGAGGTCTTGGAGGGCGAATCGGTCAGCGACCAAGATCCTCCGGACATTCACGCGCGGGTGCCGATCCCGGTCTTGAAATTGACCCTTTTGGACGGGGCCGAGCTCGTGACGCTTCGGTCCGCACGCGGGACGCTGGTCGGGGTCTCGCTGCGCGCGGGGCGAACGCTCTGGTGTCGAGTGGCGGTCGACTCCACCTTCGGAAGTGCCGTGTCCGCGCTCTCGGCCGTGGCTGGCTTCGACAGGGTAGCCCCTGCCAATGCGCGGCGCAGCCCGGACGGCGACCCTCGCTGGCTGCTCGGAAGTCGAACATCGCCTGCGCTGCGCGAGCTCGAAGATTTCTTGGGTCGCGCGCCGGATCTCGCGGCTTGTTTGGTCGTTGCGCCGCTTTCCACACCGCACCTGCGCGGAGTTGGCATGGCGCGAATCGACGAGGACTTTTGCGTCGACATCGTGCGCCGCCGCGCGTCCGTTTTCGGTTTGGCCAAGGAGGTGTTCGCCGACGGAGCGGGGCTCGGGCTCCCCGATCTGCAGGGCATGGGCTTTCGCTATCTGTCTCTGGCCACGGCCGAGGCTGGATATTGGTGCTTCGGTGCCGAGCTGGCGGAACCCGAGGGCGCCTCGGTGTGGACCTTCGTCGAGCGTCACGCGGGGCAAGGCCTGGGCTGGGCCTACCTGAGCGCCCTCACGCGCCGCCTGGAAGCGCTGCCCGACTGGGAAGCCCATGAATAGCTCGGGCCTACAGCTCTCGCACCTCGCAGTCGGGTTCGGCAAGCGTGCGGTCCTGCGCGACGTGACGCTGAGCATGCCCGAGCGCGGGATGTCGGTCTTGGTTGGAGCGGTGGCGAGCGGCAAGTCGACGCTGGTTCGCACGCTGGCCGGCCTGAACCACGCTCAACCCGAGCTTCAGCTGTCCGGCTCGGCCACGTGGGCTGGCCAGGCGTTGTTCGCAGCCGGCGGAGCGGTCAATCCCATCGGCGTCTCGCTGGTGATGCAGAAGGCTCGCTTCTTCGTCGATACGGTGCGCGAGACGTTGGTCTCGGCACTGCCGAACCGGAGCGCGCTCGATCGCGTCGCCCAAAGTGCGATTGCGCGAAAGCTATTGCAAGACTGCGGGCTCGAGCACTTGAGCAACCGCTTGGAGCTGGAGGTGGTAGAGCTGTCCGCCGCCGAACAACGTCATTTGGCGATCGTTCGCGCGCTCGCCTCGAATCCGAAAGTGCTGTTGGCGGACGAGCCCACCGCGGGCTTGGAACCGGAGCCTGCTCGGGCGATCTTGGCCACGCTCCGTGCCGAAGCCAGCCGCCGCTGCGTGGTCCTGGTGACGCACAACCAAGAGCACGCAAGAGCCGCCGGCGGCAGCAGCCATTTGCTGGTGGAAGGGCGGATCGAAGAGTCGACGCCGACCGAGGATTTCTTCACGAGCCCACGCACCAGTCATGGTCAGCGCTTCGTGCGCACGGGCGGATGCATGACGGAAAGCGCAGGCGAGCTCGAATCGCAGCCTCCGCCGGCAGACCGATGGCTCTGGCCGCGCGGATTTTTATGGTTGATCCCGGGCCAGATTGGCGGCTTGCCTCGGCCGGGGATCCTCGGCAATTTGAGCGACGATCTGCGCGGTCTGTCGCGCCTCGGTGTGCGCCTCTTGATTGGCCTCGAGCAGCAGTCATTGCTGCCGCCCGACCGACTCTCTGCCCACGGCTTGAGCTTCGTGCATTTTCCGACGCCCGACATGCAAGCGCCGCGTGTGGTGGACGCGCTGCGCTTGTGTACGTTGGTCGAGCGGTCCTTGGCGCAGGAGAGGCCTGTGGCTTTCCACTGTCGCGCCGGCTTGGGCCGCACCGGCACGATGCTCGCGTGCCAACTCGTGTGGCGGGGGCGCAGCGTGGCTCAGGCGATCGACACGGTGCGCGGCCTCAACCCGCTCTGCATTCAATCGCAGTCACAAGTCACGTTTCTTCGTGAGTTCGAGTCCGCTCGAAACGACAAGCCGTGCTCGGCCTGAAAAACCGGCCCGAGTCCAAGAATCATCGTCACCCGAACCTCAGAAATAACCCAAGAAAGAACGGTCAATCTATGTCACTCGATACCGCACTCACCAAGGCGCAGCAGGGCATCCCGGAGTGCTTGGCGGCCGGCTACGTCGACATGAGCACTGGCATGTTGCTGGGCGTGAAGACCGTCGACTCTCACCCGCAAGAGGTGCTCGACCTGGTCGCCGCCGCCACAGCAGATCTCTTCCAAGGTCAAAGCGTGACCATGATCGAGAAGCTCTTTCGCAAGGCGCGGGGCCAAGCCGAAGACAACGTGCACTACTTCCAAGACATCATCGTGTTCAGCCAGAATTTGCTGCACGTGTTCTTGCGCGGAAAGAAGAAGCACGACCAAGCCGCGGTCTTCGTGACTCGCGGTTCGGCCAACGTCGGCATGGTGCTGACGAAGAGCCGAGCCGCGATGGCCGACATCGAAGCCAACGTCTGAGCACTTCTCGAATCAGGAACGGAGCAAACCGCCATGGGAACGACTCAAGAAGTCTGCAAGACGATTTTGGACCGTGTGGACGACTGCCTGGCAGTCGGCGTGGTCGACCTGAATACCGGCATGCTGATGGGCGTGCATCACGTCGTGCCGTATTTCACGCAGGCCTATCTGGATGCGGTCGCCGCCGCTGCCGTGGAGATGTTCCGCGGCAAAAACGTGCGCCGTGTCGAGGAGCTGCTTTCGCAACAACGAGGCGAGCCAATCAAGGATTCGTTCGAGGAGATCTTCATTTCCTCGCCAAAAGTTTACCACTTCATGATGGCGATCAAGGACAAGGGCGCCGTCGTGGTGATGGTCACCAAGAAGTCGACCAACCAGGGGATGGGTTGGTCCGCGTTGCGCAACGGCATCGCCTCGGTGAAAGCCACGCTCCCCTGAGTGCTCCAGGCTGGTTTCCCCGACCCACTCGTCCGGAGGACGTGAGGTTGATCGAGCCTTACGGCGGGGCCTCCGCGCGTGAGATCTTCGACTTTCTCACGGGTGAAGGCGAGGAGTGGTCACACAAGGTCGGCGTCGCAGGACGCGTGGACGGGTCGGGGAAGTCATCCACACGGCTTCTGGCCGTCGACGGTTGGGTCTTGAAGACGGACCTCACCATGGGCGCGCGCTCGTGGGACGCGGCGGAAGCGGGGCACTATCCCGATCGCAGCCTCGGCTTCGGCGCGCGCGTCTGGCATCCGAAAAAGAGCTGGGCCGTGTTTCGCTCGGGCGAGACCTACTACCCGCTCACGGTCTGTCCGCGACTCTTCACCCTGCGGAGCTTGGCCGAGGTCGAGGTGCGACTGAGCAGCTGGCTCGAGATGCTGCGACTCGCGCTGCGCGTCGGGCGCGACACCGGCATCGGCCTCGACCTGAACCCCGCGAACTTCGGCCGAGAGGGCCACGCGGGCAGCCTGTACTACTTGGACGACGAGTTCTATGCGCGCTGTTCGGAGCAGCAGCTTTCCGGGGCCATCGCCGCGCGCATCCCGGAGGAGCCGGACATTCCCGACTCTCGTTGGAGGCAGTGGGGGGCGGAGCTGGGCGCGCTGCTGGTTCCCGAATCGAGCTTCGATTTTGCGCGCCTGATTGACGGCGTGCGCGACTACCCGCTCACCGAGCAATTCTACGCGCGCCGCGCAGCGCTGATCGAGGGCATGCGCTCGATGTCGCGCGAAACTTGGCGCCCGAACAGCGGTCACGCGCGCGAGCTGGTGTGCGTCTTTGGCGACGTTCACGCCAACCTTCCGGCGCTCGAGGCGGTCCTCGCCGAGGCGGAACGGCTGGGAGCGACGCGTCACTTGTTCCTCGGCGACGTCGTCGGTTACGGCCCACATCCGAAAGAGTGCGTCACGCGCGTCGCGGAGTTGCCGCGCGTGACGTTGGTCAAAGGCAACCACGATCACGGCATCGGCACGGGCTTGCTCGACGGCGGCATGAACAGCCTGGCGCGCGCCTGCGGCCAATGGACGATCGCGCAACTCAGCCAAACGGAGCGCGACTGGCTGAGCGCGCTGCCGCTCGAACGGCGTGAGGGCGACTTTCTGGCGGTTCACGGCGCTCCCCGCGATCCGAGCCGCCTTTTGGCGTACGTCTATGAGCTCACGTTCGAAGACAACCTGCGCTGGTTGATCGATCATGAAATTCGGGTTTGTTTTCACGGCCATAGCCACGTGCAGACGAGCTACGCCGAGCTTCCGGCGGGGCCGCGGCGCTTGCCGGGTGAGCTCGACGCCGGCCCGGGTTCGGCGCGCGCTTTCCTGATCAATCCAGGTTCGGTCGGTCAACCGCGCGACGGCGATCCGCGCGCCGCTTTCGGGCTGTTCGATCCCCGGCACGCGAGCTGGACGCCGCTGCGTGTCGCTTACCCGGTGGAGCGGACGCTGCGCGACCTGGCCCGGCATGAGCTGCCGTCGGAAGCCGGTCGCCGGTTGCTCGCGGGAGCTTAGGGGTCATGCCGCGGATTGATCGCAGATCGGGCGAAATCGTGATCCGGATCATCTTCGACGGGCCAGCCGAAGCCGGAAAGACCACGACCATCGACCACCTGGCGTCGGTGATCTCGCTTCAGCGACGGAGTCCCGTCACGCGGCCCGGCACCACCGAACGACAGACGGAGTTCTTCGATTGGCTGGATTTTTCGGGCGGATTTTTGGACGGCTTTCGTGTGCGCTGCCAATTGCTGAGCGTGCCGGGACACTCGAGCGTGCTGCACCGAAGGCGATACCTGCTGGATAGCGCAGACGTGATCGTGTTCGTGGCCGACGCGGCCGCCACGCAGCTCGACGAGCTGCGCCGAGACTTCGCCGTCAGCCGCAGCGCGATCGAGCAGCAGGGCAGCCAAATCCCGGTGGGCATGGTGCTGCAGGTCAACAAGCAGGACCTGCCGGATGCGCTGACCTCGGACGCGGTGGCGTCCGCTCTGGGGCTGAGCGCCAGCACCCCGGTGATCGGAACCAGCGCGCGCGACGGTCAGGGCGTGATGCAAACGCTGATCCTCGCCGTGCGCTTGGCCACCGATCGCGTTCGGGCCTTGCTGCTGGACGAGGAGCTCGCCGAGTTGCGCCCGAGCGAGGCCCAGCCAGACGAGCTGCATCGTGCGATGCTCGCCCTGGAGCCGGCGTTGAACGAAGTTTCGTGCGCGAAAGGAGCGGCGGAGCCAGCGCGAGAGCCTGGTCCAGCCCACACTTTTCGTGAGCTCGCCGGACTGGGACAGCGCTCGAATGCGCGCGCGGTCGCCCCCCACCTGCTGCCCCAAGCCAATGCCTTGCCTGCGGGTTGTATTTGGCCCGCGGTGTCCGGGCGGGCCGCGCTGGCTGCGGCCAATCAAGGCCAGATCGAAGTGCCGGCGACGCTGGCTGATTTCGCGCCGCCGCACGCGTTTCAGCTGGGAAGCGACAACGGCTGGCTGTTTCATTCGAGCGAGTCGTGGTCGTTCGCGAGCGAGGGCGAAGCGCGTTTGGCATTGCTGTCGATTGCCCGAGCGCTGGCAGAGACCACCGACCTGCTGCCGGAGGGGAGAGCACTGATGGTCGCGCCCGACACAGCGGGTTTTCGGCTGTGGATGTTGACTCGGCAGACGATCGCGATTTCCGAGCTGGTTGCGATCGCGTTGCAGGACGGAGACGCGGCGGCGCTCGCGCAAGCCTGGATTGCCGTCCACGAGTTCGTCCGTGCGAGCCCGGCGCTGTCGCGGCTCGCGGCAGCGGCGCGTCTGAACACGCTGGCCGCGCAGCGCGGGCGCATGGTCGTCCTGGCGTTGCCCGACGGCGAAGGCGAAAGTGGCGAGAGCCCAGTGGCCGAGCTCGAACGATTGCTCGAGCTCATGCGACAACGCTCGGCGACGTCCGCGCGCTGCATCGCCGATGCCCGAGCGCTCGTTTTCCAACACGAAAGCCGCACGCGCAGGAAGGACCAATCATGACGCCCAAGCCCAGGCTATCCGGGCCAAACATCATGAGTGGAAGACAGCGATGGGCAACTTAGTCGATTACCTCGGAGTCGGAGTGCTGGCCTTCCGCCGAGAGATCATCGTGTTCGCCAACGCGGCCCTGGCTCGACCCTTGGGCTATTCATCGAGCATGCAGCTCTTGGGACGCTCGATTTGGCAGCTCATCCATCCGGATGCCCACGAAGCCTTTCGTGCGCACGCGAGTGCAGTGCTTTCGGCGCCCGGCACGCCCTTCTACACCTTGCTCAGCCCGGTGACGGGTGGCGTCGAGCGCGCGTGCGTCTTCCCCCAGGCACAACCAGAAGACTCGATCGTCGAGGATGTCCGCACGGCGCCGTTGATCGTCGAGACCATCATCCTCCTGCGAGACCTCGGGAAAATCCCGAGCCTCCCCCTGGACCAAGCGGGTTCCGACGTTTGCGCTGGCCCGGCTCTCGAGCCCCGTCCCGTAGAGTTAGACACAGCCCGGGCCGGGTTCGATCGGCTCACTCGACGCGAAGCAGAAATCGTGAGTCAAATTGCTGCCGGCGCCGATCTGCGTGCCGCGGCGCTCGAGCTGCGGATTTCGCCGCACACCGTCCGAAACCATCTCAAGGGGATTTTCCGCAAGCTCGGCGTTCGAAGTCGAGCGGAGCTGCTCAGTCGCATCATCTTGCGTGAACGCGCCCATGGCAGAACGCTCTCTGGCTGAGAGCAGCGCGCGCCGGCGGTCGGCGTAGCGCAAGCGCGGGGCTAAGCCGCCTAGCCGACCAAGCAGCGCCCTTTGCTGGCTGCATCGAGCTCCAGCCGCAAGTGCCGCACGAGCGTATCGGGATAGACTGGCTTTTGCAGGAGGACGTGGCCGTCGAGCCTGCCCGGCGCTGGGCCCTCGCCGGTTTCGCAGAAGCCGGTCATGAATACGACCGGGAGATCGGGCAGTTGTTGCAGTAGGTTCAGCGCAAGCTCGCGTCCCGAGCAGCCCGGCATCGATAGGTCGCTCAACAGCAAGTCCACGCGCGGCCCGTTGCGGCTGGCGAGCGCGCGCGCCTGGTCGCTGCTGCGAGCTTCCAGCACCTGGTACCCATGGCTGCGCAGGACCAGGGAAATACCGCGCAACACCGAGGGATCGTCATCGACGACCAGGATCGTCTCCGAGCCTCTCGGCGCGGGGCCTCGTTCGTCGGAGCGCGACGCTCTGAGCTCGCCGTCCACTTGCGGGAGCAGAACGCTGAACGTGGAGCCATGCTCCAAGCTGCTCACGAGTCGCACGTCTCCCCCGCTGCGCCGGGCAATGGTGCGGACCGTGAACAGCCCGAGGCCCGTGCCCAGGCCCGGCGCCTTGGTGGTGAAGAACGGCTCGAAGACCTTCGCCTGCAGTTCGCTGGGAATGCCGCTACCGGTGTCCGTGACCGAGAGCCGGACATAGCGGCCCGCCGGCAAACTGTCGTCGCCAGCGAGCGAGAGCACATCCGTGCGGATCACGACGTCACCCCCCTGTGGCAGCGCGTCGCGGGCATTGATCACCAGGTTCATGAGCACCTGCTCGATCAAGTTCCCTTCGACGATGACATGGCCCGCAGCGGGATCGAGCTCGGACCTCAACCGCACATCGCTGCCGACCATGTGTTCGAGGAGCCGCAAGGCTTGCCCGACCAGCTCGTTCACGGCCAGCCGCGTCCGATGCGAACGCTCTTGGCGACTGTAGCCGATCAGCTGTCGAGTCAGCGCGACACCGCGCTCGACCGCGGATCCGATCTCCTGCACCCGTTCCTGCATCTCCAGTGAAACTCCTTGCATCAACACGTAGGCATTCGCCTGCAGGCCG